>CAZFVH010000019.1:0-9463 GCA_964522465.1 uncultured Rubrivivax sp. | reverse complement strand
CACGAAGTCGTTGTCGATCACCGAGACCTGCAGCGTCTCGCTCAGACCGTTGAAGAAGGGATCTGGACTCTGTAGCGTCAGCGTAACTAGGTGCGGAAGATCCCCTTCTATCGACAGGTCATCGACAGCTTTGAAAACGATTTTTTGGTAATTGAACCAGTTGGTCGACGTGAACGTAAACAAGCGGGACGTGGTACTGCCGTCACTCCAGCTCAAACCTGTCGCCAGCGACACATTGAGTTGAACTTCGAATGCTGGCGCAACGGACAGGACAAAGTCGAAGCTGGTAGATGCGTCCTCCAGAAACGCCGCAGGCTGAGTCGAGACGAAAGGACTCAGGCTGCCAGCGAATGACTGAACATTAGTGAAGGATGCCAAAACGTTAGCGGCTTCGATGGCGCCCGTGGCAGTTTCCAGATCCCAGTCGCCACCTTGGCCAGTAATGTCATCTGACGCAGCCACATCCGCACCAGTGGCTGCCGCTAGGGCGTCGACGAAGGACGCACCCGTTTGACCTGCTGCCACTTCGCATCCATACAATAGCAGATCACCCTGGTCCGTTAGCGCTGCGCCAATACTTGCGAGCGCAGCAGCATGAATCTGCAACGATTCATGATTCAGAACAGTGCTGCCGAGTTGCAGCGTGCCTTCCGTCCCGTGACTGATGACGTGGATCGATGACAACTCGCTGTAGCCCGCCAGAACTTGGCGCATCTGTTCGATGCCGTCGCGGTCACCGCCCAGGTAGAACCACTGTATCTCTGTGCCAAAGCCCTCAACCAAGGCTTCATGTTCGGTGACGCGACCGTCGATAAGAACGATGTGCTTGGTGGTCATGAGCCAGTCAACTCCTCACATTTGATGCCACGTCGGCCTACTGGTGGCGATCGAGCCATTCCATCAATGCGCGCCAACCCATGCTCCAATCCGAAACGAACAAAGGTGTCAGTCCCGCGGGCTTGCCGGCCAAGAATGCGCTGTCATCTGCATCCGATCGACGCACGATGACAGTGGCTGGGCGATGGCGCGGGGCGATCCGCGCCAGATTGCGGGCACGCTGATTCATCAGCCACCACCAGCCCCATTCGTTATCGCTGAGCCCCACACCGAAGAAGATCATGGGCGCCAGAAGCAAGTGGCCCATGAGGGTGATATCAGACGGCGTCTGAGCTTGGTTGTGAAGTGCGCTTAGTAGGCGTGCGTAGCACTCTTGATCAAGAGGACCGTCGCGCTTGCCCGTCGTGATGCGTTCAAATTTCTTGAAGTTTCGGAAGAGATGTTCCCATTGGCCGGATTGAAGCCCGTAGTCACGCAGACCCAGACGAATCGATCGAGGGGCCAGGACGCAACCGTGTGGGTACCAGATGGTCTTGCCATGAACGTGGATCCGATGGATCTTTTCGTCTGGGCCCTTGGGCGCCAGCACTCGATGCTCGCGTGCCTCGTGGGCCACGAGCAAGGTGTCGAAGTTCAGGGACACCACGTGCGCGCCTGTCATCATCAGCAGGGTGTGCAGCGGCTCGGGATCCACCTGAGGGGCAACGCTGTCCACCGCAGTCGTCAACAGGTTGGCTACTCGCAGGCGAAGCACCTGTTCTGACTTCGAGGCTCTTTCAGGGCTTTCCGCGTCGCCAAGGCGGGCCACCCGAGAGCGCACCAGCTCGTCCCAGAGCAGGGTTGGGCGGCTCGAGAGATGAGGTGTCCACGCCTCCGCGAGCCCTTCGCTGAGGGCAACCTCCTGAAGAAGCGCACCCCAGTTCACCAGATGGCTCAATCCGTCGGGTCTCGGCACTGCGGCACGATCGTCGGATTTCGCCGGCACCAATTGGTGGGTCAGGCCGGTGCCATAGACAAGTAGAGGGCTGAGCGAGGCTGGCATGGCGGTCGGGTCACTGGGTAAAGGTTCGATGGATACGCGATGGAGCCCACAAAATTTCAGGCAATATATGCTGAACTCCAATGCTTCCACACCGCGATCGACTGTCGGGCGGCGGCTTGCTTACCGCGGTCTTGGCGGTGGATGACACTCAGCGCCGGAAGACGCCGTCGGCGCCCTCACGCTTGCGCCCTGCCGGCACCGTGGTGCTGAGGTTCAGCCGACCCGACTGCGTATCCTTGGTGAAGTTGATGGCGCCGAGGATGGCGGTAGACCCTTGTGCATGCGGATTGAGGGAAACCAAAAGCGCTCGACCGCAGCCTGCACTCGAAGCGCGGGCCCGAATCGCGGACTTTGCGTAGCCGTCGTTGGTGGGGCGCCGTTCCGGGGAGCCAGCGCCGCCTTGTTCGTTCAAAGGCCCCGGCTTGTCGCACTTTCGTGGCCCTGCTCTTTCCCTGATCAGCGACTGCCGATGCCCAAGGTGATGTCGATCACGCGATTACCGATTATGTGGTCCAGCGCCGTCGCCACACCGATCAGCCGCCGATAGGTCCTCTGCCGCATCCCTGCCGGCCGGGATCTGCCAGGCCCGAGGAGCGTTTCGATCTTGCGAAGCTGGCGACATGCATTCGCCAGCCGACTCCCGGACTGACTGGCATACGCCACGCCGAGACATCTGTGGCATGCCAGCCTGTCGGCACCGACGTAAAGGATTGCGATACGCCGCTGGCAGCTTGGGCAGACGAACCAGTGTTGCCGGACGCCACCGAAGCGATACCCACCCGTGGCCAGGCAAACGCGCTGGTAGCGCGGACCGGTGTCAGTCACGAGGCTGAACGACACCTCACCCGCTCCGGTCGTGAAGCCCGTCTGCCGCAAGACGCCGCCTTCGGTGCTGTCGCAGCGCCACTCGACCACGCCTTGCGTGCCCTCGACCAGCAGGCCCTCGCGCCGCCAGGGCCGCACGTCGATGCGCAGCATCCGCTCCGCGATCGGCCGCCGTCGTGGGCGGCCTGAGCCGGGTCGGTATCCACCTCTGGGCATGAACGCCTTCGTCTGAAACCGAAATCCACCGCCAAGGCGTTTTGCCTACCGCGGGGCCGCCTCATCCATGCTGTCGGCGCTCTCACCGCTACCGTGCTTCGCCGGCAGCCGATACCTCGGCAGCCTCCCGACGTGCCGCTCGCACTCGATGAGGCCTGCAGCCAGCAGCGCGCTGGTGGCGCGATGCCACCACCGGTAGCCCCGCCCAATAGCGTCCACCGTGCGCGCGGGCAGCGTCACCCAGTCGCGGCGCCGGGCGCCGTAGGCGGCGGCCGTGATCGCGGCCAGCGCCAGCAGCGCGCTGTCGGGCAGGTCGTCCCGGCGTGCGCGGCGCACCTGCTCGTCGGTGAGTCGGTAGACGTAGGGCTGCGTCATTCGGCGCTGGCGCAGTGCCTTCAGATGCTTGAGGGTGGGGGTGTCGACGGGTCGATCCAGCATGTCGAGGCTCCTGTATAGAGAGAGTAGAGGGAACAAAAGGGAAAAGGGAAAGGACGGGTGTGCAGATTCGAGGAGGCAAACGTCCTTTTCTGTCCCGCGTTTTGGGAGGAGTCGTTGGGTCCGCTGGCCGCTTGGATTCACGTTTTCCAAGCGCTTCACATCGGCCTTGGCTGCCCGTCCAGCCCGGCCAGCAACTCGGCCACGGTGTTCCACATCGCTTCGCCGCGATCGTCGCGTAGCCGCTGTGGGTGGACGATGACGTCGGCGTCGGTGCGGATCTCGAAACCGCCAAGCACGATGCGTGCGGCGCGCGCCATGTGGTGGCGTGTGTGGGCCACCGCCTCGTCGATGTGGGAGGCCTCGGCCTGGATCAGCACCGCGTCGTGCACCGGCGCGCAGACATCGACGCCGTCCTCGGTGAGCAGACAGCACGCCAGGCGCAGCATTTCCGCGCCGTGGGCCTGCATCGGGTGGTTCATCAGCGAGGTGGGCCGCGTGTCGCCGCTCACGTGCAGGCGCCAGCCGAAGCAGGTGTCGATGTGGCCGCGCAGCATCGCCACGTCGCGCAGCCGCTGGCTCCAGTCCCAGAAGGTGGCGTAGGTCCTGCGGTGCGCCTGCAGCATGGCCCGCGCCTCTGCGATGCAAACCCCCATCGCCGCGGCGAGCGAGGCCTCCTGCATCCCGTACAGCGTGCCCAGCACCATCGACTTGCAGCGCCCGCGCAAGGCGCCATGGGAGGCCTTGGTGGCGTCTGCTGGCGCCAGCCCGGCATCGATTGCGAAGCCCAGGTAGGGGTCGCCGTCGGCGTAGGCGCGCATCATGGCGGCGTCGCCTGACAGCGCCGCGGCGATGCCCACCTCCTGGCTGCTGAAATCCACGTAGGCCAGCGCCATGCCGGGCTCGGGCTGGATCAGGCTGCGCAGCCACACCGACGGCGCGAAGATGAATCTCGACGCCGCCGGCTGGTTCCGTCCGGTGCGCGCCCGGAAGGCCGACAGCAGTGCCCGATTGCGCCCGTCACCGCCGACGGCCAGATCCGTGATGCGCAGCTTGGCCAGGTTCTGCTGCACCTCGCGTACCGGAGCGATCACCGGGTGCGCGCGCGTCATCTCCTTGAAGACGTCCTGCGTCAGGCTGAGCCGGCCGCTGTCGGTGCGCGGCCAGGCGATGCCGCGCTCGGCCAGCCACTGCTCGAAGCGGGCCATCTTCAGGGTCGGGCCCTCGAAGAAGGGGTAGTCCGAGCGGATGCGGTCGATCAGTGCCCGCTTGAGCGGCTCCCACTGCCGCGTCAGACGCTGCAGGGTCTTCGCGTCCACGGGGATGCCCACGTGCTCGATGCGGGCTGCCGCACGCATGTAGCGCCCGCGCAGCAGGGCGTGTGCCAGCCAGTGGGGCCGCTGTTCCAGGCGCACCACCAGCCGCGGCAGCAGCTCGCGCAGGGCGTGCACATCGCTGGCGCAGTAGTCCAGGATGCCGACCTGCTCATTGGGTGAGTAGGGCGGGCCCGCCAGGATGCGCTGCCGCCACACGGCCTTGAGCTCGGGATCCAGATGCGCGAGCCCGAAGTGCGACAGCGTGCTCAGCAGCGAGGCGCCCTCGACCCCGATGTCGCGATCCCGGCCGTTGGCGTAGACCCTGAACTCCGCGAACAGGTCGAGGACGTTCGCGGGCAGCGGCCAGCCCAGCGCCAGGTGGCAGCCGCACTCCGCCGATGCGTAGTAGGCCACGTACAGTGCCTCTGCACCGACGGGCAGGGGCTCGCGCAGCGCCTCCCCCCAGCGCCGCAGTTGCCGGCCGCTTCGCAGCTCCAGCGCCACGCAGCACAGCGGCTCGGGGCGCTCGCCGGCCCCGGCGGTGAACTCGAAGTCCACGCACCAGATCTCGGCGAATCGCGCCAGCGCCGGGGGGATCTCGGCGCCGTGCATCACAGGCCCAGCAGCTCGCGCACGACGGCGTGATCGGCGGACTCCACCAGCTTGCCGCGAAGCGCGATCGCCAGGATCTGCGGCCAGGTCTCCTCGGGCCACTTCGGATCGCCGAACTCGCCGCGCGCCACGTAGGGCTGGTAGGCCCCGAGCGACATGTCGGCCGACAGGCGTAGCCACTGCGACTCGGCCATCGTCGCGGCCTCGGCCGCCGACTGCCGCCAGGCGTCGGCGCGGCGCTCATCGCGCGGCAGCTTGGTGGGCCACAGGAACGCCGTGCCCTGCCGCGTCACGCACAGGCGCAGCCGCACCGGCTCGGCGAACTCCGGCAGGCTCATGGCCACCTCGGGCACCACGAAGTAGTACTCGCGCTCGGTCTTGAGCTCGACCATGTAGCACTCCAGGAAATGGGCGGCGTGCACGCGGAAGAACTCGGCCCGGTTGGGCTTGCGCACCGGCACGGTGATGAGCAGCTTCTTGACGCCCATCGTCTCGCCGACGTAGCTCTGGTCGATGCGCAGCTTGCCGAGCAGTGCGTCTTCGGCGGCTTGCGCGGGGGTGGAGAGAAAGTTCTGGTCCATGGTCATCCCTTGATGCGGTGGATGCGGGAGGTGTATCCCCGCGGGTTGGAAGTGGCTGTGTTCGAGTTGGGCCGGCCAGCGCCGGCCGTTTGGGGAGCGTCCATGCGCCCTTCGGTCTTCATGCGCTCGATGCGTGCGCGTCGCAACTGGGCGGGCTCCGGGGGCCTGCCGCTGCGGGGCATCGACTGCACGGCGTGGAGCAGCTCGTCGCGCACCCAGCGCCGCAGGCGTGGGCCGAGCGTGACCGGCTGGGGCATCCAGGCCTGACCCATCAGCTCCAGCCAGGTGCGCAGGCCCACGCCGAACAAGCTGCGGGCCTGTTCGTCGGACAGCAGGATGGGCACGCCGGTGGCGCTGGGTTCGGGGGGACGCGCCATGTCGGGCGGCCGGGCCCGTTGCGCGTTGAGGACATCTTCCTGACTCATCGTTGCACCTCCTGGGTACCGTGTTGACACGGTGGCCACTGTCGGCGTGGCACTCCGGGAGGGGCAAGCCTGTACCCTCGGCCTATTTGGGCCAGGGCAGGCGGTGCAGGGTTCGGCCGTTGGCCAGGCGACCGTCGGCGCGCAGGCGCTGCCAGGCCTTGTCCACGCTGGCCCGGGAGAACCTCATCGCCCGCCTGACCGCGCCCTTGACCGGGCACGCTCGTCCTGCCAATGGCTCCGGCAGCGCCTTCGGGTCGTAGCCGTTGTCGCGCAGCCAGCGAAGGATCTCCTCCTCCTGCTGCCGGGCCACCGGCACCGGGCGTGCTGAGACGGCGGGCGCCGCACCGCCTGTCTGCAGCGATGCGAGCACCGTGTCGTCGACGAGGAGGTCGAGGTCCTCCTCCGCGATCAGTGCAAGAAACTCGTCGACGCTGCAGGGCAGCGCCAACAGGCAGCCCTGGCGGCGTCCGAGCAGGGCGAGCCGCTCCTCGCGGCCGAGCATCGGGTTCAGGTGCAGGTCGGGGAACTCGCGGCGCCACACGCCGTCGTCGCGCAGCGTGAGGTTGCCGTTGAAGGCATCCGCTGTCGACAGGTCATCCAGGCCGAAGACGCGTTCGATGTCGGTGCGTGTGAGGGTGCGATGAAGGCAGGCGCGGGACTGCATGGCGGGCTCCTGTGGTGAGGACGCGCGCGCCGCTGCGGTCGTCGCGGGATTGCGGCAAGGTGTCAGTAGCGTGCGCCAAGGCTGCGTGATGTGCCATGCTTGCCGCGGCATCGGGGTGAAAGCACCTCGATGAAAGGCCTGGATCCGGCCTGAGGTACCCCGACCGGGGGGAGATGCCCCCCCCCGGTCGCGCGAGGGTCAGGCCGCCCGTATGACCACTACCTGGGCGGCGGGCTGCGCCAGATAGTCCGACCACGCCTGCATCAGTGCGCGACGCTCTTCAGTGAACTGGGCACGGTTGTAGGCCGCGCGCACCCGGTTGCCCTCGGTGTGCGCCAGGCAGGCCTCGATGACGTCGGGGCGGGCGGCGGCGGTCTCGTTGGCCCAGGTGCTGAAGGTCGAGCGGCAAAGGCCGTGCACCGTCGTGCGGTCGCGCGCGCCCAGACGGCCCAGGCAGGCCAGCAGCGCCATGTTGGACATGGGCTGGCCGGTGAGGCTGCGGCGTGTCGTCGGGAACACCCAATTCCCATCCTGACCACGTTGCGCCAGCACGATCTCCAGGGCCCGGGGCGGCAGGTGGACAACGTGTTCCGCCTTGGCCTTCATGCGGCTGGCCGGAACCGTCCAGGTGCGTGCGTCGAAGTCGAACTCGCCCCAGCGGGCGCCCAGCACCTCGCCGGTGCGTGCGGCGGTGAGCACCGCGAACTCCAGGCACCGCGCTGCCGTGCCGGGCTGCGCCTGCAGCCGTTGCAGCAAGGCGGGCGCTTCGCGGTAGGGCAGGGCGGCGAAGCGGCCCTGGACAGCGCGCCGCGGCGTGGCCTCACGCATCTTGCGCGTGACGGCGGCGGCCGGGTTGGAGGCGGCGTGGCCGTGGAAGATGGCGTCCTCGAAGATCGCGTCCAGCCGCTGGCGGATGCGGCGCACGGTCTCGGGGATGGTGGCAGCCTTGTGGCGGCGCGCGCGTTCATGCGCGCTGACCGACATCAGCGACGCCAGCAGCGCCGGCGCCGTGATCGTGTGCAGTGGGGCTTGCCACAGCGCGGGCGGGATGTGGTTCTCCAGGCTGCTGATCCACTGGGCTGCGTGTTTGTCGGTGCGCGTGGGCGCGATCACGCGGCGGTGGTAGTCCCGCGCCGCGTGGCACAACGTCCACGCCTGGCGGACCTGCTCGGCCTGACGGACACGCTCCGCTTCACGGGCGGCCTCGCGTTCGTCGTCGCGGGCTTGAAGCGGGTCGATGTCCTGCTGCAGGCCCATGCGGGCCCTCTGGGCCGCATCCCGCGCCGAGGCCAGGCTCTGCCCCGCCTGCGCCAGGCTGTCGCGCCAGGCGACGCCCAGCCCCATCTCCCGGCGCCGCCCCACCGGGCTGGTGTATCGGAACACCCAGGACGAACCTCGGTCGCCCACCCGCAGGATCAAGCCCCCGCCGTCGTTCAAGTCCCCGCTCTCGGCCGCCAGCACCTGCCTGGAAGTCAGGCGGTGCAAGCCCGCCGCCGCGCCCGCAATGGCACCCATCGTGACACCCCTTGGCGGGGGAGGCATATCTCCATCCCCCGCTGTTCCCCCGAAATCGCGCAGCGAGCCAGCGCACGCAAGCGCACCTTCAGCACACGATCATGAGTGTCGGACTCGGGGAAAACGTCGTCAAATCAACGACTTGGGAGACTTCCGCTGCGCCCTTGCCGCACCTTCGTGCACCTTGGGGAGGGAATGTCCTGGCGGAGGGAGCGGGATTCGAACCCGCGGTGGGCTGTTAACCCACACACGCTTTCCAGGCGTGCGACTTAAACCACTCATCCATCCCTCCGCAGGGATGACGCGACCCGGGGTGGGTGCGCGGTGGGCACTGGGGAGCCACACCGAAGACCGAGAGTTTAGCCCACCGGCTGCCAGGCATGCGCCTGCAACCACTCCAGCGGCACGAAGTCGAGTGCGCGGCGGTGCGAGCTCTCCATCACCACGGGCGGGGCGCAGCCGGCGAGGTAGGCCTCTTTCCAGCGCAGCGCGCAAACGCACCAGCGGTTGCCGGGCTTCAGGCCGGCGAAGCGGTATTCCGGGCGGGGGGTGATGAGGTCGTTGCCGCGCTCGAACTGCTGGTTCAGGAATTCCATGGTCATGCGGGCGCAGATCACGTGGCTGCCGGTGTCGTGGGCATCGGTGTGGCAGCAGCCGTCGCGGAACCAGCCGGTCAGCGGGTCGTAGGAGCAGGGCACCAGTTCGGTACCCAGGACGTTTAGGGCCTTCATGGGGCGTTGCGGGGCTGTTGCTTGAGCAGAGTCATCGCGGTGCCGATCAAGGCCGAGACCTCGCTCATGTTGCCCGGCACGATCATCGTGTTGTTGGCCTTGGCCAGGGCGCCGTAGGCGTCCACTGCCCGCTCGGCCACTTTCAGCTGCACGGCCTGTTCGCCGCCGGGCTCGCGGATGGCGGCAGCGATCTGGCGGATGGCCGCGGCCGTGGGGGGGGGGGGCGGGCGGGGGGGGGGGGGCGGCCCGGCGGGCGCGGGGGGA
>CAZFVH010000018.1:20226-44661 GCA_964522465.1 uncultured Rubrivivax sp. | reverse complement strand
ACGGGCGGCGTCGTTCCAGGCAAACAGGTCCAGGTGGACCCAGTCCAGGCCCTCGGGTACGAAGTCCTCCAGGAACAGCGCCGCCGTCACCGCGCCGGCCATGGGGCCGCGGCCCGTGTTGACGATGTCGGCGATGTCGCTTTCGATCAGCGGGTGGTAGGGCTTCCACAGCGGCAGATGCCACAGCGGGTCTTCCATCTGCAGTCCGCGGTCCACCAGTTCCCGCGCCAGGTCCGTGCGGCGGCAGAAAAGCGCCGGCAACTGCGGCCCCAGCGCCACCCGCGCAGCGCCTGTCAGCGTGGCCAGGTCGATCACCAGTTCGGGGCTGCGTTCAGCGGCGTAGGCCAGCGCATCGCACAGGATCACGCGGCCCTCGGCATCGGTGTTGCCGATCTCGATGTGCAGGCCCTTGCGGGTGCGGAAGACGTCACCGGGGCGGAAGGCATTGCCGGCGATCGCGTTGTCCACGGCCGGGATCAGCAGATGCAGGTGCACCGGCAACTTCGAAGCCATCACCAGCGAGGCCAGGCCTAGCGCGTGCGCCGCCCCACCCATGTCCTTCTTCATCCAGCGCATGCCGTCGGCCGGCTTGATGTCCAGGCCGCCGGAGTCGAAGCACACGCCCTTGCCCACCAGTGTCAGGCGCCGGTGTGCCGGATCGCCCCACTCCAACTCGATCAGGCGCGGCGCGCGGGTCGAGGCGCGCCCCACGGCGTGGATGGCCGGAAAGCCCTCTTTCAGCAGGTCGTCGCCGACGACCTCCCGGAAGGACGCGCCGTGCGCGCGCGCCACCTCGCGCACCGCCTGCGCGAGTTCGGCCGGACCGAGATCCTCGGCCGGGGTGTTGACCAGGTCACGGGTGGTCGTGATCGCCTGACCGACCCGTTGGCCGCGGCGGGAGGGCTGCGTCGCGGGCAGCATCAGCTCTGCCGCGGGTCGCCGCGGGGCCTTGTAGCGGGAGAAGGCATAGGACCCGAGCGTCCAGGACAGTGCTGCGGCCTGCGCATCAGGCGGCAGCCCGGCGTCGCCGAGACGGTAGCGCCCCGGCGGCAGCGCGCGGGGCAACGCGGCCAGCACGTAGGGATGGGCCGCGGCACGCACCCCGGCCCACACCTCGCCCAATCGCCCCTCGGGCCCGGGCACGAGCGCATGCGTGTCGGGGGCGCCTTCGAAACCGGTGGACTGCAACCACTGGCGTGTGGTGGCGGGCAGCGTCGGCAAGCGGTCGGCCAGACCGGCGCGGTCGACCAGGTGGATGGGCGTGGCAGCGGCCACAGGCTTCTTCAAAGTCAGGGTCATGGCGCAGCAGCAGGGTGTGCAAGGTCGAGAAGATCCGAAGTGTGCACCGTCGCCGCACCGGTCCGCCCGGGTGCGCAGGCGCAATGGACGAGAGAGCAGGTGGCAGCTGCACGAACACCCGGGGCTCCATAATGCAGGCACAGGGAGCTTGCGCGGGGATTGGACGAGTCAATCGACTGCCCCGCAGGCCGCAACGACGGCCGATAGGGGGACAGCCATCTTCAGCCTCTGATCGGTGAGCGTCGGCCCGCCGGTGACCGCCTACGCCTGAATTGCGTTGCTTGCCCGCTGGCCTGCCCGGCCCGGGCCTTCCTACCCACTACCCGCATATATGAACCCCAGAGACCTTCCCCATCACCTATCCCACCCCCGGCATGCGACACGCGAGTCCTGCATTGCCCTGATCGATGCCCATTTCCTTGCCTGGCTGATCGGGCAGGAGGACGATACCGCCCACCATGGCGGTGCGCGGCGTGAACACCTGCCGGCCGCGCTGCTGGGCAGCCTGGCCGACGCGGGAGTTCATGCCGACATGCTGCGCGTGTACTGGTACACCCACCGCAGCGACGCCGACAGCGTCAACGGGCAGATCGTGCGGCCGGTGCTGCCCGAGTCCAGCGACGACGGCCGCTCGCTGTCGCTGGCGCTGGCGCGCGACCTGATGCAACTGGCCGAGCACCGCGCCTGCGCGCACGTGCTGCTGGCGGCCGACGACGACCGCCTGCTCGGCGCCGTCGACGCGGCGCAGCTGCGCGGCCTGCAGGTGCACATGCTGGTCGACGACAGCGCCTCGGACCTCGCCGCGCTGGCGAAGTCGGACGCCGCCTGGGCCGGCCTGCTGCGACAGGCCGACCGACGCATCCGGCTGCATGGTGCCAGCAAGCCGGCACGTGAGGTCGAACTGATGAGTCCCCAGGGGATCCAGGCCGAGGTGTTGGACTGGTGGGACGGCGTGCCCGATGCCGACCGTGAGGAGCTCACCGAGCAGCTCCCGCGCCACCGCGGCCTGCCGCAGGAAGCCGACCGTCAACTGCTGCTGCGTCTGAGCCAGCGCCTGGGCCGCCCGCTGGAACTGGCGGAGCGCAAGATCATGCGCGACACCGCGCGCCGGTTGCTCGAGGGGCTGCCGCAGGATGACGCCGAGCACGACAACGAATCGGAGACCGCCTGATGAACTCCCCCGTCAACACCCGCTGGGTCCGGATTGAACCAGGATACGAGGGCTGGCTGGCCCTGCCACCGGCCGGTCATGGCCCTGGCCTGCTCTTGTTCCAGGAGATCTTCGGCGTCAACCTGCACATCCGCGCGGTGGCCGAGCAGTACGCGCTGGATGGCTTCGTCGTCCTCGCCCCAGACGTCTTCTGGCGCCAGCAGGCACGGGTCGAGCTCGGTTATGAAGGGTCCGACTGGCAGCGCGCACGCGAGCTGATGATGGGCTGCCGCCCGGACGAACTGGTTGCCGACATCGGCGCGGCCGCGCGCTGGCTGCGCGCGCAGCCAGCCGTCGGGGGCGGCAAGGTTGGGGCGATCGGCTACTGCATGGGCGGGCGGCTGGCCTATCTGGCCGCGGCCACCGCCGGGGTGGACGCGGCGGCGCCCTTCTACGGCGGCGGCATCCACCAGCAGCTCGACCGCGTGCCGGCCATCACCTGCCCGATGCAGTTCCACTACGCCGGCCACGACGACCACATCCCGCCCGAGGCCGTGGACAGCGTGCGGCAGGCCTTCGCCGGCAAGGCGGCCGAAGTGCACGTCTACCCCGGGTCGATGCACGGCTTCAACTGCTGGTCGCGGGCCTCCTACCACGCGCCCAGCGCGGCGCTGGCGCACGGCAGGACGCTGCAGTTCCTGGCTCAGCACCTGTTCTGAGTCCACTGCCGGTCGGGCGGCGATCTCGCCAGGGTCGCCGGGGTAGCTCAGGGCCGCCAGAATCGCCAAGGGTCACCCGGGTCGCGCGAACTTGCGACGCCCAGCCGGCGGATCTACCTCAGCGCCTTGGTCAGCAGCAGCGCTGCAGCCACGAGCATCAACATCCCGACCAGCCGCACCAGCCAGCGCACCGGCAGGTGCGGAGCCAGACGCTGGCCGATCAGCCAGCCGGGCACCAAGGCCGCGGCGATGAGCGCGCCTGCCGTGACGTCGACCCGGCCCAGCCACAGATGGCCGAGCGTGGCGCACAGCGCGATCGGCAACTGCACCAACTGGCCCAGGGCGACCACCTCGCGCAACGGCACGCGGCGCGCCAGCAGCAGCGGCGTCAGCACCAGCGGGCCGCCCGTGGCGGTGAAGGCGGAGGCGAAGCCGACGACGCCGCCGGTGCGCCAGCCGGGTGCCTCGGTCGCAATCGCCGCCGACTGCGGATGCCTGCCGGGGTGGGATCGCCAAGGCAGGCGCGTCACCCCATAGAGCACGGCCGCGGCCAGCACGAGCAGCGCGATCTGACCCGGCACCCACACCAGCGCCACCGCGCCGCAGAGCGCGCCCGGGGCCGCCGCAGCCACCATCGCGCCGCCCCGGCGCGGCGCCGCCTGTCCCGGCCGCCACGCCACGGCCAGCGCCGTGACGCCGGGGCCGATGAAGGCCAGCATCGCCACCCCGACAGCGGCGTGCACGTCCAGCCCTGCCACGTAGACCAGCCAGGGCACCAGCAGCACGCCGCCGATGCCGGCCGCGCCAACCAGCGCCCCGATCAGCAACGCGGCCGCGAGCGTCAGGGGCAGCAGGTCTGGCGTCAAGCGCCGTCGCCCCCGCGCAAGACGGCGGCCTGCTGCGCGAGCCAGCGCCCGGCGCCGCGCCAGTTCAGCGCCCGGTCGACCAGACCGTGGCGCACGTAGTAGCCGCGGTCGATGTCCATGAAGGTGTCGAGCATCACCTCCACCGCCGGGCAGCGGCGCGCGGCCGCGACGATGTCGCGCACCTCGCGCTCGATGGTGGCGTCGTCGAGCACGCTGTCGTTCGGCCCGTCAGGCAGCATCGAGCATGTCGCGACGACGGCTGCACCCACGCGTTGCACCAAGGCCTGCAGCGCCGCCAGCGACTCGTCCAGGACCGAGCCGCGCGGCAGTGCAAAGCCCAGCCCACCGATCACTCCGGCGCCCACGCCACGCAGCACGGCCTCGGCCTGCGCAACCTCCTCCAGCCGGAAACCGGGCCCGGCAAAGTGGCGGTCGGCTGCCTTGCCGGTGTTGCCCTGGGCCCCGCTGCGCAGGGCCGACAGCACGACACACAAGCCGGTGTCGCGCACCAGCGGGCGCACGCGCTCGACCAGTGCCTCCACGCGCGACAGCGGCAGCACGCACTCCCAGCGCGCCACCAGCGCCGCATGGGTTCGCAGGTCAGCCAGCAGGGCCTCGTCGGGCAGGCCGGCGCTGAAGAAGGTGAAGCGGTGGCCCAGCGCCACCAGGTCGGCCACCCGGGCGCGCACGCGCGTATCGCGAAGGTCGTCCACGGGCGCGCGCAGCACGCGCACGCCGAAGTCCCACAGCGCCTGGACCGCGTAGTCGTTGCGCGCGCGGCGGCGTGCGAACTCGTCCACCGGCGGGTTGTGCGGCAACTCGGTCAGCTCGCACCAGGGGTGGCGCAGCCACAGGCCCAGCGGCAGGCCGGGGCCGTCCTTCGGGTGCCCGGGCACGATGAGCCGACCGGACGCGACGGTCTTCCCGCCGGTGCGCACGAAGCGCGCCACGTGGCCACCCTCGTGCACGTCGACCCAGAAGAATCCGAGCTTGGCCGCGTCATTGCGGCCGAACTCGTCGGTCGGCGCGCCGCAGAACATCTCGCTGTAGTCACGCCGCGTGAACGAGGTCGACGGCAGCACGTAGAACTCGGTGCCGTCCAGGCGATTCCAGAAGAAGTGGTGCACATGGCCGCAGAAGACCGCCTCGACCCGGTGACGGCGTATCAGGTCGAGCAGCCAGTGCCGCGCCGGCGCGTCGATGTGGTCGTAGTGCGAGGCCTCGCCTGGCTCGACCAGGAAGGGCGGGTAGTGCATCGCCAGGAAGACGCGCTGCCCGTGCAGCTCGCGCAACTGCGCCTCCAGCCAGCGGCGCTGCGCGGCCTCGGCCGGCAGGCCCGAGTTCAGCATGCAGCTGTCGATCAGCACCACGCTGCAGCCGCCGTGCCGGTGCACGCCGAAGGGCGGCCCGAAGACCCGGGCGTAGCCCTCCAGCGCCGCCTGCGTCACCGAGGACGCCGGCGCCAGATCGCCGTGCTTGTCGCCGATGTCGTGGTTGCCCGGCGTGTACAGCACCGGGCAGGCCAGCGGCGCGTACAAGGCCCGCGCCAGTTCGAGTGTGGCGTCATGGGCCGGCGCCCGCGGCACCGGATGCACGATGTCACCCAGGTGCAGCACGAAAGCCGGCGCCATGGCCTGCAGATGCGCGACCACGCAACGATTGCGCGCATTCGACCGCGGCACCCCCAGGCCCTCGCCCTCGGGTTCGAGATGCGAGTCGGCCACGACGGCGAAGCCGAAAAGCCGGCGACCGAGCGCCGGACCAGACTTGTCAGCTCCCATCAGCGGCCCTTCGTCTCCTTCATGCGCTGTGCGCCCCTGCGGCCGATCCTCGCCAGGATGTGGCGACGATTGTCGACACGCGCGTCCTCATGGCCGCACAGGTGGCGGGACGACGCGTTTCGTGGCGCGGAATGCAATCGACCCCGCTGAACCCGACTGTCTCGAACGGCCGGACCTAGACTGTCTCGAACGGCCGGACCTAGACTGGTGACGATGAACTCCTCCCGCCCCCACCGCTTCAGCGGCATCTACCCCATCCTCTACGCCTTCTTCGACGCCCAGGGCCGGCTCGACCGGCAGGCGATGCGGCGCCAGATCGAGGGCTGTGTGGCCGGCGGGTGCATGGCGTGGCCATCCTGGGGATCGTCACCGAGTACAACAAGCTCGATGTCACCGAGCGCCGCCAGATCATCGAGTGGACGGCCGAGGATCTGGCCGGCCGGCTGCCGCTGGCCGTGACCGTCAACGAGATGAGCGTGCACGGGCAGGTCGAGATGGCGCGCGTGGCCGCCGCCGTGGGGGCCGACTGGGTGATCCTGCAGCCGCCGCCGGTGCGCAACGTGCCAGAGCAGGAGCTCGTCGGCTTCCTCGGCCGCGTGGCCGACGCTTGCGCGCTGCCGGTGGCGATCCAGAACAACCCGGTCAACCTCGACGTCTGGTTGTCGAATGCGGCGCTGAAGTCGCTGCACCGCAACCACCCGAACGTCACGTTGCTCAAGGGCGAGGGGCCGATCGACTACGTGCGCCGCCTGATCGAGGAAACCGACGGCGTCTTCACCGTCTTCAACGGTCGCGGCGGGCTGGAGTTGCCCAGCAGCATCCGCCTGGGCTGCGCCGGGCTGATCCCGGCCCCCGAGTGCGCCGACGTGATGGCGCGCGTGCACACTCTGATGAGTCGCGGTGACGAGGCCTCGGTGGCCGAGGGCGAGGCGCTGCACGCCAGCCTGCTGCCGCTGCTGACCTACATCATGGCCTCCCCGGAGCACATGCTGTGCTACGGCAAGCGGCTGTGGGCCCGGCGCCTGGGCCTGCCCGAGGTGCACCCGCGCCACCCCTGCGTGCTGCCCAACGCCTTCGGCACTGCCGTGGTGGAGCGCTACGCGGCCGGGCTGCCGGCGCTGCCGGGGATGCCGCACTGAGACCACGTCCAAGCGCCAGGCGTTGCCCGTCCCGGCCCGTCACCGGGGTGCCTGAAGACCTGGGGCGGCCGAACGCGTTCTCCTGAGACCGCACGGCGCGCGTGCAACACCTCGGCCGCAGGCGTCGAAGCCGTCATACCAGCCCGTCGAACATCCACACGTCGACCAGGTCGCCTGCCGCCACCGGCCCCTGGTCGTGACCGAGGACCATCAGCGCATTGGCCTGCGACAGGCTGCGCAGGATGCCGGCGCCCTGCGAGCCGGTGGTGCGGACCTGCAGCCGGCCGTCGGCGGCGGGCTCGACCACCGCGCGCTGGAACTCCGTGCGCCCCGGGCGCTTGCGGATGGCCGCGGCACTGGGCACGCGCAGCACCGTCAGCGGTTCGGGCCGGGCGCCGGCCAGCACCAGCAGGGCCTCCCGGACGAAGGCGTAATAGGTCACCAGCGCGGCCACCGGGTTGCCCGGCAGCGCGAAGAGCCAGGCCGCCCGCCCGGGGCCGCGCGCAGCCCGCCCATCGCCCCCTGCTGCCGCATCCGCGTCCACCGCTCCGGCAGGCGACCGCAACGCACCGAAGGCGAAGGGCCGGCCGGGGCGCATCGCCACCTTCCAGAAGGCGACCTCGCCCAGGCGGGCCAGCAGGGCGCGGGTGTGGTCGGCGTCACCGACACTGACGCCGCCGCTCGTGACGATGGCGTCGCAGGCCGCGGCGGCGCCCGTGAAGGCCTTTTCAAGCGCCACCGGATCGTCGGGGACGAGGCCCATGTCGACGACCTCGACACCCAGGCGTCGCAGCGCTCCGGTCAGGCTGGCGCGGTTGCTGTCGTAGATGCACCCGGGCGGCAGCGGCGCGCCCGGATCGCGCAGTTCGTCGCCGGTGGAGATCAAGGCCACGCGCAGACGACGGCGCACCTGCAGCGTCGCAAAGCCCAGCGAGGCCGCCAGGCCCAGGTCCGAGGGGCGCAACACCCGGCCGGCGGCGATGGCGACGCGGCCTCGGGCCAGATCTTCGCCGGCGCGGCGGCGGTTCTCGCCGCGCTGCACCACGCCAGCGGGGATCTCGACCTCGGCTACGCCCATGCCCGCCGCCGTGCCCGCCGCCTGTGCAGGCTCCAGGATGCGCACCAGTTCCTGCGGCACGACCGTGTCGAGCCCTTGCGGCATCACCGCCCCGGTCATGATGCGCAGGCAGGCCCCGGGCGGCACCGCCCCCTGCCAGACCCCGCCGCCCGCATGCAGGCTGCCGACGACGCGCAGCCGCAGGGGCGGGCCGTCGGGCGGCGGCAGCGCCGCACCGTCGAAGGCATAGCCGTCCATGGCCGAGTTGTCGTGCGGCGGCACGTCCATCGGGCTGACCAGGTCGTCGGCCAGCACGCGGCCGATGGCCTCGGCCAGAGGCACGATGTCGGTGCCGTCGACAGGCACCAGCGCCTGCAACACCGCCGCCCGGGCCTCGTCCACGCGCAGATGGCGGTCGTTGGCGATCAGAGGCGAGGGGCCGAGCGAGGTCATGACGCAGGACATCCGGGACGACAGGCCTCGATTGTCGACGGCGAATGCAAGCCGTGATCGGCTGGGGCCAGGATCGCGGGCGTCTCGACGCCCCGGCCCGATCACGAGGGGGGACGCCCCGCGCCTCGGCGGGTCGACAATCCCGCTCACGCCGCCCACGCCGCCCCTGCCCTGCACGCCGTGTCCACCTTCACCGACAGCCTGCGCACCGCGATCGACCTCGTCGTGCATGCCGATGCGCAACTCGCGCAGGTGGTGGCGCTGTCGCTGCGCGTCAGCGCCACGGCCTGCCTGATCGGCGCAGCCGTGGGTCTGGCCGCGGGGGCGGCGTTGGCGGTGGCGACATTCCCCGGCCGGGCGCTGGTCGTGGGCATTTTGAACACGCTGCTGGCGCTGCCCTCGGTGGTGGTGGGCCTGAGCGTGTACCTGCTGCTGTCGCGGGCCGGGCCGTTGGGCGACCTGGGACTGCTGTTCACCCCCACGGCGATGGTGGTCGCGCAGAGCATCCTCGTCGTGCCGCTGGTGGCGGCGCTGTCCCGGCGCCTGGTGCTGGATGCGCTGGCCGAGGGCGGCGACGAACTGCGCGCCCTCGGTGCCGGCCCGCTGGCCTGCGCCGCCCTGCTGCTGCTGCACCAGCGCCGCGGCGTGCTGACCGTGCTGCTGACGGCCTTCGGGCGCGCCGTCTCCGAGGTGGGCGCGGTGATGATCGTCGGCGGCAACATCGAGGGCGTCACGCGCGTGATGACCACCGCCATCGCCCTCGAGACCAGCAAGGGCGACCTGCCCCTGGCGCTGGCCCTGGGCCTGGTGCTGCTGGGCGTCGTCGGCACGCTCAACGCACTGGCCGGCCTGGTGCACTGGCGTGGCCGGTGTGTGGTCACCTCCCAGGGGGTGCGATGACGGACTCGGATGCGCCGGGACCGCATCCTTCAGCCGCTCGCGCAAGTGCGGCTGGTGCCGCCCCATGCCCCTGGGATCCGGGTCACGTCGCAGGTGACCCGCTGGTGACCCTGCGCCATGCCGGGGTGCGCTTCGGCGCGGTGCAGGCCCTGACCGGGGTCGACCTCGTGCTCCATCGCGGCGAGTGCCTGGCCCTGGTCGGCCCCAACGGCGCCGGCAAGACGACGCTGCTGCGCCTGCTGCACGGGGTGCAGCCGCCCGATGCCGGCGCACCGGACAGGTCTGCACGCATCGTCCACCCGGCGGTCGATGCCGCCCACCCGCTGCGCAGCGCGATGGTCTTCCAGCGCCCCTTCTTCGTCGACCTGTCGGTGCGACGCAACCTGCTGCTGGCGCTGTGGCTGCAGGGCGTGCCGCGAACGCAGCGCGCCGCGCGCTGCGAGGCCGCACTGCGCCGGGTGGGCCTGTGGCGTGAGGCGGATCGCCGCGCGCCGGACCTGTCGGGCGGGCAGCAGCAACGCCTGGCGCTGGCCCGGGCCTGGGCGCTGCAACCCGACCTGCTCTTCCTCGACGAGCCCACGGCCAGCCTCGACCCGGTGGCCAAGCGCGAGGTCGAGGCGCTGGTGGCGGGCTTCGTCGCCGAAGGCCTGACGGTGGTCATCAGCACCCACAACCTCGGGCAGGCCAAGCGCCTGGCCACCCGGGTCGCCTGCATCGAGGGCGGACGCCTGCAGGTGGTGTTGCCAACCCGTCAATTCTTCGACGAGCCGGCCTTGCTGCCGGCCTCGACCCGACTCTTCCTCAAAGGCGAACTCGCATGGCCCGACTGAGCAATGAGGCGCCCAGGCGGTTCGATGCCGCCGGACGCACCGTGGCGGCGGCGCTGGCAGGCCTGCTGGTCTGGACCGGCATCGCGCCAGCCGTTGCGCAGGACCGCAGCATCGTCATGGCCAGCACCACCAGCACCGAGCAATCCGGGCTGTTCAAGCACCTGCTGCCGGCCTTCCGCCAGGCCACCGGCATCGAGGTGCGCGTCGTGGCGGTGGGCACCGGGCAGGCCCTGGACATCGGCCGGCGCGGCGACGCCGACGTCGTCTTCGTCCACGACACCGCAGCGGAACAGAAGTTCGTCGCCGACGGCCATGCGCGCGAACGGCGAGACGTCATGTACAACGACTTCGTGCTGATCGGCCCCAAGGCCGATCCGGCCGGCGTGCGCGGCCGCGACATGGTCGCGGCCCTGAAGACGCTGGCGGGCAGGCCCCACCCCTTTGTCTCGCGCGGCGACCGCAGCGGCACCCACACCGCGGAGCTGCGCCTGTGGGCGCAGGCCGGGGTGGATCCGGCCGCCGCGCGCCCGAGCGGCTACCGCGCCTGTGGTTGCGGCATGGGCCCGGCGCTGAACATGGCCTCGGCCACCGATGCCTACGTGCTGTCGGACCGCGGCACCTGGATCGCCTTCCGCAACCGTGGGACGCTGGCCATCGTCGTCGAGGGCGACACGCGCCTGTTCAACCCTTATGGCGTGATGGTGGTCAACCCGGCACGCCATCCCCACGTCAAGGCGGCGCTGGCGCAGCAGTTCGCCGACTGGGTGGTCTCGCCCGCCGGGCAGCAGGCGATCGCGTCCTACCGCATCGACGGGCAGCCGCTGTTCTTCCCGAACGCGAAACCGTGACGGACGGTGGACCTACGCGCCGCACCGACGGCGCGCGCGAGGCGGACGGCGCAGGCGGCGCCGAGCGCCACATCGCATTCTGCGAAGATCCACGGCCATGAACGACGACGAGCTGCTGCGCTACTCCCGCCACATCCTGCTCGACGAGATCGGCATCGAGGGCCAGCAGCGCCTGCGGGACGCGCATGCTCTGGTCATCGGCGCCGGGGGACTCGGCTCACCGGTGGCGCTGTATCTGGGCAGCGCCGGCGTCGGGCGGATCACGCTGGTCGACCCGGACGAGGTCGACCTGACCAACCTGCAGCGCCAGATCGCCCACGACATGGCCAGCGTGGGTCAGCCCAAGGCAGAGTCGGCGCGCCGCCGCATCGCCGCCTTCAACCCAGGCGTGCAGGTCGACGCCCTCGTGCAGCGCGCCGACGCCACCTTCCTCGACACATGGGTGCCCCGCGCCGACGTGGTGCTGGACTGCAGCGACAACTACGCCACGCGCCAGGCCGTCAATGCGGCCTGCGTCCGACACGGCCGACCCCTGGTGTCGGGCGCGGCGATCCGCTTCGACGGCCAGGTGTCGGTCTACGACACACGGCCGCCCGCACCAGGCGCCGAGCCCGGGCCCTGCTACGCCTGCCTGTTCCCACCCGACCAGCGCTTCGAGGAAGTGGCCTGCGCGACGATGGGCGTCTTCGCACCCTTGGTGGGCATCATCGGCGCCGTGCAGGCGGCCGAGGCCTTGAAGCTGCTGGCCCACACGGGCGCACCGCTGTCGGGCCGGCTGCTGATGCTGGACGCGCGCACGATGCGCTGGGATGAGATCGAGATCCACCGGGCGCCGGATTGCGCGGTGTGCGCGGCGGGTTCGAAGCCCGCCTGACCGCATCCCGAGGGTCCAGGACTCGGCATCGCAAGATCGATCAAACCTCGTCAGCCACCGGGTTGCGCAGCACGCCAACGCGGTCGATCTCGACCTCGACCACGTCCCCCGCCTTCATCCACACCGGCGGGTTGCGACGCGAGCCGACACCGCCCGGCGTGCCGGTGACGAGCACGTCGCCCGGGACCAGTGGCGCCACCGTGGAGACGTAGGCGATCTGCCGTGCGATCGAGTGGATCAGCATGTCGGTGGTCGCGCGCTGCATCTCCTGACCGTTCAGTCGCGTGACGAGCGTCAGCGTGGTGCCGAAGGGGATCTCGTCGGCGGTCACCATCCACGGGCCGAAACCGCCGGTGCGCCAGAAGTTCTTGCCCGGGCCGTACTGCGAGGTGTGGCGTTGCCAGTCGCGCACGCTGCCATCGTTGTAGCAGGCGTAGCCCGCCACGTGCGTCCAGGCGTCCGCCTCGGCGATGCGGCGCCCACCCTTGCCGATGACGACGGCGATCTCGCCCTCGTAGTCGAGTTGCGTGGACTCGCGCGGGCGCAGCATCGGCTGCCCGTGGCCCACCTGTGATGCGGCGAAGCGCATGAAGAAGGTGGGCTGCTCGGTGACCTCGCGCTGCGTCTCGCGCACATGCTCGGCGTAATTCAGACCGCAGCACCAGATCTTGTCAGGGTTGGGGATCACCGGCAACAGTGTCAGCCCGGCCAGCGGCAGGTCGGGCTGGCGCGCAGCCACGAGCTGCGCCGCCTCGGCCAGCGCGTCAGCGGCCAGCAAGGCTTTCAGGTCGGCGTGGCGGTGGCCCATCGCGGCGCCGAGGTCGACGACGCCGTGGCCGACGACCGCGCCGAAGCCGGCGCGTCCCTGGTGTTCGAAGCTGATCAGTTTCATGGATCCAGCGCGCCGTCGGCGCTCGAAGTCGAAGAACAGACGATTTGGATGGGAAGCAGGACGTTTGTCAACGCCGATCGTTGCACCAGCCTCGAATCCGAGGGAAAACCATGAAGCGCGCCCACACGCCGGGACACGAAGCACATCGCGCTGGCGGTCGACGTCGACGGGAGGCGGACGCTGGCGCGCAACGCGGGCACGGTCACGGCCAGCGCGAACCGAGGGTCCCGGGTACCCGTGCCGCATCGGCCCGCCCCAGCGCTTCGACCAGTTGCCTCAGGCTGTCCAGGTTGTGCACCGGCAGGAAGGCATCGACGTGCGGCAGCATGGCCCGCACGCCCGCGGCACGGGGCTCGAAGCGGTCGAAGCGCAGCAGCGGGTTCAGCCACAGCAGGCGCCGGCAGCTCTTGTGCAAGCGCTCCATCTCGAAGGACAGCGCGTCGGTGGCGCCGATCTCCAGGCCGTCGCTGACCAGCAGCACGGTGGCGCGGCTGTTCAGCACGCGGCGCGCCCAGCGGCGGTTGAAGGCCTGCAGGGACTCGCTGATGCGCGTGCCGCCGGACCAGTCGCGCACACCGGCGGTGGTGCGCGCCACCGCCACGTCCGGGTCGCGCTGGCGCAGCCACGGCGTGATCCGGGTCAGGCGCGTGCCGAAGACGAAGCTCTCCACCTTGGGCGGCGTGCCGGAGCGGCCCTGCCCGAGCAGGTGGGCGAAGTGCAGCAACATACGGGAGTAGCGCGACATCGAGCCCGAGATGTCGGCCAGCACCACCACGGGCGGCACCACGCGCTTGGGCGCGCTCCAGCGCAGCGGGACGTGATCGCCGCCGAAACGCGCCGACGCGCGCAGCGTGGCGCGCAGGTCGAGTCGGGCTGCGCGTGACGAGGGCGCACGGCGACGCGTGGCCACCGGCGGGAAGGCCACGCGCAGTTGCGCCAGCAGTCGCTGCGCGGCGCGCAACTCGGCGCTGGACATGGTCTCGAAATCGGCCTTCTGCAGCTTCTCCGAGGCGCTGGCGGTCAGCGAGGCCTCGAGCTCGATCTGCTCGGGCGGTGGCGCGCGCGACGGCGCCTCGCGCTGCGCGGGGAACATCGCGTCGGCCAGACGCCGGTTCTCCTTGACCGGTGGCGGCGTGCGCGTGTTCACGCGCGGCAGCAGCAGCGCGCGCATGCGGCCGGCCAGATCCGGGTCGCGCCAGAACAGCGTGAAAGCCTGGTCGAAGAGTTCCTGGTGCTCGTGGCGGTCGAGCAGGCAGGCGCACAGCGTGGCGTGGAAATCGGCGCGCGACTCCAGCCCGGCCATCTGCAAGGCCTGTAGCGCGAGCTGCACCCGGTCGCTGCCCACGGGCACGCCGGCATGACGAAGCACGCGCGCGAAGTGCATCACGTTCTCGGCCAGGCGGTGCGAACCGCCACCGGCCAGGGCCGACCAGCCCGTGGCCCCCCCCCCGGCGCCGAGGCCGGGGCCCGCGCCCAAGTCCAGGGCCGGCAGGCCTGGCCGGCCCACGGCCCCGGGGCGCGGTCTCACGCCCGACGCCTCAGACACCCGCGTCGGCCTCGGCGCGGATCTGCTCGAGCAGACGCATCGCCTCATCGCCCTCGACGCGGGCGATGTCGTCCTGGTACTTCAGCAGCAGCCCGAGGGTGTTCTGCACCACCTCGGGGTCGAGCACGATGGCGTTGAGCTCCATCAGCGCACGCGTCCACTCAATGGTCTCGGCCACGCCAGGCAGCTTGTACAGCTCCACCGCGCGCAGGCGCTGCACGAAGCCGACGATCTGCGCCGTCAACGCCTGCGGCGCCCCAGGCACACGCCGGCGCAGGATCTCGGCCTCGCGCGCGGCGTCGGGGAAACCCACCCAGTGGTACAGACAGCGCCGCTTGACCGCGTCGTGGATCTCGCGCGTGCGGTTGCTGGTCAGCACGACGACGGGCGGCTGCTTCGCGCGCACCGTGCCGTGCTCGGGGATGGTGATCTGCCAGTCCGACAGCACCTCGAGCAGAAAGGCCTCGAAAGGCTCGTCGGCGCGGTCGAGCTCGTCGATCAGCAGCACCGGCGCCAAATCGCGCGCCGGGTCGATGGCGTCGAGCAGGGCGCGTTTGATCAGGAAGCGCTGGCTGAACAGTTCACCCGCCAGCGCGGCGCGATCGGCCTGACCACCCGAGCCCGCTTCCGCCAGCCGGATCTCCAGCATCTGGCGTGCGTAGTTCCATTCGTAGGCCGCACCGGCCAGGTCCAGGCCCTCGTAGCACTGCAGCCGGATCAGCGGCCGCCCGAGCATCGCCGCCACCGTGCGCGCGATCTCGGTCTTGCCCGTGCCGGGCTCGCCCTCGAGGAAGAGCGGGCGCTGCAACCGCAGCGCCAGATGCACCACCGTGGCGAGCCGGCGGTCGGCCACATAGTCCTGCGCCAGCAGGCGCGCGGCGGTGTCGTCGATGGAGGTGGGGAGGTCGGTGTGCATTGCTGCAGTATGCCGCCTCCCCGTCACACGCTCAGCCGACCGCCCGGGCCGCCAGCACCGGGATCAGCGCGGCGCGGTACTCGGCCGAGCCGTGCAGGTCGGTGTTCAGGCCGTCGGCGCTGACGCTGGCGCCGGCCAGCGCGGCGGCCGACCAGTTCGCGGCCAGGCGCTCTTCCAGCGCGGTGGCGCGGAAGACGCAGGGCCCGGCCCCGGTGACGGCCACGCGCACGCCCTGCGGGCCCTTGCTGACGAAGACGCCGACGATGGAAAAGCGCGACGCCGGCTGCTTGAACTTCTGCCAGCCCGCGGCCTGCGGGACGGGGAAGCTGACGGCGGTGATGACCTCGTCCTCAGCCAGCGCAGTGCTGTACAGGCCGGTGAAGAAGTCGTCGGCCGCGATGTGGCGACGGTCGGTGTGCACCGTCGCGCCCAGGCCCAGCACGGCCGCCGGATAGCAGGCCGCCGGGTCGGCATTGGCCAGACTGCCGCCGATCGTGCCGCGGTTGCGCACCTGGCGGTCGCCGATGTGGCCGGCCAAATCGGCCAGCGCCGGGATCGCCGAGCGCACGTCGGCACTGGCAGCCACCGTGGCGTGCGTGGTCATCGCGCCGATCTTGACGACGCCGCCCGAGACGGTGATGCCGCGCAGGTCGGCCAGACCGGACAGGTCGGCCAGCGCCTCGGGCGCCTGCAGGCCGAGCTTCATCGACGCCAGCAGGCTCTGCCCGCCGGCCAGCAGCCGGCCACCCGAGGCCAGGACCGCACGCGCATCGGCCACCGAGGCCGGGGTGCTGTAGTTGAACGCTTGCATGGATGGATTCTCCTTCTTGTGCTCTGGCGCTCAGGCGGCCTGGCGCGCGGCCTGCCAGACGGTGAACGGGGTCGCGGGCATCGGCACGTCCTTGACGCCCAGCGCGTTGCAGATGGCGTTGATCACCGCCGGCGGCGAGCCGATCGCGCCCGCCTCGCCGCAGCCCTTGACGCCCAGCGGGTTGTGCGTGCACGGCGTGCCGTGGGAGGAGTCGACGACGAAGCTCGGCACGTCGTCGGCGCGCGGCATCGCGTAGTCCATGTAGCTGCCGGTCAGCAGCTGGCCGCTGGCCTCGTCGTAGACGCCGTGCTCGAGCAGCGCCTGGCCGATGCCCTGCGCCAACCCACCGTGCACCTGGCCCTCGACGATCATCGGGTTGATGACGTTGCCGAAGTCGTCGCAGGCGGTGAAGCGGTCGACCCGGGTGTGGCCCGTGGCGGGGTCGATCTCGACCTCGCAGATGTAGGTGCCCGCCGGGTAGGTGAAGTTGCTCGGGTCGTAGAAGGCGTTCTCGTTCAGGCCGGGCTCGAGCTTGTCGTGCGGGAAGTTGTGCGGGACGTAGGCCGTGAGCGCCACGCTGGCGAAGGGCACGGCCTTGTCGGTGCCAGCGACCTTGAACTGCCCGCCCTCGAAGATCACGTCGGTGTCCGCGGCCTCCATCAGGTGCGCGGCAATCTTGCGCCCCTTGGCGATGACCTTGTCCAGCGCCTTGACGATGGCCGTGCCGCCCACTGCGATCGAGCGGCTGCCGTAGGTGCCCATGCCGAACAGCACCTTGCCGGTGTCGCCGTGCTGGATGTCGATGTCGTCCATCGGGATGCCCAGCTTGTCGGCCACGACCTGTGCGAAGGTGGTCTCGTGGCCCTGGCCGTGGCTGTGGCTGCCGGTGTAGATGGTGACCTTGCCCGTGGGGTGCACGCGCACCTCGCCCGCCTCGAACAGGCCGGCACGTGCGCCGAGCGCGCCCGCCACCGACGACGGCGCGATGCCGCAGGCCTCGATGTAGCAGGCGTAGCCGATGCCGCGCTTCAGGCCCTTGGCCGCGCTGGCCACCTTGCGCGCGGGGAAGCCGGCGACGTCGGCGAGCTCGATGCCGCGCGTGAGCGTGGCGTTGTAGTCGCCGATGTCATACGTCAGCCCCACCGGCGTGGCGTAGGGGAACTGGGTGATGAAGTTGCGGCGGCGGATCTCGGCCGGGTCGAGGCCCATCTCGGTGGCGGCCGTCTCGACGATGCGCTCGAGCAGGTAGGTGGCCTCGGGCCGGCCGGCGCCGCGGTAGGCGTCCACCGGCGCGGTGTTGGTGAACACCGCCTTTACCTCGCACCAGATCTTGGGCGTCTTGTACTGGCCGGCCAGCAGCGTGGCGTGCAGGATGGTGGGGATGCAGCTCGCGAAGGTGGACAGGTAGGCGCCCATGTTCGCGGTGGTGGTGGCGCGCAGGCCCAGGAAGTGGCCATCCTTGTCGAGCGCCAGTTCAGCCAGGCTGACATGGTCGCGGCCATGCGCATCCGACAGGAAGCTCTCGCTGCGCTCGGCCGTCCACTTGATCGGGCGGCGCAGTTGCTTGCTCGCCCAGACCATCGCGGTCTCTTCGCCGTAAAGGTAGATCTTGCTGCCGAAGCCGCCGCCGACGTCGGGCGCGACCACGCGCATCTTGTGCTCGGGGATGCCAAGCACGAAGGCGCACATCAGCAGGCGCTCGACGTGCGGGTTCTGGTTGGCCACGTACAGCGTGTAGCTGTCGTCGTGGGCGCTGTAGCTGGCGTTGGCCGCGCGCGGCTCGATCGCGTTCGGGATCAGACGGTTGTTGCGGAACTTCAGCGTCGTGATGTGCGCAGCCTGCGCGAAGGCGGCCTCGGTGCCGGCCTTGTCGCCGATGCCCCAGTGATAGCACTGGTTGTCGGGGGCCTCGTCGTGCACGGCGCTGCCAGCGCCGAAGGCGCGGGCGGTGTCGACCACCGGGGTCAGCACCTCGTAGTCGACGTCGATCAGCGCCGCGGCAGCCTTGGCCTGTTCCTGCGTCTCGGCCACGACCATGGCCACACGGTCGCCGACGTAGCGCGCCTTGCCGTCGGCCAGCACCGGGTGTTTGGGCTCCTTCATCGGCGTGCCGTCCAGGCTGTTGATCAGCCAGCCGCAGGGCAGGCCGCCGACAGCCTTGAAGTGCTCACCGGTGAAGATGCCGACGACGCCCGGCGCCGCCGCGGCGGCCGTGGTGTCGATCGATTTGATCCGCGCGTGCGCGTGCGGCGAGCGCAGGAAGGCGGCGTAGGTCTGCCCGGGCAGCGTGATGTCGTCGGTGTACTGGCCCTGGCCGGTCAGGAAGCGGGCGTCCTCGCGCCGCTCGACCGACTGGCCGACGAAGCCTTGGCGTGCATTCATGCGGTACTCCTGGTGGATGTGTTCGGTGGATGGGGCTCAGGCCTGGGCGGCCATGGCGGCAGCGCCCTGCTGGACCGCCTTGACGATGTTGTGGTAGCCGGTGCAGCGGCAGATGTTGCCCTCGAGGCCTTCGCGCACCTGGGCCTCGTTGTGGCAGCCGTGCTGCTGGACGAGGTCGACCGCGCTCATGACCATGCCCGGGGTGCAGTAGCCGCACTGCAAGCCGTGGCAGGCGCGGAAGGCCGCCTGCATCGGGTGCAGCGTGCCGTCAGCGGCGGCGAGGCCCTCGATCGTCGTGACCGCCTTGCCGGCGGCCTGGGCCGCGAGCATGTTGCAGCTCTTGACCGCGCGGCCGTCGACATGCACGGTGCAGGCACCACACTGCGCGGTGTCGCAGCCGACGTGCGTGCCGGTCAGGCGCAGGTCCTCGCGGATGAACTCGGACAGCAGGGTGTGCGGCTGCACGTCGCGCGTGACGGCGCGGCCGTTGACGGTGAGGCTGATGGAAAGACCCATGGATCTGGACTCCTGTGGACGGGCGGCCCTGCCCAGCGCGGACCGCGGATGGATACCGGATACTAGATCGCGTCGCGTCCGCCGCCAAGCTGTCGCTTTCCCCTATGCCCGGCGCGTCGAGCACAGGGGTCTGCCCCGGGTGGGGCCGGCCGACGCGGTCAGCCTGACGTCCGTGCGCTGCGGCGCGACGCAGACCTTTCGCCGACACTCGCCATCATGGACAACATCGATCTGCAGATCCTGCGCCAGGTCACCGCCTGGCGCGAGGCCGGGCACCGCGTCGCGCTCGGCACCATCACCCGCACCTGGGGTTCGGCGCCGCGGCCACCGGGCTCGAGCGTGGCCATCCGTGACGACGGGCTGGTGGCCGGCAGCGTCTCGGGCGGCTGCATCGAGGACGACCTGATCGACAAGGCCAAGGCCGGTGCCCTGGCCACCGGCGTGCCGCAGGTGGTGCGTTACGGGATCGACGCCGACGCCGCACACCGCTTCGGTCTGCCTTGTGGCGGCCTGATCGAGCTGGTGCTGGAGCCGGTGGCGCCGCGCACCCAACTCGCCGAACTGCTGCAACGTCTGGAGCGCGGCGAGCGCGTGCGCCGCCGTCTCACCCTGGCCACCGGCGAGGTCGTGCTCGAGCCGGCCGGCAGTGCTGACGAACTCGAGCTGACCGACACCCACCTCACCACCCACCACGGCCCGCGCTGGCGCCTGCTGCTGATCGGGGCCGGCCAGCTCACGCAGTACCTGTCACCGATGGCCGTGGCGCTGGGCTACGAAGTACTGGTGTGCGACCCGCGCGACGAGTACACGACCGGATTCACCTGCGAGGGTGCCCGCCTCGTGGCCGGCATGCCCGACGACGTCGTGCGCGAGCTGCGGCCCGACGGCCACACCGCCGTGATCGCGCTGACCCACGACCCCAAGCTCGACGACCTCGCCCTGATGGAGGCCCTGGACAGCACGGCTTTCTATGTCGGCGCCATCGGCTCGCGCGTCAACCAGGCCAAGCGCAAGCAGCGCCTGTCCGAGCACTTCGGCATGAGCGAGACCGCGCTGGCACGCCTGCACGGCCCGGTGGGCCTGAAGAACGGCGCGCGCACCCCACCGGAGATCGCCGTCAGCATCCTGGCCGAGGTGACGGCCGTGCGATACGGCTTCCGCATCCCGCAGCCGGTGGCGGTGAACCCGCAGGCGCTGGTGGAGGCGGGATGCCTGGCCTGACAGGCCGAGAATCGCAAGGTCCGCCGGCTCGTATCTCGCTCGCCGATGTCGGCCTGCGAGCCCTGGTCGGCTACAAGGAGCGGACCACTCGCTCCATGATCAGCACCAGGAAGAAACCCAGCACGCCGAGCACCGTCCAGCGCAGGACGCGCACGCCGCGGTGACGCCAGACGGGGTTGCGTGTGAGCATGTAGAGCACGAAACACCCTGCGCTCCACAACAGCAGGCCGCCGACGATCAGGCGCAGCAGCAGCATCATGGTCGGGGCTCCGGTGGGTTCGCCGCCTGCGTCACCATGCCGGCGCCAGCGCCGCCAGCCCGGCGGGAGCCCGCGCCGCGTCGTCGAAGGTGACGATCTCCCAGGCCGAGCGCCGCGCCAGCAGCGCGCGCAACAGGCGGTTGTTCAGCGCGTGGCCACTGCGGTAGGCGTGGTAGTGCGCCAGCAACGGGTGGCCGACGATGTGCAGATCCCCGATGGCGTCGAGGATCTTGTGCTTGGCGAACTCGTCGCCATAGCGCAGACCATCGGCATTGAGCACGCGGTAGTCGTCGACGACGATGACGTTGTCCAGGCTGCCGCCCAGGCCCAGGCCGCGCGCGCGCAGCATCTCGACGTCGCGGGTGAAGCCGAAGGTGCGTGCCCGGGCGATGTCGGCCTTGTAGCGGCCCGAGCCCATGTCGAAACTGACCTGCTGGCCCGTGGCATCCAGCGCCGGGTGGCCGAAATCGATCTCGAAGCTGAGCTTGTAGCCGTGGTGCGGCTCCAGCCGCGCCCACTTCAACGTCGCGCCCTCGCCCTCGCGGATCTCCACCGGCTCGAGCACGCGCAGGAAGCGCTTGGGCGCGCGCTGCACCTCGATGCCGGCGCTCTGCAGCAGGAAGACGAAGCTGGCGGCCGAGCCGTCGAGGATGGGCACCTCCTCGCCGCCGATGTCGACGATCAGGTTGTCCAGCCCCAGGCCGGCACAGGCCGACATCAGGTGTTCGATGGTCTGGACCCTGGGCGCCTTCGGGTCGCCCCCGGCGCTGATCGTCGAGGCCATACGCGTGTCGCACACCGCCTGGGCATCGACGTGGATGTCCACCGGCTGCGGCAAGTCGACCCGGCGGAAGGTGACGCCCGCATCGGGCGCGGCCGGGCGCAGCGTCATCTCGACCTTCTGGCCGCTGTGCACGCCCACGCCGACGGCATGAACGACCGATTTCAGGGTGCGTTGGCAAAGCATCACTTGCGATTGTCCTTCATCCGCGTGGGCACCCGGCCGACGCAAGACCCGCACACTGCAGATGCACGGCTGATTCAAGAGCGCCCCGCCAAGGGCCCAGTCACCCCCGAAAAACAGGGCTCGTCACTGCCGGGCCACGCCGGCCGACTGCGACGCCTGGACGTGACGCCCTTCCGAACACCATTTCGCGCGAGTCCATCGCGCGTGCACCGATATAGTCGGGGTAAAGCCCCACTCTTGACGTGACCATAGGGGCTGGTGGCCACTCAGGCGCCCAGGGAGCAGACGTCCACAGCCCCGGCACGCAGACGCCGCCCTGGGCATTTCCGGGAAGACCCGATGTCCACCACCTACGCTGGCACTCTCACCGCCGCCCAGGTCAACGCCCTGTTCCAGGGCTTCACGGTGCTCGCGCAACGGGTCTCCGAGGCGTCGAACGCGGCCGACCTGCCCATCACGGGCAGTGGCCTGGGCACCCTGGCGCCCAACGCGATGCTGGCCGAGATGGTGGGCCTGCAGCAGCCGCTGGCCACCCTCACTGACGCCGGGCAGACGCTGCTCGAGGGGCTGGCGCAGCCGCTGCAGGCGTTGTCGGTGAGCGCGGCGCAGACGGCCGCCCAGGTGAAGACCCTGATCGAGGGCGCGATCGCCACCGCCGGCGCCTTCGACCCGGCCACGGTCGTCCACAGCCTGGAAACCATGGCCGACGGCCACGAGGTCGTGTGGTTCGAGATCCCGCTGGCGGCGGGCACGACGCTGGTGGACTACACGCTCGACGTCGGCCAGAGCCCGTCGACAGACCCGGCTGCGCCCTCGCTCGCCGACCAGGGCCTGCGCCTGGGCGCGCTCGAGGTGGACGTGGAGGCCGGCGTCTCGGGCATGCTGCGCGTGGGCATCGACCTCACGCCCGGGCTCGCGCCCGACCAGGCGGTGGTCTTCGACCTCGACGGCCTGCGCGTCTGCGCCGAGGCCGACGCCACCGTCGCGGGCGTGCAGGCGAGCTTCGGCGTGGTCGACCTCGGCCCCGCCGACGTGGCCGTCGCGCTGGACCTGTGCGTCGAGCTCGACCTCATCGAGGGCGCGGGCGGCTACCTGCAGCTCGGCACGCTGAACAGCCTGGCCGTCGACGAACTCTTCTCCTTCGGCCTGCCGCACGGCGGGGATCTTGTTCCTGATCTGTCGGTCGACATCCCGTTCAACCTGGGCATCGGCGGCTTCAACCTCCCCGTGGGCTCGGCCCTGAGCTTGAGCCTGGAGGCGCTGGACGGCTTCGACCTCGGCAGCCTGGCGTTCGACTTCCCCGAGCTCACGGTCGGCGGCGAGGCCTTCGACTTCGCGCAGCTCGGCGAGATCAGCCTGGACGACCTGGGCGCCTGGCTCGGCGGCGTCGGCGACTGGCTACCACAGTTCGGCGAGGGTTTCACGCTGCCGCTGGTCGACCTGGACCTGGGCGCAGTGCTGGACCTGGGCGCCGGCTGGGCCGACCTGCTCGACGACCTGCGCGACGAGCACGGCGCCTGGCAGTTCAACGGCATCCTCGACCTGTTCGGCCGCATCGCCGGGCACTTCGGGCTGCCGACGACGCCGGCCGCCCTGCAGACCACCTTCGCGCTGACCTGGGACCCGGTGGCCGAGGCCCTGGAATGGACGGTGCCCTACTCGGCGAGCTTCAGCGAGACGGTGGAATTCGACTCCGCGGGCCTGCTGCCCGCGGACCTGCCGCTGAACATCCAGGCCGAGGCCTCGGCCACGGTGAGCGCGGCGCTGGACTTCAGCATCACCGGCGGCGTGGCGATCAGCTCCTCGGCGCAGGTCGACCCGGTGACGTCGGCGACGCTGCTGACCGAGATCAACAGCGGGGTCGGGCTGACGGCGCAGGGGCTGCTGCCGGGGGCCGACCTGCGCTTCACGATGCGTGACGGCACCACCGTCAACGTCGACCTGAACGGCACGGCCGGCATCGCCGGTCTCGGCACCACGGCCACGGTGGGCGGGCTGCTCACGGCGCTGAACGCGGCCTCCCCCACCAAGCTCTCCGCCGCCATTGCCGACAGCCGCCTCGTGCTGACCGACCTGACCGCCGGCACCGGCGCCTTCAGCGTCGCCTCGGTCTCCGCCACCGTCACCACGACCAGCAGCGCGACCGGCGCCACGATCAACACCGAGTCCACCTCCGTCGCCCCTCTCGTGCTGGGCCTGTGGGGGGTGACGGCCCAGACCAACGGGTCGGGCCAGCCGCAGATCACCGGCCACTCGCTCGAATCCCTGTCGCTGGCCGACCGCCTGTACATCAAGGAGCAGGGCAGCAGCGACCCGCTGCTGTCGGGCACGGTCACGATCGACGCCACGCTCGACGGCGGCGCCGCCATCGGCCCGGTGTCGCTGCAGGTGGTCGAGGGCCAGGCGCGCGGGCAGGCGCAGTGGGCGCTCACCTTGAACGACCCGGCCACGGGCGCCGACGACGGCCGCATCTACCTGTCGGAGCTGGCCGATGCCGAGCTCGGCACCGTGCTGGACCACGGCTTCACCGTCGCGCCGACGCTGGACGGCATCTTCCAGCTCGCCGTCACGCCCGAGCTGCTGAACGCGGGCCTGGGCATCGACCCGGGCGACTACTCCACCGATCCGCTGGACCTGGAGCCAGGCAACCCCGACATCGCGCCCGTCAGCGCCGACGTCCCCTACCTGGACCTGAGCGCGGGCCTGGTCGACGGCCAGTGGAGCTTCTCGGTCGAGCCCAGCATCAAGCTCGAGGAGATCCTCTCCGGCAACATTGCCGATTTCTCCTGGGACGACCTGCCCGACCTGCTGAGCTTCCTGCTCGCCGAGCTGGAAGGCTCCGACCTCTGGAACCTGCCCATCCCGCTGGCCGGGGTGACGCTGGGCGACCTGTTCGGGTTCGCTCAGATGGTGGCCGAGTTCAGCCTGCCCGACCTGGCGCTCGAGCTCGCCGACCTGGGCACCTGGCGCACCGACTTCGCGGCCGACCTCGAGGCGGCGCTGCCTGAG
>CAZFVH010000018.1:0-20126 GCA_964522465.1 uncultured Rubrivivax sp. | reverse complement strand
GGCCGGCTGCAGCAGATCCAGTGGGAGTTCAACCGCATCCACCTCGCCTGGGACGGCCGCAGCGGCGGCGACAGCGACTTCGAGCTCGACTTCATGACCCGGCTCGGCGCCTGGTCGGCCCACCTCGGCGTCTTCCTCGGCGACCTCGACCTGGCCTTCGACACCGCGCACCTGGGCGGCGGCGGCCTGGCCCCGGAGCTGAGCGCGCTGAACCTGACGCTGGACGGCCTGGTCGACTGGCTGGACGACATCCCCTTCGGCCTGGACGGCCTGTCGCAGCTGCTCGAAGGCCTCTTCCTCGAGGCCGACGGCACGACGCCCAAGATCCCCGGCCTGACGCTCAACGTCGACATCCCGAGCATCGACTTCGGCACCGCGCCGCGGCTGATCTTCGACCTCGACTTCACGCTCGACCCGGCCACCTTCAGCCACGACATCGACCTCGGCGGCATGGACCTGGGCGGCGGCTCGGTGCTGGACATCACGAGCGGCGGCACGATCTCGCTGGCCCTCGGCGGCAGCTTCAGCACGAGCATCGGCTTCGACTTCGGCACGATGACGCCGCTGTTCGACATCGCCGACACCTCGGCGGCGCTGACGCTGGGCATCGTCACCAGCGGCCCGGCGCAGCTGGGGGCCTCGCTCGGCGGGCTGGCCGGCGTGTCGATCGGCAAGGTCGACGGCTCGATCAACGACCCCTTCAGCATCACGCTGACCGAGACCGACCCGACCACCGCAGGCTCAGGCTACGACCCCGCCACGGACCCGGCCACCATCACCTTCAACGGTGCTCTGGCCGAAGGCTCCAGGCTCGGCGGCGCGGCCCACTTTCACGCCGACCTGCCGCTGTACGTGGACGCGCTGGGCACGAGCACCGACGTGGGCAACGTGGTCATCACGGCGGATTTCACCGCCAACCCGCTGTCCTTCGACGCCGACATCGACGCGAGCAGCATCGACCTCGAGAACCTGTTCTCCATCGGTGACCTGGACCTGAGCGGCTGGCTCGACGGCGCGCTCGCCTTCGTCGACGGCCTGATCATGGTCCTCGAGTCGGACCTCATCGGCGGCCTGCCGGTGATCGCCGACCTCGACCTCGCCGCCGAGGGCGGCTTCCTGAAGGAGTTGCGCGACGTCCTGGTCACGCTGACCGGGCTGGACGAACTCGGCGAGATCTACCTCGCCCTGGACACGGCCTTCGACAATATCGCCGCCACCCCAGCCCTGGCCGCCGCGCTCTCGGGCAGCTTCACGTTCAGGATCGGCGACATCGCGCTGAACCCGGCGGACATCGGTGTCTCGGGCAGCGCGCACCACGACTACTGGAACACCGACGTCGGCGAGCTGTTCACCGGCGCGGCCTTCAGCGACGAGAACTTCGAGAACCTCGTCATCGAGTTCAACGTCGGCGGCCTGTTCCAGGACACCCTCGACGGCAGCGAGCTCGACCTCGGCCTGGACGACCTGGGCATCGCCATCGACACCACGGGCGGCATCGACCTGGTGGCCGACTTCGACCTGCGCGTGGGCTTCGGCTACTCGCCCACGGCCGGCTTCTTCGTCCAGGGCACCACCCACAGCAGCGGCAAGGAACTCGAAGCCAGCGTCGGCGTCGGCTTCAGCCCCGATAGCATTCTCGAGCTCGACATCGGGCCCTTGAACTTCGCGCTCACCGACCTGACCGACGGCGAGATCGTCGCCGGCGGCGGCGTCACCGAAGACGAGGCCATCGCCAATCGCGAACTCCACGCCGCGATCGCGGTCGACCTGGGCAGCGGCATCCTCGCCAGCACGAGCGGCGGGTTGCTTTCTGGCCCAGGCGTCACGGTCACCGCCGCCGCCAAGGCCAAGCTCGACCTCGACCTGTCCTCTAACCTGGGCGTGGGGCTCGAACTGACCACCGGCTACTACGACGCGAGCGCCGACGACGGCGCGGTCGAACTGAGCTGGAACAGCAACACCGGCCTGTCCATCGGCGACGGCGACTTCCACTTCGAGATCACCGACACCTACCTCGACCTGGGCAAGCTGCTGGGCCCGGCCTTCATCGAGCTGGTGCAGCGCATCGATGAAGCCTTCGAGCCGCTGGATCCCATCCTCGACCTGCTGACCGGCGAGGTGCCGCTGATCTCCGACGTGTCCAAGCAGGTCGGCGGCGGGCCGGTGACGGTGCTGGACGCGATCAGCTGGTTCGGCGAGGGCGCGCAGAGCGCGGTGGAGTTCATCCAGTTCCTCGACACGGTGCTCACCGTCACCGACTCGATGGCCGATTCGGGCAAGTTCTATCTCGGCGGCCTGCTGGCGCCGGCCGGCAGCGGGCCCTCAGGCCTGGGATCGGCGCTGTCCGGTCCGTTGGCCCACACCGCCGCCGCCGTCCCGGCCGATGATGTGCCCACAGCGGACGGCGCTTCGTCTGCCGATGCGAGCATCTTCGCCAACAGCCTCGGCCTGAGCTTCCCGCTCCTGCAGAACCCGGGTGCGGAGCTGTTCGACTTCCTGTTCGGCGGCGAGGCCGACCTGATCGTCTGGGACATCCCGGACCTGTCGGCCGGTTTCGACTTCCGGCAGTCCTTCCCGGTGTTCCCGCCGCTGTTCGTCAGCCTGTTCGGCGGGGTGGAGTTCAACACCAACTTCGACCTGGGCTACGACACACGCGGCCTGCGCATGGCCATGGCTGACGGCGGCACCGCCACCGATCTGCTGCTGGGCGTGTACCTGCTGGACGAAGGCCGTCAAGCCTACGGCCTGGGCGCCGACGACCCGGAGATGTCGGTCACCGCGCAGATCGGCGCCGGGGCTGAGCTCAACGTCGTCGTCGCCAAGGCCGGGGTCGACGGCGGCCTGCGCGGCACGCTGGGCGCCGACCTGAACGATCCCAACCCCGACGGCAAGGTCTACGTCGACGAGTTCGCCTACAACCTGCTGCGCGGGCCGCAGTGCATCTTCGACCTGGAGGGCGCGCTCGACGTCTTCCTCGAAGCCTTCATCAAGGTCGGCCTCGACACGCCCTTCGGCTTCGTCACGCTGTTCAGCGAGCGCTTCAAGCTCGCCGAGGCGACGATCCTCGACTGGAGCATGGTGGTGTGCCCGCCGCTGGAGCCCGACATCGCCAACCTCAGCGGCGGCACGCTGACGCTGCACATGGGGGCCGACGCCGCATTGGTCGTGCCCGGCGAGACGAGCGACGGCGATGAGGTCTTCCTCGTCGACTACGTCGCCAACGGCACCGACCTGAACGGCAACCCCATCACCGACAAGATCCGTGTCAGCGCCTACAACTTCGAGGAGTATTTCGACCCGACGGACGTGACGAAGATCTTCTTCGACGCGGGCATCGGACACGACACCGTGCTGATCGCGCCGGAGATCACCGCGGCCGTGGAGGGCCATGGCGGTGACGGCAACGACAACCTCGTCGGCGGCTCCGGGGCGAACCAACTCTGGGGTGGTGCGGGCTCCGACGTGCTCGCCGGCCGCGCCGGCAACGACACCCTGGACGGCGGCGACGGCGACGATTTCCTCTACGGCTACGGCGGCGCGGACTCCCTCGTCGGCGGCGACGGCGACGACCAGCTCTACGGCGAGGATGACGTCGGCGACCTCGTCGACTTCAAGGCCGCCAACCCCGACTACAACGCCGGCACCCCCGGCAACGACACGATCAGCGGCGGCGACGGCGACGACCTGATCATCGCCGGCAGCGGTCACGACCGCGTGGACGCCGGCGCCGGCGACGACGCCATCTCGGCCGGCGCAGGCAACGACACCGTCGAGGGCAAGGAAGGCAACGACCAGATCCAGGGCGGCGACGGCAACGACAAGCTCTGGGGCGACGACTCCGCAGGCCTGATCGACGGCGGGTCCGACACCGTCCATGCCGACAAGATCGAAGGCGGCGCGGGCTACAACGAGATCGACGGCGGCACCGGCAGCGACCTGCTCTATGCCGTGGACGAGGAGCAGCTCGCCGCAGCGCCGCAACCCACGCTGGTGGGCGGCTGGGCCTCCAAGGTCTGGGGCGGCGACGGCGCCGACATGATCTACGGCACCGCCGGCAAGGACGGCTTGTCGGGCGGTTTCGACAGCGACTACATCGAATCCGGCACCGGGGACGACCTGCTGCTGGGCGGGGCTGGCAGCGACGCCCTGCTGGCCGCCGGCGGCAACGCCACGATCTATGGCGGCCACGGCAACGACGTCATCGACGGCGGCGACGGCGCGAACTGGATCGAGGGCGGACCCGGCGACGACCAGATCTACGCCCGCGGCGGGGCGGACACGGTCTACGGAGGCACGACGAACAAGGACCTGGATGGCGCATCGCCCGCCCTGAAGTCGGGCTATGGATACCTCCTGGACGATCTCGCCCGCGGCGTGGTCGATCCGCTGCACGGCGGTTTCCGCTCCACGCTGGCCGAGGACAGCTGCGGCCCCGAGATCTTCTTCTACCCCGAGGTCTACGAGGGCCCGACCGGCCCACTGAAGTTCCGCCTGTTCAACGACGCCGACCGCGACGGCGTGCAGGATGCCACCGAAGGGCTGGTGCCGGCCGACACCACCTGGCAGGTGCTGGTGGTCCAGGCCGACCTCAGCGCCGATGTGTTCTACGGCACGGTCACCGGGGGAGACGTCACGCTCGAGGTGCCCAACGGCCTACCCGACGGCGACTACCTCGTCATCGTTGCCGAAGGCGCCGACGGCTGGCACGCGGTGTCGGGCGATTCGATGGTGGCCACCGCCCGCATCGCGGACGGCGTGCCCACGCTCGCCCCCGTCATGGGCTGGTACGCCACCGCCGACATCACCGGCAAGGTCACCTGGGGCAACGGCCAGAACGAAGGTCAGGGCGCAGACGGTGCCACGGTCTTCATCGACACGGACCGCGACGGCAAGCGCGACGCCGGCGAAACGTCCCAGGCTGTGGGTGCGGACGGCATCTACCGGTTCGAGGACCTTCCCGCGGGCACCTACCAGATCGGCGTGGAATACACCGCCACCTGCACCACGGCCATCCCCCGCGCGAAGCTGGTCGAGCACGACGGCGCGTCGAACTCGAAGGCCGAGTTCGTGCTGGTGCAGAACCAGGGGCCTGTCGTGTCGGGCGTCGCGCTGGGCAACAGCAAGGGCGACACCTGGTGGGACGTGGCCGACGGCAGCGAGCAGAAGCAGGCCGTCGCCGCCGGCGAGCCCGTGACGCGGATCGCCATCGACCTGTGCAGCGGCATCGAGGTCAAGGACACCGACATCACCGCCAAGCTGCAGATCGGCAAGAGTGGCGCGGAACTGCCGCTGACCGTGGCGTCGTCGACGACCGACCGCGTCGTCTTCCGGTTGTCGGACGGCCAGAACGGCCTCGGGCCGGGCGAATACCAGATCCGTGTCGCCGCGGGCAGTTTGACCGATGTGAACGGCACGCCGCTCGACGGCGAGTGGGCCGATTTCAAGCAGGCCTGGTCATCGGGCAACGGCACACCCGGTGGCGACTTCTTTTTCACCTTCTTCATCGGCGACAGCAGCGGCGGCAGTTACACCGCGGCAGCGGCCATGGTCGCGCCGGCCGGCGGCGCGGCCAGCGTCACGCTGCCGGGCGACGGCAGTGGTGTGCTGCAGGGCACGGTCTGGGCGCACGACAACCGCGAGCCCGCCAGCCCCGGCCGCGACGCCACCGAGGCGCCGCTGGCCGGCCAGCGCGTGGAGATCCGTGATGCCGGTGGCCAGACGGTGGCCACCGTCACCACCGGCAGCGTGGACCTGGACGGCGACGGTCGGGTCTCCACAGCCGAGACGGCCGCGTTCAGGGTCGCAGGCCTGGGCGCGGGCGTCTACACCGCCACCCAGGTACCCGATGCGCCCTGGGCGCAGGCGGTCAAGACAACGCCTGGCAGTGACCTGTGGCTGAGCGTCATCACCGACCCAGCCGGCAAGTCGGAACTCGCCTGGATCGACGCCAGCACCACGCCGGCCACGGTCTCCAAGCGCATCCCGACCCCGGACCCGATCGACGCCCGCGACGTGGCCTGGCTCACGTCCGACACCGCCCTCGTCGTCGGCACCGAAGCCGGAACACCCGCTGCGTGGATCGTCGCCTTGCCCGCCAGCGGCCCGCCCATCTTCGACCCGCTGCCGGCACTGCCCGGCAGCATCGGCCCGGTGGCCCTGGTCGGCGCCGACGCGCTGGGCGGCGGCCGGGTGCTCGTCACCACCGCCGCTGGCAAGCTGCTGCGGCTGGACCTCGCCGCCGGCACGGCCGCCTGGACCGAGATCAAGACCCTGATCGACGGCGCCGGCAAGACGCTTTACCCGGTGGGTGACGTGGCGCTGGTTTCGGCCACCGAGGCCTGGCTCGTCGCCAAGACCACCGCGCCCAAGGGCGGCCTGCCCGACCGCGAAGGCGCGCAACTGCTGGTCCACTTCAACCCCGAGACCGGCGGCCTGCTCGGTGTCCCGACGCCCTTGCTGATGCCCAGCGTCTCGCAACCCGTGACGCCACCCCTGCTGATCGGGCTGGAGTGGCACGCCGGCAAGCTGACCGCGCTCAGCGAGTTCGGCGACCTGCACACCATCGACCCCGCCAGCGGCAGCACGTCCACGGCGGCCCATGTCCAAGGCCTGCAGCCGCAAGCCCAGAACACCTGGGTCGGCGGGCTGTCGGTGCAAGCCGCCCAGGCAACGTCTGCCTACGACACGGGCTCGGTCACGGTGAGGTTAGGCACGGACCAGAAGCAGGACATCGGGTTCGGCAACGTCCCCGAGCGCCGCGAATGGCTGGACGGCGACGACACCCTCGACGGTGGCTGCGGGCCCGAGGGCGACGTGCTGCACGGCGACGACTACCTGGGCAGCGACCCGGCCCTGCGACTGCCGTCGAACCTGATCCTGACCGGCGGCAACGACGAGATCCGTGGCCGCGACGGCAACGACACCATCGACGGCGGCCTGCAGGGTGACGTGCTGCGCGGCGAGGCTGGCAATGACCGTCTCCTCGGCGGCGACACCGAGGCCAACCGCATCGAAGGCGGTGACGGCGACGACAGCATCGACGGCGGGGCCGCGGGCGACCACATCCTCGGCGGCGCCGGCAACGACAGCGTGGCCGCCGGCGGAGGTAACGACTGGGTCTTCGGCGAGGCCGGGCGCGACAGCATCTCCGGCGGCGACGGCCACGACGTGCTGGTGGGCGGCGCAGACGAGGACACCGTCCGCGGTGACGCCGGAGACGACACCCTGGTCGTCGTCAACGGCGACCTCGGCAGCGCCTACAACGCCGTCCCCACCGGCACGGGCGGGGGCAGCTACGACGGCGGGGTCGGCAACGACCAGCTCATCGTCGTGCGCTCGCACGAAAGCGCGGTGGCGGACATCACGCTCAGCGCTGGTAGCGTGCAGCTCGGCAGCGCGCCCTTTGAGACCGTGCTGGCTGTCGAGTCGGCCCTGTTGGCCGGCGGCTCGGCCGGCGACACGATCAGCGCCGCCACCTTCGGCGGCACCACCGTCATCTACGGCCACGGCGGCAACGACACCCTGACGGGCAGCGACCAGGCCGACCAGATCTTTGGCGGCGACGGCGACGACCTGGTGAAGGCGCAGGGCGGCAACGACACCGTCAGGGGTGGTACCGGCGCCAATCACCTCCAGGGCGGCACCGGGGACGACCTGTACCTGCTGGACGCCACCTCCAGCGACCTCGCGATCGAGGCCGTGGGCGAAGGCAACGACACCGTGGACGCCAGCGCCGCGGGCGCCGACCAGATCGTGACCGTCGGCTCGACCGAGGTCGACGCCCACACGAGCACGGGCTTCGGCTTCGTGCTGCAGGGGCCGGTGGAGCGTCTGGTGCTGGGCGCGGGCGACGACCGGGTCAGCCTGGAGCCCGGGCTGGCCGCGGGCCTGGCCGTCGACGCCGGGGCGGGCCAGGACGGGATGGCCTACGACGGGTGGTCGACCGGTGTCACGGTCAACCTGGGCGCCGGCAGCGCCACGGGCCTGGCCGGTGCCGTGAACTTCGAGGACGTGCGCGGCGGCGACGGCAACGACAGCCTCGTCGGCAGCAACGTCGACAACCACCTGGAAGGGGGCGACGGCGACGACACCGTGTCGGGCCTGGGCGGCAACGACCTGATCTACGGTCAGGAAGGCAATGACTCGCTTCTCGGCGGCAACGGCGACGACCTGCTCGACGCCGGCGGCGGCCTCAACACCATCAAGGGGGGCTTGGGCAACGACACCTACGCCTTCCTCGCCAACGCCCAGACCGACCAGGCCAGCGAGCTCGCGGGCGAGGGCAGCGACCACCTGGACTTCAGCTACGTCATGACCGGCGCGCTGGTGCTGGCGCTCAAGACCTCGGGCTTGCTCGAAGTCGGCGGCGCCGGCATCACGGTACAGGCGCAGACGCTGGCGGCCCTGGACAGCGTCACCGGCGGCTCGGGCACCGACCGCTTCGTCTTCGACGACGGCGCCTCGATCGGCGGCATCCTGGACGGCGGCGGCATCCCGGCCTCAGGCGTGGACCACGCCAACATCCTCGACTATGCGGCCTACACCACCCCGGTGAGCGTGGACCTCAGCAGCGCCGGCCTGTACGGTGCCGTCGGCACCGCCACGGGCACCCTGGGGGTGAAGAACCTGATGCACGTCATCGGCGGCAGCGCGGGCGACAGCATGGTCGGAGGCCATTGGGACGCCTGGTTCGAAGGCGGCAACGGCAACGACACCTTGGTGGGCGGGGCCGGCTGGGACCGCTTGTCGGGCGGCAGCGGTGACGATTCGATCACCGGCGGCCACGGAGAAGACGCTCTGTCCGGCGGCAGCGGCAAGGACCTGCTGCGCGGCGGAGACTCGCGCGACACGCTCGAAGGCGGCAGCGGCAACGACACGCTGTACGGCGACAGCGGCGATGACGCCCTGAACGGGGGCAGCGACCACGACAGCCTCTACGGCGGCGACGGCAACGACACGCTCGTCGGCGGCCAGGGCGACGACCTGCTCGACGGCGGTGCCGGCGCGGCCGACGAGGCGCGCTTCGCCGGACCGCGCAGCGACTACACCGTCAGTTCGGCCGGCTCGACGCTGCTGATCTCATCGGCCACAGAAGGCAGCGACAAGGTCTCCGGGGTCGAGCTCTTCCGTTTCAGCGACGGCGCCTACACCGCCGCGGCGCTGCTGGCCACCTCCGGGATGGTCGACATCGAGGCCACGGTCTACACCTGGAAGACGCACACGCTGCTGCAGGGCGCCACCGTGTCGATGGACGGCGGCGCGCCCGTGGCCACCGACGTCTACGGCGTGGCCGCGCTGGGCTTCACGGCGGCAGACAGCGTCGACCTGAAGGTCACCCGCAGCGCCACCGCGGCCGACCAGGCCTCGGTGACGCTGGCCGACGCGGTGTCCATCCTGAAGATGATCGCCGGCCTGCCGGTGAACCCGCCGGGCGAGGCGCTCTCGCCCTACCAGGCCATCGCCGCCGACGCCGACGGCAGCGGCCACGTGACCCTGGCCGACGCGCTCGGCGTGCTGCGCCACGCAGTGGGCCTGCCGGCCGTGGCCACGCCGAAGTGGGTCTTCGTCGACGAGGCCGACACCGGTATGCCCGCGCGCACCGGCTCCATCCCGGGGACCGTGCCCTCCGGGATCTCCACCACGGCGGCCGAACACGTGGGCCTGGTCGGCATCCTGCGCGGCGACGTCGACGGCAGCTGGACGCCACCCGCCAGCGCGAAGGACCTGGACGACATCGACGCCACCTACTTCGACGAGCTCGCCACCCGCCTGAACATCGAGACGGGCACAAGCGACTTCAACCCATCCCAGTGGGGCGTCTACGGGCCGTGAGGCGACGAGTCGCCTGTCACGACGCGAAGGGATCTGCAGATGGCCATCAAGACCGGGACAGAAGGGTCTGAACAGCTCCAGGGAACCGATGGCGACGACACGCTGCTCGGCCTCGGTGGCGACGACACCCTATATTCGTTCGCGGGGGACGATTCGATCGACGGGGGCGACGGCAATGACTGGGTCAACGCCGAGATCAACTCTTCGGGTGGATATGGCATCTATGCGTCCAGTGGCAGGCAGACGATCCGTGGCGGCTTGGGTGACGACCTGCTGGCTGGGGGTAGCGGACCGGACCGCGTGTACGGCGACGAAGGCGCGGATGTCCTGTTCGGCGGCGCCGGTGACGACTTGCTGGACGGTGGCGCGGACAACGACACGCTGCAAGGTGACACAGGCCACGACACCCTGATCGGAAGTGGGGGCGACGACCAGCTCATCACCGGCGAGGGCGACGACAGCGCCGACGGCGGCGAGGGCCACGACGACATCAACGCGCAGCGATCCACCGATGGCAGCGGCCCGTTGACCTACGCCAGTGGAGGCCGCCAGACACTGGACGGCGGCCTGGGGAACGACCTGATCGCGGGCGGCGACGATGCCGATCGTGTGCTCGGCGGCGACGGTCACGACACCCTGTACGGACAGGACGGCGCCGACACCCTGCTGGGCGGCGCGGGCGACGACCTGATCGTGACCGACGACGGCGATCCGGGCGACGGTGCCGCCGACAGCGTCGACGGGGGCGACGGCCACGACCGGATCAACGGCGAACAGACCGACGCGGTCACCGGCACCTACAGCTTCTGGAACTCGTCGGGCGCGCAGACGCTGCGCGGCGGTGCGGGTGACGATTTCATCGTCGGGGGCACCGACGGCGACCTGCTCGACGGCGGCAGCGGGCACGACACCCTGCACGGCCGCGATGGCGACGACACGCTGATCGGCGGCAACGGCACCGGCGTCGACCGGCTCGTCGGCGGCGCGGGCAACGACACCTACGTCGTGTCGAGCCCGTTCTCCGTCATCGACGACGACGCCGGCAGCGCCGACCACGCCAAGGTGCACGCCAGCTTCGTCAAGATCCCGAGCACGGTGGAGAGCGTCGAGTACCTCGACGGCGCCTTGCCGCTGCCCTACTGGATCGACGCGCTGCTGCCCGACGAGGCGGCCGGACTGGCCTACCGCACCGCCCTTGGGGCGAACCTGACCTACGCCTACGCCTTCCCCAGCGCGATCCCCGCTTACGACGACGACCCGGCACACGCCGTAGGCTACGACGCCTTCACCGCCGCGCAGCAGCAACGCGCCGTGCAGGCGCTGGACCTCATCGCCTCGGTCACCGCGCTGCGCTTCGTGCGCGTCGACGACCCGGACGCGCTGCACACGCTGGCGTTCGCGCGCAACGCACAGACGAACTCCAGCGGCTATGCGCGGTACCCGCACGCCGACGCCACCGGCAGCGACGTCTTCATCGACATCGACCAGACCGGCGACTGGGCCGACGGCGGCTACGCCGCGCATGTGCTGATCCACGAGATCGGCCATGCGCTGGGCCTGAAGCACCCCTTCAGCGTCGCCGAGGACATGAACGAGGTGGCCGAGCCCCCTTACCTGTACGGCGCCGAGGACTCCTCCGTCTGGACGCGGATGAGCTACACGGTCGAGGTGACCGACTACAGCCTCGGGCTGGCCCCCTTCGACATCGCCGCGCTGCAGTACCTGTACGGTATCGACGCCTCGATCCGTGCGACCGACGACACCTACGTGCTCGACGGCACCACCCCGGGACAGTTCGTCTGGGACGGCGCAGGGCACGACACGCTGGACGCGAGCGGCCTCACCCAGGGTGCCACCCTCTACCTGGAGCCGGGCCGATGGAGCCACGTTGGCGCCACACCTGCGGCCAGGATCACCGACCCGGGACAGTTCACGATCAACTTCGGCACGCGGGTCGAGGACGTGATCGGCAGCGCGCACGCCGACAGCATGTACGGCAACGCGGCGGCCAACGCGATGGACGGCGGCGGGGGCGATGACCGTCTGGATGGCGGCGAAGGGGATGACCGCCTGAGCGGCGGTGAGGGCAATGACCACCTGGATGGCGGCGAAGGGGATGACCGCCTGGACGGCGGTGACGGGGAAGACCGGCTGACCGGCGGTCGTGGCGCCGACTGGCTCCACGGCGGCGCCGGCCTGGACGTCGCCGTCTTCACCGGTCCGATGACGGACTACGACATCGAGCCCGACCTCGCCTCAGGCGCGCTGCGGGTCGTCGACCGGGTGCCGGACCGGGACGGCGCCGACACGCTGCGTGGCATCGAGACCTTGTCCTTCCTCGATGGCTCCATCAGTGCGCCAGCCCTGAGCGCCGCCTCGACCCTGCAGGTCCGCGCCTACACCTGGAACAGCCACGTGCTGCTGCCGGGCGTGGTGGTCAGCCCATCGGGCGAGCGGCCCTGGTCATCGGCCCCCAGCGACGGCGACGGCCGCACCTCGCTCGACGGCCTGGGCACCGGCCTGTTGCCGCTGGACGTCCGCCGGGACGTGACACCGGCAGAGGCCGCCGGCACGGCGCAGGCCGTCAACCTGCAGGACGCCGTCGCCATCCTGAGGCTCGTCGCCGGCGCGCCCGTCAACCCGGGCGACCGGCCGATGTCGCCCTACCAGGCCATCGCCGCCGACGTCGACGCCAACGGCACGGTCTCGCTGGCCGACGCCATCGCCCTGCTGCGCCACGCGGTCGGTCTGCCCGGGGCGCCGGCGCCGGCCTGGGTCTTCCTCGACGAGGGCGATCCGGCGGTGCCGCAGGCGGCCGTCGCCGACCCGACTGCGCCCGGCCTGCCGGCTGCGCCTGAAGCCGCCTTGCCGACGAACGACACGCTCGGCCTGGTGGGCGTCCTGCGGGGAGATGTCGACGGGAGTTGGGCGCCGCCGCCCGGAAGCCTGGTCCTGGACGAGGTCGAGCCCGACTACTTCGACGCCCTGGTCAGCCGCCTGCAGGCCGGCCCGGACGGGAGCCTGTTCAGCACGACACAGTGGGGCATCTATCCGGAAAGCGCCTGAGACACCGGACGCACGTCGGCTCCCGCTGCAGACACCGCAACGCCGGCCATGTCCCGGGCACCGCTCAAGGGCGAGCTGACGTGCCTCACCCCCGCGCAGCATCCGCCGCCTGCTGTCGCTCCACCTCGCGCAGGCGCAGCACGCGTCGCTGCACCTTGCCGGTGGTGGTCATCGGCAGGGCGTCGATGAACTCGATCTCCTTCGGGTACTCGTAGGGCGCCAGCCGACCGCGCACGTGCTGCTGCAGATCGGCCACCCACGCGGGGCCTGCGGTGTGGCCGGGCGCCAGTACCACGTAGGCCTTGACGACCGCGCCGCGCTCGGCGTCGGGCTTGGGCACGACCGCGGCATTGGCCACCGCCGGGTGGCGCACCAGGCAGTTCTCGATCTCGCCCGGGCCGATGCGGTAGCCGGCAGCCTTGAACATGTCGTCGGCGCGGCCCTGGTACCAGAGGTAGCCGTCCTCGTCCATCACCGCCATGTCGCCGGTGCGGCACCAGCTGTCGTCGGGGTCACCCGTGAACTTCGCCCGCGTGGCGGCCTCGTTGTCCCAATAGCCGAGGAAGAAGACCGGGTCCGGCTCGCCATGGACGTCGCGGCGGTGCACGGCCACCTCGCCGGCCGTGCCGCGCGGGCACTCGCGGCCCTCGTCGTCGATCACCGCCACGCGGTGGCCCGGGTAGGGCCGGCCCATGCTGCCGGGCCGCGCGGGCCAGCCGGGGTGCACCCGGCCCTGGGCATCGACCCAGCGGCCGCAGTTGCCCACCACGTAGTTGATCTCGGTCTGGCCGAACATCTCGTTGACCGTCACGCCCAGATGATCGCGGCACCAGTCGAAGACCGCATCGCCGACCGACTCGCCTGCGCTCATCACCGCGCGCAGGCGCAGCGCGTGGTGGGCGCGCGGCGTGGGCACGGCCTTCATCATCGCCTTCAACGCCGTAGGGAAGAGGAAGGTGTGTGTCACGCCGTGGCGCACCATCAGCTCGAAGGCGCGCTCGGGCGTGAAGCGGCCCTGGAAGGCCACGATCTCGCGCCCGAAGTACAGCGTGGGCAGCAGCGCGTCCATCAGGCCACCGGTCCAGGCCCAGTCGGCGGGCGACCAGAACACGGCGTCGCTATGGAAGGGATCCCCCACGTGACCATGAAGGTGACCGTGGCGTGCGTCCGCGCCCATGCCCTCCCCGGCCGGCGGCACGTCGCCGAATCCGAACCAGTTCTGGCTGCACACAAAGCCGGTGAGGTTGCCGATCAGCGCACGGTGCGGGATCAGCGCGCCCTTGGGCGGCCCGGTAGTGCCGCTGGTATAGATCAGCACGGCCGGGTCGTCAGCAGCGGTGTCGACGAAGGGCGCGCGGCCGCGGCCGCCACGGCGCAGCAGATCATCCCAGTCGACATCGCCCCGGCCAGCCGCGGCCCCGACGGCCACCACCGTGGCCAGGCCCGGAGCGCCGGCCCGGGCGGACCGCAGGGCCTCGATCGCGCTTTCGTCGACGATGGCCACGCGCGTGCGGCTGTGGTCGAGCCGATACTGCAGCGCCTCCGGGCCGAACAGCATCGACAGCGGCATCGCCACCGCGCCGAGCCGGTAGACCGCCATGTGGGCCACCGCCGTCTCAAAGCGCTGCGGCATCACGATGGCCACGCGGTCGCCGCGCTGCACGCCCAACGCGACCAGAGCGCGCGCCAGCGCACGCGCGGCGCGCTCCAGATCGATGTAGCGGTGCTCGGCATGACGACCGTCCTCGTGCTCCCACCGGATCGCCACGGCCTGCGGTGTGCGCTGCGCCCAGCGTGTGCAGCAGGCCTGCGCGATGTTGAAGCGCGTCGGCACGTGCCAGCGGAAGCTGCCATGCAGCGCGGCGTGGCGGTCTTGCGCAACGCCTGTCGGATCGGGCGGCAGACTCGAACTCATGGCGTGAGACTCCGGTGAGGGTCGTCCGGGCCGAAGGCGTCGAGCGCCGCGCCGGTGACCCGGCAGATGCGCCACTCGGGCAGCACCTGGGCCCCCATCTTCTCGTAGAAGGCGATGGCGTTGGCGTTCCAGTCCAGCACGCTCCACTCGAAACGGCCGCAGCCGCTGGCCACCGCCAGCGCGCCAAGGTGACGCAACAGGGCCGTGCCCACGCCGCGTCCTCGCCACAGCGGCTGGACATACAAGTCCTCGAGGTACAGGCCAGGGCGGCCCAGGAAGGTCGAGAAGTTGCGAAAGTACAGCGCAAAGCCGATCAGGCCGTCGTCACATCCTTCGGCCTCGGCGATGATGGCCCGCGCAACCGGGTCGGGCCCGAAGAGGTGGGTGCGCAAGGCCTGCGGGGTCACCTCCATCAAGTGGGTCAGGCGCTCGAAATCCGCGAGTTCGCCGATCAGGCCGACCAGTCCATTGGCATCAGACTCACGGGCTGGCCGCAGGGAGAAGGAGGGGAGCGATTCATTCATCCCGTCGATTGTGTCGTCCGAAATGCGTCATGGCCACGCAGTGCTTACACTCAAGTCAGCCCGACGGATAGCCGATAAACGAACAGCCTCGTCAACAGGGCCGCATCTTGCGCATCAACCGGAATGCAATTCACCAAGCTTTCCTCGGTCAAGCACCGCATCACGGTGGGCGTGCCGCTGCCTTTCAACGTGTACGACGCCGACCGCACGCTGCTGCTGGCCCGCGCACAGCTGATCGACTCGGTGGCGCAGTTCGAATCCCTGCTCACGCGGGGTGTGCTCGTGGATCTCGACGAGATCCTCGGCCCGGTGGAGGTCGCCAAACGCGCGCCCCCGCCGATGCTGCCGGCGGTGTGGGAGGAGACGATCGAGCGTGTCGTCTCCGCGCTGAGGGACCCCTCGGCACCGAACTTCCGCGAGGCGATCGAGCAGTCCTGCGCGCCCATGGTGGCGCTGATCGAGCGCGACCCGGACTTGGCCCTGTTCCACGTGCTGCTGCAGGAGGGTGACGCGCGCCAGGAGTACGGCCTGCACCACTCGATGCACGCAGCAGTCATCGGCGCGCTGATCGCCAGGCGACTGGGCTGGCGCGAGGCCGACACGGCACGTGCCGTCAAGGGCTGCCTGACGATGAACCTGGCGATGCTGGAGTTGCAAGGGCTGCTGGCGCAACAGCCGGGCCGCCCGGACGCCGCGCAGCGCCGTGAGATCCTGACACACCCGATACGCAGTCGCGAGATGCTGGAGCTCGCCGGGGTGGAGGACAGGGTCTGGCTGCGTGCCGTCGAAGAGCACCACGAGCAGCCCGACGGCAGCGGCTACCCCTCGGGCACGCGCACGCCCTGCGATCTGGCGTCGCTGATCTACACCTCCGACGTCTACTCGGCCAAACTCAGCCCTCGCACCGGGCGTGAGGCGATGTCGGCCGACCGAGCGATCCGCAAGCTGTACATGCGGGACCCGAACAACCCCTTCATCGCCGCCCTGGTCAAGGAAACGGGGGTCTACCCGCCGGGCAGCTTCGTCACGCTGGCATCGGGCGAGGCCGGCGTGGTGGTCAAGCGGGGGGCGACCATCACCACCCCGATAGTGGCGGTGCTGGCCAACCGTTACCGTCAACCGCTGACGCAGCCGCTGCGACGCGACACCTCGCAGCCGGCCTACGCGATCGTCAGCATGCTCGCGCCGCGCGAACTCCCGGCACAGGTCAAGGCGCAGACACTGGTAGCGATGGCCTCGGGCTGACCGGCCCACACGCAGGCGCATCCCGCAGACGCGATCCGGGGCCGTTGAGGTTGCAAGAAGCCCGGCGGCTCTTGCACGGCGATCTTGCGAGCCGCGGTGTGAGCGCTGGCCTACAGTCCTGGCATGACCGCCGCCTACCCGATCCGCCGACCTTCGCAAGACCTCTTCCTGCAGGTCCGCGGCCTGCGCTACCGACTGCACGTGTGGGGTGGCGTGGGCGCCGCCGACCTACCGGCCGGCGACACGGCAGGGTGCCGGCAGGCCGGGGTCACGGGCTGTCATCCCGAGCGCCCACCGTTGGTCCTGCTGCACGGCTGGATGGACGTCGGTGCCTCCTTCCAGTTCCTCATCGACGCACTGGACGCACTGGAAGGGCCGGCCCGCACCGTCTACGCACCCGACTGGCGTGGCTTCGGGCTCACGCAGACGCCTCCAGGGGACTGCTACTGGTTCCCCGACTACCTGGGCGATCTCGACACGCTGCTGGACGCACTGAGCCCTGACGCCCCGGTGGACCTGCTCGGCCACAGCATGGGCGGCAACGTGGTGATGAACTACGCCGGCGTGCGGCCGCAGCGCGTGCGACGCCTGATCAACCTGGAAGGCTTCGGCCTGCCCCGCACGGCGCCGGACCAGGCGCCGCGGCGCCTGGCGCAGTGGCTGGACGAGCTGAAGACACCGCAGGCGCTGCGCCACTACGCCAGCGCCGACGAGGTGACGCAGCGGCTGCGTCAGAACAACCCGCTCCTCAGCCCCGACAAGGCGGCATGGCTGGCGCCGCACTGGGCGCAGCCCGGCGCCGACGGCCGATGGCACCTTCTGGGCGATGCGGCCCACAAGCGCAGCAATCCGGTGCTCTACCGCGTCGAGGAGCATCTGGCAGCTTGGCAGCGCATCGAGGCGCCGCTGCTGTGGGTGCAGGGCGACCGCACCGAGCTGTCGCGCTGGTGGGGCGATCGCTACGGCCTGGCCGAGTTCCAGGAGCGGCTGTCGGTCGTCCCGCAGGTGACGCGCCACGTGCTGTCGCCTTGCGGGCACATGGTGCACCACGACCAGCCCGAAGCCCTGGCGGGCCTGCTGCGCGACTTCCTGGATCGCTGAAGACACCCGTCCGACGACCCCGGGGAAGCGATTCCGGCAGCACCGCCCGGAGGGCGTCCCGAAACGCGGCGGTGCGCAGGGCCGCAGCGGCGCCGCGTGAGAAAATCCGTCGATGGACATCGAACACATCAACGCCATCGGCACGCTGCTCGCCGACCTCAAGGCGCGGACCGAGCAGCTCCGGGGGTATCTTTGACTACGATCGCAAATCCCTGCGGCTGAGAGAGGTCAACGCCGCCCTCGAGAACCCGGCCGTCTGGAACGAGCCCAAGCGGGCCCAGGAACTGGGACGCGAGAAGAAGACGCTCGAGAACGTGGTCGAGACCATCGACCACCTCACACGCAATCTCGACGACAACGCCGAGCTCTACGAGATGTCGAAGGCCGACGAGGACTTCGACGGCCTGCAGGCCATCCTGGACGACGCGAACACCTTGCGCGAGTCGGTCGAGCAGCTCGAGTTCAGGCGCATGTTCTCCAACCCGGCGGATCCGGGCAACTGCTTCGTCGACATCCAGGCCGGCGCCGGTGGCACCGAGGCCTGCGACTGGGCCAGCATGCTGCTTCGCCAGTACCTGAAGTACTGCGAACGCAAGGGCTTCAAGGCCGAGGTGATGGAAGAAACCGAGGGCGACGTGGCGGGCATCCGCAGCGCCACGCTGAAGGTGGAGGGCGACTACGCCTTCGGCCACCTGCGCACCGAGACCGGCGTGCACCGCCTGGTGCGCAAGAGCCCCTTCGACAGCGCGGGCGGCCGCCACACCAGCTTCGCCAGCCTGTTCGTCTATCCCGAGGTCGACGACTCGATCGAGATCGAGATCAACCCGGCCGACGTGCGCATCGACACCTTCCGCGCCAGCGGCGCCGGCGGCCAGCACATCAACAAGACCGACTCGGCGGTGCGCATCACGCACATCCCCTCGGGCATCGTCGTGCAGTGCCAGAACGACCGCTCGCAGCACCGCAACCGCGACGAGGCCTGGGCGATGCTGCGCAGCCGGCTGTTCGAGCTGGAGATGCGCAAGCAGATGGAAGCGCAACAGAAGCTGGAAGACTCCAAGACCGACGTCGGCTGGGGCCACCAGATCCGCAGCTACGTGCTCGACCAGAGCCGCATCAAGGACCTGCGCACCGGCGTGGAGATCAGCAACACGCAGAAGGTGCTCGACGGGGACCTCGACCCCTTCATCACCGCCAGCCTGAAGCAGGGGCTGTGACGATGGCCCGGACGCCTGCGGCTGCGGCCGCACAGACGCCGCCGGTGCGGGCGCTGATCTTCGACATGGACGGCACGATGATCGACTCGATGCCGCACCACCGGCAGTCGTGGATCGCCTTCGCCGCCCACCACGGCCTGACGGTCGGGGTCGACGACCTGATGCGCCGCACCACCGGGCGCACCGGCGCCGAGTGCATGGGCGAGCTTTTCGGCCGTGCGCTCGGGCACGACGAGGCCTGGGCCCTGGTGCGCCACAAGGAGCGCCTGTACCGCGAGGCCTTCGGGCTGTGCTTCGCCGAGATCCGGGGCTTCCGGGATTTCTACGCCCGCGCCGGCGCGCGTGGCCTGCGCCTGGGCGTGGGCACGGCAGGCGATGCCGACAACATCGCCTTCGCGCTCGGCCACCTGAAGTTGCCCGAACACCCGGCGGCCATCGTCGGCGGCGACCAGGGGCTGCCGGGCAAGCCCGAGCCGCACATCTTTCTCGAGGTCGCACGACGGCTGGGCGTCGCACCCGAGCACTGCGTGGTCTTCGAGGACGCGCCGCTGGGCATCGAGGCCGCGCGCCGCGCCGGCATGCGCGCCGTGGCCGTGTGCTCGGGGCACGCGGCCGCCGAGCTTTCCGGGCCGCACGTGATCGCGGCCTTCGACGATTACACCGGGCCGGCCGCTGCGGCCTGGCTCGACCGCCTTCTGGAGCACATCCCATGACGATGACGATCGCCCGCGAGGGCGAGGCCGCGGTGCTGGTGCGGCGCGAGGACTACGCGCGCCCGACCTACCTGATCCGCTCGGCCGAGCTGACCTTCGACCTCGACCCGGCCAAGACGCTGGTGGCCAGCCGGCTGCGCATCGAGCGCGACCCGACTGCCGCGCCCGGACAGCCGCTGCGTCTGCACGGCGAGGACCTCACGCTGCTGCGCGTGCTGGCCGACGGACAGAGCGTGTCGTTCCGCCACGAGGGCGGCGCGCTGGTGATCGATCAGCCCCCCACTGCCGAAGCCTTCACGCTCGAGATCCGCAACACCTGCGCGCCCTACAAGAACACCCAGCTGTCGGGCCTGTACACCAGCGGCGGTGGCTTCTTCACCCAGTGCGAGGCCGAAGGCTTCCGGCGCATCACCTACTTCCTTGACCGGCCTGACGTGATGGCGGTCTACACCGTCACGCTGCGCGCCGACCGAGCGAAGTACCCGGTACTGCTGAGCAACGGCAACCTCGTCGA
>CAZFVH010000017.1:32333-46281 GCA_964522465.1 uncultured Rubrivivax sp. | reverse complement strand
CAGATCATCAGCAAGGCGGTGATCAGCGCCGAGGTCGTCGACATCTTCAAGGCTGCCGGCCTGAACCGCCCTGACATCGGCATCCTGTCCGAGGAGTTCCTCGAGGACGTGCGCCACATGAAGGAACGCAACCTGGCGGTGGAACTGCTGGAAAGGCTGCTGAAGGACGACATCCGCTCGCGCTTCAAGACCAATGTCGTGCAACAGGCCAAGTTCTCCGAGCTGCTGCAGCAGAGCCTGCAGCGCTACCGAAACCGGGCCATCGAGACGGCGCAGGTCATCGAAGAGCTCATCGAGATGGCCAGGAAGTTCCACGCCGCCGCCCAGTGTGGCGAGCAGCTGGGGCTCAACGGCGACGAGATGGCCTTCTACGACGCGCTGGCCACCAACGAGGCGGCTGTGCGCGAGCTGGGCGACGAGACGCTGAAGGCGATCGCGGTCGAGCTGACGCAGAAACTGCGCGCGTCAGTGACCGTTGACTGGTCGGTTCGCGAAACCGTACGGGCGCGGCTGAGGGTGATGGTGAAGACGCTGCTGAAGCGCTACAAGTACCCGCCGGACAGGCAGGAGGAAGCGACGGAAACTGTCCTGCGTCAAGCCGAGTCGCTTTCGGCAAGCTGGAGCGCGGCATAACCACTCCGCCAGGGGCCGTGTACGCATCACACGATCCGGTGCATGGCGGTGCACGTTGGCCGCTGGACGAGGTCCGCGATCCCCCGCTCTCAATTCACCTTCTGCGTCCCCGACGCCCGCAGCACCTCGGTCAGACGCACGGTCTCGCGCTGCATCAGCGCGGCGAAGTCATCGATGCTGCCGCCCAGCACGTCGCCGCCGGCCTTGCTGACGATGTCGACGAAGGACGGATCCTTGAGGATTCGGCCGATCTCGGCATTCAGCCGGGACACCACTTCGGTGGGCGTGGCCGACGGGACCATGATGCCGAACCAGCCGGTGAGCTCGTAGTCGTTGAGGCCCAAGGCCTCGTTGACGGTGGGTACATCCGGCAGATGCGCGGTGCGCCTGGCGCTCGTCACCGCCAAGGCCTTGAGTTGGCCGGTCTTGACGAACTGGATGCCCACGGGCATGTTGACAAAGCCCACCTGCAGAATGCCCGAGAGGTGGTCCTTGGTGGCCTGCGCGTTGCCCTGGTAGGGCACGTGCATGATCTTGGCACCGGTCTTGACGTTGAGCAGTTCGCCCGACAGATGGCCCGAGCTGCCGGCACCCGGAGTGCCGTGGTTCAGCTTCCCGGGTTCACGCCGGGCCAGCTCCACCAGTTCCTTCAGGGTGTTGACGCCCAGGCTCGGGTGCACGGTGATGATGTTGGTGACCTCAGCCACCAGGATCACCGGGCGCAGGTCACGAGCGGTGTTGTAGGACAGCTTGGAGTAGAGCGCGTCGCCAGTGACCAGCGGCAGGCTGTTGATCAGCATCGTGTGGCCATCGGGCGCCGAGCGAGCGACGTGGTCGTTGCCGATGTGCGTGCCCGCACCGGGCTTCTGCTCGACGATGACCTGCTGGCCCAGCACGGGGGTCAGGCGCTGCGCCAGCGCGCGCGCAAAGACGTCGGCGCTGCCGGCGGTGGCGGGCACGACGATGCGCACGGTGCGGCTGGGGAAGCCCTGCGCGCGCGAGACCGTGGCCAACGGGGCAAGGCTGGCGGCAGCGGCCAGGGTCAGGGCGTGTCGACGTTGCATGGTCGGTCTCCTTCAGGAATGGCGGGGCGGGTCAGTGGTGTTCCATCAGCGAGCCGAAGCCCGCCTTGCGATCGTGGATGCCGAGCGCGCGCAGCGCGTGCCAGTAGGTGGCGGTGTTGATCGCGATCACCGGCTTGCCGAGGAAGAGCTCGGCGGCGGCGGCCAGGCGGATCATCGACAGGTTGGTGCCGACCTGCACGATGGCGTCGACGTCGTCGCCGTCGATCTGGCGGATGGCCTCGCGACACATCGCGTCGGTGCTGTGGGCGATCTGCACCGGGCTCGGCCGGCGCAGGCAGACATCGCGCACCACCGTGAAGCCGCAGTCCTCGTAGAAGCGCCGGACCTGGGCGTTGGCCACCTCGAAGTAGGGCGACAGGAAGGCGATGCGCTTGGCCTTGTAGACGTTCAGCGCCGCCTCGGTGGCGAACGAGCCGCACGACACACCGACTCCGGCGCGCTCGCGCATCATCGCCAGGTACTTCTCGGCCCCGCTGCGGCCGTTCCAGAAGGTCGCTGCCGACATGCCCATGACCAGGTAGTCCATCTCGCAGCTGCGCAGCACGTCCACGGCCGCCAGCGTGGCCTGGTTGATGTTGTCGACCAGCTTCAGGAAGCTCGCATCGTCGTTGACCGGGTCGTTCGGGATGGCGATGCGGCTGTAGTGGTTGGTGACCCCAACCGGGCGCAGGTCGTCGAAGTCGGGCTGGACGATGGTGTTGGTGGAGGGGCCCAGCGTGCCCAGCTTCTTGCGGTAACCCAGGTGGTCCATGGGGTCAGTCTCCAGTCGTGGTCGCCCCAAGCCGGGCGAGGAAGTCGTCGCGCGTCATCACATCGGCGTACTTCTGCTGCATGTCGAAGAGGTTGGCCTCGTGCGGCTCGAGCGCGCGGTCGCCCACGCAGTCGCTGATGACGACGGTGCGGAAGTTGTGCTGCATCGAATCCACCACCGAGGCGCGCACACAGCCGCTGGTGGTGCAGCCGACGATGACGCAGGTGTCCACCCCGCGCTGGTGCAGCCAGCCAGCCAGGCCGGTCTCGAAGAAGGCCGAGGCCGACTGCTTGCGCACCACCCATTCACCCGGCGCGGGCGTGAGCGCCGGCACGATCTGCGAGCCCGGCGCGTCCTCGGTCAGTTTCTGCAGCGGCGGCACGCGCAGCGCGAAGACGTTGACATTCGAGCCGTCGGCCTCGAAGACCACGCGCGTGTGCGCCACCGGCAGGCCCGCGCGCCGGAAGGCCGCCAGCAGCGGCACCGTGGCCTGCGCCGCGGCCTCGATGTGGGGGCCGCCGAGCTGGTCGAAATCGACGAAGCCGTTGACGAAGTCCACCAGCACCAGACCGCAGCGGCGGCCGATGCCGGAGGTCCCGCCCAGGCCCTGGTGCCGGTAGATCGCGTGCTTGTCCATCGGGAGTCCTAGGGGTCAAGGGCGGCGGGCCGGGGCCCGCTCACTCGGGTCGGGCGTGCCGGCTGTCGAAGGCGGCCACCCAGTCGAAACCCATCATCTGCGAGAAGGCCTTGAAGTCGTGCAGCGGCACCGGCGGGTTCGTCGTCGAGCCCTCGGTCTTCAGCGTCTGGTAGACGGCGCGGAACGCGCTGCCCGCGGCCAGGAAGGCCGTGGCCGGGAAGATGGCGAGCCGGTAGCCGATGTCCTGCAGCTCGGCGCGGCTCAGGATGGGCGTGCGGCCGCCCTCCACCATGTTGGCCAGCAAGGGCTTGTCGAAGCTGCGGCAGATCGTGCGCATTTCGTCCACCGACTCCGGGCTCTCGACGAACAGGATGTCGGCGCCGGCCTGCCCGTACAGCGCAGCGCGGCGCAGCGCCTCGTCCAGGCCGAGCGTGGTGCGCGCGTCGGTGCGCGCGATGATCAGGAAGTTCGGGTCGCGGCGGGACTCCACCGCAACGCGGATCTTGTCGGCCATCAGCTCGGCGTCGACGACACGCCGGCCCAGCATGTGGCCGCACTTCTTGGGGAACTCCTGGTCCTCGAGCTGGATGGCGCAGGCGCCCGCGGCCTCGTAGCCGCGCACCGTGTGCATCACGTTCAGCAGGCCGCCGTAGCCGGTGTCGCCGTCGCAGATCATCGGCGTGGAAGTGACGGCGCACAACTGCGTCACGCGCCCCACCATGTCGGTGTAGCTGGCCAGGCCCGCGTCCGGCAGGCCCAGGTGCGAGGCCACGGTGCCGTAGCCCGTCATGTACAGCGCCTCGAAGCCCATGCCGTCGGCCATGCGCGCCGAGATGCCCTCGTACACGCCCGGGGCGACGAGCAGCTCGCCCGTCTTCAGGCGGGCGGCAAGCTGGGCGCGGCGCTCGGCGCCGCTGCGGGTGGTCAAGCCCTGGTGCAGAGCGGTGTCGGTGGTCATGGGCGGGTGGTCATGGGTGGGTCGTCGCGTGCCAGACGTCCGGCGGATGCGTCGTACGTGTCGTCTGCGCGGTCGTGTACGCAGTCAAGCGATGGCCTCGGCGCGCTCCAGCGCGTCCAGCATCGAGGTCTTGCGCAGGTAGGCACGCGCCTGTGCCGGGTCGGCGGCCGTGGCCCGCAGCGCGTCCTGGGTCTTGCGGCGCTCGACCGGATCGCGCTCCTCGATCTCACGCTTGTTGCGTGCCGTGCTGGCGTTGATGTACTCGATCGCGATGGTGCGGCGCTGGCGCTCGTAGCGGTCGAGCAGGGTGTCGTCGGCGCCGTGCAGCAGCACCTGCAGCAGCTTGGTGCACAGGTTGATCGCGTCGTGCACCCCGCCGTTCATCCCCATCCCGCCGAGCGGGTTGTTGATGTGGGCCGCGTCACCCGCCAGGAAGACCCGGCCCTTGCGGAACTGCCGCGCCACCCGCTGGTGCACCTTGTACAGCGTGCGGTGCGCGGTCTGGTACGGCTCGGGCCGTGGCACCAGGTTCTGCAGTCGCCGCTCGACCGAGGCGTCGCTCAGGCACTCCTCGTCGGTCTCGCTGGCCGGGGTGGGAAACAGCACCCGCCACAGCGTGGGCACGCGCAGCAGCACGCACCACTCGTGCGGGTCGGAGCAATAGTTGACGTAGGACAGCCGCGGCAGATGGTCGGCGAACTCGAACTCGGTGGAGACGACAAGGAAGCGCTCCGGGTAGGTATAGCCTTCGAACTCGATGTCCTGGCTGCGCCGCACGGCGCTCCAAGCGCCGTCGGCCCCGATCAGGTGACTGGCCTCGATCTGGTGCGGCGTGCCGTCGATGGTCACGGCTGCGCGCACACGGTCCCCCTCCTGCGCCACCGACTCGATGCGCGCCTTGAAGTGAAAGCTCACGTGCGACATCGCGTCGAGTTGCGACTTGATCAACTGCGTCAGCTTCCACTGCTCGCACTGCAGCCGGAAGGGGTGGTCGGTGTCGCCGGCCAGCAACTGCATGTCGAACTCGGCGATCACGCCCTCCTGCCGGTCGCGCTGCTGGGTATGACGCGCCACCAACCCTTGGCTGACAAGCGTGTCGGTGAGGCCGTAGCGCGCCAGCATGTCAAGCGTGGGCGGGTGGAAGGTGGAAGCGCGCAGGTCCATGCTGAGCTGCGCCGCGGCTTCGATGACGGTGACTCGCACCCCTTCGCGCGCCAGCACCAGCGCGCTGACCAAGCCCACCGGGCCTGCGCCGGCAATCAGGACATGTGTGTGGCTCATCCTCGTGCACTCAAACAATGACGCCCGCAATGTACACAAACTTTCCGGTACGACGCCAACATTTCGGGAGATCATCCCTTGCGAAACCCATAGGAGCACTCAAAAATCAGTATTTACCCTTGTTTGCCCACTTTTATATAAAGGTTTTTCAAACTCTCTGTACACAATCATCTACATTGACCTGAATGACCCGTGCAAGCACCCTGGCCTACGACACCGTCCGGCAGTGGATCCTGGACGGTGAATGTCGCCCCGGCCAACGCCTGATCGAGGAGGACGTGGCTCAGCGCATCGGCGTGTCGCGTACATCGGTGCGCGACTGCTTCCGACGGCTGGCCGCCGACGGCCTGGTGCGCACGGAATCGAGCCGCGGCACCTTCGTGCTCGAGCTCGGCGGTGCCGAGGTGGATGAGATCTTCCAGTTGCGCGCGATGCTCGAAGGGCACGCCGCCAGTCTGGCCGCCGTCCACGGCCAGCCCGCCGACTGGGACGAGATGTCAAGGATCGCCCGCGCCATCGACGACCTGCTCGACGCCGAAAACACCGAGGACGGCGGGCTGCTCTCGCGCTTCCAGGCCCTGAACACCGAGTTCCACCAGGCCTTGCTGCGCGCCAGCCGGTCGTCGCGCCTGCAGGCGCTGGCCAAGGGCCTGCTGGACCTGCCGCTCGTCACGCTCAAGCAGCACGGTTGGCCGGGCGAGGTGCGCGTGCGCCGCTCCAACCAGCAGCACTGGGAGCTGATCGATGCGCTGAAGGCGCGCGACCCCTTCCTGTGCCGACTGCGCCATCAGGCCCACATCCTGAGCGCCCGGCCGCGGGCCATGGTCGCGCAGACGGTGCCGGCCACGGCACTGATGTGAGCCTTTCGATCGGCACCTCCTGATTCTTCCTGGCAACGGCAACGCCCTCCTACAGACCTACAGACCGACCGCACAACCGCCCGAGCCCCCATCGCCCGCACCGCCCACCGGCCCGACATGCCCACGACACCCGAGTCCTCCGCCCCTGCCGCCCCCGAACGCGCGCGCGCCGTGATCGTCACGGGCGGCGGACGCGGGCTGGGCTGGGAGATGGCCGACGCCCTCGTGCAGGCCGGCCACCGCGTGCTCGTCACCGGCGCGCGCGCCGCCGATGAACTGCACGCGGCCGTCGCGCGCTGGAACGTCGATGGCGGCGCCCCACGTGCCGTGGCGATGGTGGCAGACGTGGCCGATTGGGACGCCTGCCAGGCCGTGGCGCGGCGCTGCCTCGACACCTTCGGCCGCATCGATGGGCTGGTCAACAACGCCGGCCGCGGCATGCTCGAGATCAGCGAGGATTTCAACCGCCGGCCGGCCTTGTTCTGGCAGGCCGACCCGCAGGGCTTCCGCCACATCGTCGACGCCAACGTCACCGGCGCCTTCCTGATGGCCCGGGCCTGCGTGCCGGCGATGGTGGCGCAAGGGCATGGCCGCGTGGTCAACATTTCCACCAGCCTGCAGACCATGGTGCGCACCGGCTACAGCCCGTACGGTCCGTCCAAGGCGGCGCTGGAGGCGATGAGCGTGGTCTGGGCCAAGGACCTGCAGGGCACCGGTGTCACCGTCAACGTCCTGCTGCCCGGCGGGGCAAGCGACACACGTCTGATCCCGGGCCACGGGGACACGCGCCGCGGTGCCGACGGGCACCTGCTGCCGCCGTCCCTGATGCGCGCCCCCTTGCTGTGGCTGATGACGCAGGCAGGTGACGACGTCAACGGGGAGCGTTACATCGCCCGCCTCTGGCCTGCCGACCAGACACCCGAGACCGCTGCGCAGACGGCACGCCAGGCCCGGCATGACCTGCCGGCGATCATGTGACGACGAGCCGACGCCCGATGCACGCCGTTCCAACGCAGCCGCCGCCTCGGGGACAGGACGGCACGGATCGCAGGCTCAGCGGCCGGGCGTTGCCCTCTGCGGCAGCGTTGGCGTGCCGTCCCGCAACCGTCAGCGGCGCCGGCGCCGGCGCCGCCGCTGCGACGGCGGTGCCCTCACGCAGCCTGCCAGCACAAGGCCCCTGCCCGGTCGACGATATGTCCGCCCGCCGGATCGGGGAAATGCGCCGGCAGCACCACCGTGTCGGTGTCGGCGACCGCCTCGACCAGGCGCTGACGTGTCTGCACCGCCTGCGCCGGGTCCTCGCAGAAGCGCGAGTTCCAGCCCAGGTCGACGAGCTGCACCGGCGTGTGCAGGAGGTCGCCGCTGAACACGGCGTGGCGGCCGTCGCTGCGCGCGTGCAGCGTCACGGTGCCCGGCGTGTGGCCGGGCGCCGGCGCCAGCCACACCCCGGGCTCGAACTCATGCCCGTCATCCACCAGGTCGGCCTGCCCGGCCTCGATCACTGGCAGCACGCTGTCGGCGTAGGAGCCGTGGTTGGGCAGGGGCAGGTCCTGCGCCAGCGCCGCGGCGTGCGCAGCCTGCCAGTGCGCGAGCTCACGGCGCGCGAACACGTATCGCGCCCTCGGGAAGGTCGGCACCCAGCGCCCGCCGCGCAGACAGGTGTTCCAGCCCACATGGTCGGCATGCAGGTGGGTGCAGCAGACGAAATCGATGTCTTCGGGCTGCAGCCCGGCCGCGCGCAGCGCCTGCATCCAGCCGGAGCGCTGGCGATGCCAGCCCGGGCGCAGCGGTCGCTCCTTGTCGTCGCCCACGCAGGCGTCGACCAGGATGCGGTGTCGCCCGGTGTCGAGCACGTAGCTGTGGAAACTCATGACGGCCCGGTCGTCGTCGCTCAGATACCGCGGGCGCAGCCACGGAGCCGACGCGTCGACGCGGGCCAGGTCCACCTGCGGCAGCAGGAAGTCGACCGCCGCGAAAGGCCCCTGCGTTTCGACGATCCGGTCGACGGTGAACTGCCCGAGGGGCAACTTGCTCATGTGATGTCCTGTCGCTTGCCGGGCGGCCACCGCCCGCGCTGCGACCGAGTGTAGACAGACGCCCCTGCCCACGACCTTCACGGAACCCGCCCATGCACTACCCCTGGTCCCCCATGCCGTCCCGCGGCCCACTGCGCTGGCCGGAGGGCAAGACGCTGGCCGTCATCATCACGATGAACTGCGAGTACTGGGACCTGGTCAAGGACACGCGCGAGCCCTACTACGCCGGCGGGCCGCCGATGCTGCCCGACAGCCTACCCGGCAACGTGGCCGACTTCCCGAACTTCACCTGGCGCGAGTACGGCCAGCGCGTGGGCGTGTGGCGGCTGTTCAAGCTGTTCGAGGACATGGGCGTGCCACTGTCGTGCACGATCAACGCCAAGACGGCGCTCGAGCGGCCCGAGATCGTGCGCCACGCCGACGCCCACGGCTGGGAAATCGTCGCCCACAACTACGAGCAGGGCGAGTTGCTGACCCGCCACACCTTCGACATCGACCGCGAGCGCGCGGTGATCGACGCCACGCTCGCAGCCTACGAGAAAGTGGTCGGCCGCCCCGCGCGCGGCTGGCTGTCGTCGTCGCTGCGCGGCACGCCCAACACCCCGGACCTGCTGGCCGAGCGCGGGCTGCTGTTCTTCTGCGACTACATGAACGACGAGCAGCCCTACCTGATCCACACGCCGCACGGGCCCATCGTCAACGTGCCCTACACCATCGAGGTCAACGACTTCACCTTCTTCCACCGCCGGGCGATGAACACCTGGGACGCCGCGCGCATGCTCAAGGACCAGTTCGACGAACTGCTGCGCGACAGCCAGGACAGCGCCCGGCTGATGAGCGTGGGCCTGCATCCGCACGTCTCGGGCCACCCGCACCGCATGCCCTGCTTCCGCGACTTCCTGGCCCACGCCAAGCAGCACCCGCAGGTCTGGTGGACCACGCGTGAGGCGCTGGCGCAGCACTACCTGACCCAGCACGCCACGCACATTCCCGCGGTCTGACCGCAGCCGCCCGCCCTGCCCGCCCCAACGCCCGCACCGCACCGGACCACCCCACATGGAACTGCTCCAGCAGATCGTCAACGGCCTGATGCTCGGAGGCATCCTCGCCTTCGTCGCGGTCGCCTTCACGCTGACGATCGGGATGCTGAACTTCCTGAACTTCACCATCCCGGCGCTGTTCATGGTCGCCGGCATGGTCACCTGGGCTCTGTCGAGCGCCGGGCCGCACGTCGGCGGCTTCGGCTGGCACTGGGTCCCGGCGGCGCTGGCGGGCATCGCCGTGGCCGTGCTGGCCTCGCTGCTGATCGAGCGCGTGACCTACCGCTACATGAAGGCGCGCTTCGGTGACGCCACCGAGCACGCCTTGCCGCTGGTGAGTTCGCTGGGCTTCCTGATCGTCTTCGAGCACCTGGCGATGACGCTGTGGGGCGCCGACCCGCAGCGCTTCGAGTTGCCCTTCGAGCACACCAGCATCGAGTTCGCCGGCCTGCTGTTCGGCGTGCCGCACCTGATCGCACTGGCGCTGGCCATCGTGCTGGTGATGCTGCTGAACGCGCTGCTGACCCGCACGCAACTCGGGCGGGCGCTGCGCGCCATCGCCGAGAACCCGAACGCGGCCACCCTGATGGGCATCGAGGTGCAGCGTATCGTGCCGGTGGTGTTCGTGATCACGGGGGCGTTGTCGGCTTTCGCCGGCATCCTGTATGCGGCCAGTTACGGCACCGTCACCCCGTTCATGGGGGAAGCCATCGCCACCGACGCGATCGCCGGCATGGTGCTGGGCGGGCTGGGCAACATCTGGGGTGCCATCGCCGGGGGTCTGCTGGTCGGTCTGGTCAAGGTGCTGGCCATCAGCACCTTCGGCGCCGAGATCGAGAAGATCCCGGTGTGGGGGCTGCTGCTGCTGATCCTGATCGTCCGGCCCTCGGGTCTGTTCGGCGCCTCCAAGATCGGCAAGGGGAAGTTCTGATGTCGGGCTACCTCAGCGGGCTGATCGCGTTGCTGGCCATCAACGTGATCGTGGCGTATTCGGTGTTCGTGCCTGCGGCAGCGGGACTGCTGAACCTCGGTGCGGCCGGCTTCGTGCTGGTGGGCGCCTACACCGCCGGGGGCCTGACCGCGCTGCTGGCCTGGCCGCTGCCGGTGGCGGTGGCGTGCGGCGCGCTGATGGCCGGCGCGGTGGCGTTCGCGATCGCCTTCCCCATCCTGCGCACGCGCGGCATCTACATGGTGCTGGCCACCTTCGCCTTCGCCGAGGTGGTCGCCGGCGTGCTGCTGAACATCCCGGCCCTCGGCGGCGCGGCCGGCCTGACGGTGATGGACTACGCCGGCCTGCCGGTGGTGCTGCCGACCGCCGCCGCCGTGGTCGTCTTCGTCGCCTGGCTGATGCGCACCCGCTTCGGCCTGTCGGTGCGCGCGCTGCACGACGACGAGAGCGTGGCCCACCTGTTCGGCGTGAACCTGCGCATGACGCAGGTGGCGGCGCTGACCATCGGCGGGGCCATCGGCGGGCTGGGCGGCGCGATGCTGGTGCACCAGTTCAACTTCATCGACGTGCAGGGCACGGGCGTGCTGTTCAGCATCTACGTGCTGCTGTACGTGCTGATGGGCGGCACGCAGACGGTGTGGGGGCCGCTGGTGGGCGCGGTCTTCTTCACGCTGGTGCCCGAGGGGCTGCGGCGGCTGTCGGAGACCAGCCCGTCGCTGGCCTTCCTGGAGGAGGGACGCTACATGGTCTTCGGTGTGGCCGTGGTGCTGCTGATGATGTGGCGTCCGCAGGGCCTGGTGACCCGGACGATGCTCGAACGGCTGTTCCACCGTGTCCCCGCCGCCCCTGCCACCACGGAGACCCGACCATGACGGCTGCACTGCGCCTGCAAGGCGTGAGCAAGTCCTTCGGGGGCTTGAAGGTCATCGACGACGTGGGCTTCGAAGTGCCCGCGGGCAGCCGCACGGCGCTGATCGGCCCCAACGGCGCGGGCAAGTCGACGGTCTTCAACCTGATCTCGGGTGTCTACCCGATCGACGCCGGCCGTATCGAGGCGCTGGGGCAGGACATCACCCACCGCCGCATCACCGAGCGCGTGCGCCTCGGTATCGCCCGATCGTTCCAGAACATCCGCCTGATGCCGCACCTGTCGACACTGGAGAACGTGATGCTGGGCGAGCATCACCGCAGCCGCGCGCTGCAGTGGGTCTCGGGCGCCAAGGCCACGGCGCGCGCGCGCCAGGCGCTGGAGGAGGCGGGTCTGGGCACCTACCCCGGCCAGGTGGTGGCCGACCTGCCCTACGGCATCCAGAAGCGTATCGAGGTCGTGCGCGCGCTGATGGCGCAGCCGCAGGTGCTGTTGCTGGACGAGCCCGCCGCCGGACTGAACGAGGTCGAGACCGCCGAACTGCGCCGGCTGCTCGAGCGGGTGTCGGCCACAGGCATCACGCTGGTCGTGGTGGAGCACGACATGCCCTTCGTGCGCGAGTTGTGCAACCACGTCGTGGTGCTGAACTTCGGCCGCAAGATCTTCGAGGGCACGCCCGAGGCGGTCCACCGCGACCCGGCCGTGCTCGAAGCCTATCTGGGAACACCGGGCGAGACCGGCCCGGGCGAGGGCGGGAGCGCCTGATGCTGCTGGACGTACGGGACCTCGAGGTGCGCTATGGCACGACCCACGCCGTGCGCGGCCTGTCGCTGCAGGTGCAGGCCGGCGAAATCGTCACCGTGCTCGGCGCCAACGGCGCCGGCAAGACCTCGCTGCTGAAGGCGCTGCAGGGCACGGTGCGCGCGCAGCGCGGCGAGATACGCTTTCAGGGCCGCCCTCTTGCACGCCAGAGTGCCGCTTGGCGCGTGGCCAACGGCCTGGCGATGGTGCCCGAGGGGCGCCAGATCTTCGTCAGCCTGACCGTCCACGAAAACCTGATGATGGGCGCCTACACCCGCCGCGACGACCCGTCGCGCGAGATCGAGGCCATCTACGAGCGCTTCCCCAACCTGGCGCGGCGACGCGACATGCTGGCCTCGGTGCTGTCCGGCGGCGAGCAGCAGATGCTGGCCATCGGCCGCGCCTTGCTCAGCAAGCCCGCGCTGATGATGCTGGACGAGCCTTCGCTCGGCCTGAGTCCGCTGCTGGTGCAGGCCCTGTTCGCGCTGCTGCGCGACCTGCACCGCGACGGCCTGTCCATCCTGCTCGTCGAGCAGAACACCCACATGGCCCTGGCGACCGCCCACAGGGCTTACGTGCTCGAACTGGGGCGGTTGGTGCTGGAGGGACAAGCCCGGTCCCTGGCGAGCGACCCTCGCATGGCCGCGGCCTACCTGGGTTCATCCACGAGGAGTTGACGATGAAGATGCGCAAGATGTTGTGGGCCGCGGTGGCGGCCTGCGTGACCCTGCCGGCGTGGTCCCAGGACCTCGTGCTGGGGCTGACGCACGCCAAGACCGGGCGCTATGCCGGTGTCGGCGTGGGCACGGAGATCGCGGTGGACATCGCGGTGGCCGAGATCAATGCCGCCGGCGGCATCAACGGCCGCAAGATCCGGGTCGAGAAATTCGACACCGGCAGCGAGGCGCGCAATGCGCAGGTGGCCGTGCAGCGCTTCGCGCAGGATGCCAACGCCTTGGGCGTGATCGGGCCCTTCTCCAGCCAGGAGGCGCAAGTGGGCTTCGCCGCCGGCGAGCGCCTGGAGATCGTGCAGATCCCCAACGCCGCGTCGGCCCCGGGCCTGACCAAGGGCCGCACCTGGGCCTTCCGTGTCACCGAGGACGAAGGCAAGCAGTTCGCACGCCTGCTCAAGACCATGGGCGAAAAGGGCGGCGTCACCAACCGCAGCGCCGCGGTGATGTACCCGAGCGACGAGTTCGTCGGCAAGTCTCTGGCCGGCTGGATGCCCAACCTGCTGGAATCCAACGGCTGGAAGATGGTGATCCCGGCCGAGGGCTTCCCAACCAACGCCACCGACCTGTCGCCGCACATCACCAAGCTCAAGGGCCGCACACCGGGCGTCTTCGCCTTCGCCGGCCTGCCCGAGGGCACGGCCAAGGTGATGAAGGAGCTGCGACGCCAGGGCCACGACAGCGTGTTGATCGGTGGACAGATCTTCGCCGACCCGGACATCGCCAAGATCCTGGGCAACGACGGCGAGGGCGCGACCTACGTCTCCTGGTACTGGTGGGACGCCAACGACCGCACCCGCACTTTCGAGCGCAAGTTCCTCGAGGAAGCGAGGAAGCGCGGCGTCAACAAGACCGGCGCGCACCACGTGGACGCCTCGGCCTACGACATCGTGTATGTCTACGCAGATGCGATCAAGCGCGCCGGCGCCACGGGCGATCCGTCCAAGGTCAAGGCCGAGCGCGCCGCCATCCGCCAGGCCCTGCGCACGACCGACCTCGACGGCGTGATCGGCAAGATCTGCTTCACCGCCGAGAACGACTCCGAACTGCCGGGCTACATCATCCGCATCCGCAACGGCCAGCGCACGCTGCTCGACACCCACGCCCCGCTGAAGTGCAGCTGAACCTCGATACAGCTCCGGCGGCGGTGGCGACGAGATCGCGAGCACTCGGCGCCGAGACGGCCCCACAGGCCCGCCGGAAGCGCCTGTGTCGCCACCGCCGCGCGGGCCCGCCGGGCCAACCAGCCGGGCCCCCCAGTCGTAACCCCCAACCCCCAAAATACCCCACATGAGCCGGTCCCCCGACCCCCACACCC
>CAZFVH010000017.1:0-32323 GCA_964522465.1 uncultured Rubrivivax sp. | reverse complement strand
GCGCCGAGCGGCCCCCCTGGGCCGGGGGTTGGCGCGTGTGTCGCCCCGGCGGGTCGGCCGGTTCGTCCTTGGGTCGGGCCCGACCCTGTCGAAGCCCCCTCCCCCGAAGATCCCAGACATGAGCCTGCCCCCTTCGCCCCACGCCCCAGCCTCCACGTCCTGCTGGGCCCCTGACGCATTGGCGGGCCTGCGCCTGCTGGTGGCCGGCGGGTGCGGTGGCATCGGGCGCGAGCTGCTTTCGCAGGCCACGGCGCTGGGCGCTCGGGTGGGCGTGATCGACCTGCCGGCTTCGATCTCCGCGCACCCGCCCGACGTGCCGAACTGGGCTTGCGACGCGCGCGACGCCGCCTCCCTGGCCGCGGCCGTCGACGCGGCGGCGCAGGCGCTCGGCGGCATCGACGCCTGCGTCAACCTGATCGGCTTCATGACACCCCCCTGCCCGCTGGCAAGCACCCCCGTGCAGACCTGGGACGAGGTGATCCGCGGCAACCTCGACTCGGCCTTCTACCTGTCGCGCGCAGTGCTGCCGCACCTGCAGGCCAGCCCGCGCGGCGGCAACCTTGTGCACACCGCCTCTGGCCTGGGCGCGTGGGCGCGGCCCAACTACGGCGGCTACGGCCCGGCCAAGGCCGGGCTCATCCTGCTGACCCGCGAACTGGCGCTGGAGAACGCGCCGCGCGTGCGCGTCAATGCGGTGGCACCGGGCGCGGTCGACACCGCCTTCCTGCGCGGCGGCACCGGACGCTCCGACGAGAACGGCGCGCCCAGCGTGGACCCGCAGGCCTTCGGACAGCTCGTCCCGCTCGGCCGCATCGCCGTGCCCGCCGACGTGGTCGGTCCGACGATCTTCCTGCTCACGCCGGCGTCGAGCTATCTCACCGGGCAGACGATCTACATCAACGGCGGGACCTACATGCCCTGAGCGACGACCGCGCTCGCGGCCCGCGCTGCTGTATCGACGCCCCCGCGGGGGGCGAGGGCGGGCGACGCCCGGCCCTCGGGGGTGCTCTCAGGGTATGCACCGAGTCCCCTCCAGGTGCAAATTCGATCCGCGCAGGGTAGATTCCCGGCATGCGCGACCATCCCCTCGACAACCTCCACCCGGCGCGGTCCACGTCCGCCTCGCGTGGCCGGTTTGCCGTGGGCGTCCGATGTCGCGCGGGCGACGGCGCCCGCCCGCCGGGCCGTCGCATCCCCACGACCGTTGGAACCCACCGACGGCGCGCGCGGCATGAAACCTGCTCCTGCCGAGACACGACACGATCCCGACATCCCCGATCGCCATCATGATGTCGATCGCCCCGGCGTCAGACGACGTCCAGGCGAGTTCCGAAGATCCGGCCCACGAGAGGCGGCACGTCCGCCGGAGGAGCACCCGATGTACGAACGCATCCTGGTCCTGCTGAACGAGGAAGCCACCTTCCGTGCCGCGGCCTGCGAAGCCGTGGCGCTGGGGAAGGTGCACGGCAGCGAACTGCTGTTCCTGTCCATCCTGCCCGCCTACACGCTGCCGGTGCCCGACATGCCGATCTCGGCCGTGCCGCTGCCCGACGAGTTCCAGAACGCCGCGCGCAAGAACGCCGAACAGATGCTGACCGAGGCCGAGGCCAAGGCCGACAAGGCCGGCGTGCGCCACCGGCGCGAGATGATCGAAGGCCCCGAGGACGCGCAGACGGTCGTCGATTTCGCGCGCCAGCGCTACTGCAAGCTCATCGTCGTCGCGTCGGCCGGCCGCAACGCCGTGGTCCGCCTGCTCAGCGGCAGCGTGATCCCGGGGCTGATCACGCTGTCACCGCTGCCGGTGCTGATCTGCCGCGGGCCGATGGCGCAGATGCCGCCGGAGGCGCCGGGCTGATCGCGGCCCACGGGTCGCGTTGCGCAGCGCGCGGTCCACAGCCCCGCAACGGGCAGCCGTCCCGGAGATCGGCACACCGTCCGTCAGCCCGGCGGTTGCATCCGGGTCCGGGATCACGCGTGTCCGGCGCACCTTACACCGCCGACACCGCCGGCCGCCGCTCGCGCCAGGGCGTGGCGCGCTCGTAGGCGTGGCCCACGCGCAGCACCCGGGCATCGTCGAAGGGTCGGCCAGCGATCTGCAGGCTCAGCGGCAGCCCCGTGGACGAATAGCCGGCGCACACGCTGAGCGCCGGCGCACCGGTCAGGCTGAAGGGGGTCATGACGAGCTTGCCGCGGGTGGACAGGTAGGGCGGCCCGGTCATCTCGTCGAGCACCGGCGCCGTGCCCAGCGAGCAGGCGCACACCAGCGCGTCAAGCCGCTCGGTGGCGGCCATGTAGGCATCGCAGAGCTGACGCCGCCAGCGCTGCGCCAGGATCACGTCAGTGCCGCTGATCGCGCGCGCCGCCTCCAGCCGCGTGCGCGTGATCTCGGCGTACTTCTCGGGTTGGGTGCGCAGGTCGTGCTCGTGGATGGCCAGGGCCTCGGCATACAGCAGCACACGCACGCAGGCGTCCCAGTCGGCGTGCGGCGGCAGGCGGACGGTGACGAGCTCTGCGCCCAGACGGCGCAACACCTCCAGCGCCGCCTCGATCGCCGCCACGGCCTCGGGCTCGCCGTCGATGTCGCGCTCGTGGAAGTGGCGCACCACGCCGATGCGCATGCCCTCGATCCCGCCCTTGAGCCCGCGCGTGAAGCTGCCGATGCGCACCGAGGCCGCGGCCGGGTCGGCGCCGTCGGGCCCGGCGATCAGGTCCATCGCCAGCGCGCAGTCCTCCACCGTCCAGGCCAGCGGGCCGCAATGGTCCAGGCTGAAGGCCAGCGGCACGACCCCGGTGCGCGGCACGACGCCGTAGGTGGGCTTGAAGCCGGCCACGCCGCAGAAGGCGGCCGGCCCGCGGATCGAGCCCGAGGTGTCCGAGCCCATGGCCAGCGGTACCAGGCCCGCGGCCACCGCCGCGGCCGAGCCACTGGACGAGCCGCCGGTGAAGCGCGTCGTGTCCCAGGGGTTGCGCGCCGGCGGGAAGGGCAGGTCGTAGGCCGGCCCGCCGGTGGCGAACTCGTGCGTGGCGAGCTTGCCGGTCAGCACCCCGCCGGCCGCCTCGAGCCGGGCCGTGACCGTGGCGTCCCGTGCGGGCACATGGTCGATCAGCAAACGGGAATGCGCCGTCGTGCGGATGCCGGCGGTGGCATAGATGTCCTTCAGCGCGAAGGGCACGCCGTGCAGCGGGCTGCGGCGTCGGCCGGCGCGGATCTCGTCATCAGCCCGCTGCGCAGCCGCCCGCGCGCGGTCGGCCGTGACGAGCACATGGCTGTGCAGACGGGCGTCAAGCGCGGCGATGCGCCCGAGCGACTGCTCGACCAGGTCCACCGACCGCAAGCGACCCGAGGCGAGTGCGCGGCTGGCCGAGGCCAGGGTGTGGACCGTCGAGGGTTCTGTCCGCGGAGCACCGGGCCTGTTCATCGCCGACCTCCGCGCCGGGCCGCGGCGACCACCGCCGCGCGACGCGGAACGAAGATCGCCTCGGGCTCGGCGGCGAGATCGAACTGGCGCGGGATGCGCGCGACCAACTCCCGCATCGCCGACATCGCCTCGGCCGTCAGCCGGGCCTGGCGTTCGGGGTCATGGGGCGGCGGATCGGCGGTTGTCGTCGTGGGGGCTTCTTCCATCGGGGGTCTCCAGGTGGGGCGCGGGGACGCCATCGGGTTGCGCTGGCGCACAGGCCAGCGAGATCCGTGCCGGGCATGCAGTCGGGCCGGGCAAGCACGGCCGCGGACAGCGGCCCCGCGCACGGGCGCACGGGACGATCAGAACACCGCATGGTCCCCGAGCTCGACCGTCGCCTGCCCGCCCAGCATCCGGGCATAGTGGTCCTGCAGGGTCTGTGTGCCGGTGGAAGGGGTGGCCTCGGCGTCGTAGCGCCCGGCGGCCGCGTCCCACACGAGCATGGACTCGGTGGCGTAGTAGCGTCCGATGCGCGCCAGCTCGGCCTTGTCGGCCAGCGACGGCACGACACGCCCGGCCGCCGACAGCACACCGATGATCACGTCCAGCAGGCGCACCGGCACCCGGCGCAGCGGCACCGGACGTCCGAGCAGGCGCGACAACATCCGGGCCTGGTCCTGCGGTGTCACGGCGGGCCCGGGCCCGCCGATCGGGAGCACCCGGTCCCAGCGCGCCGGCTCGCACAGGCAGCCTGCCAGATAGTCCCCCAGGTCGTCGTCGCCGATGGGCTTGCAGGCGGTGAGCGCGCCGTCGCCGAAGACCAGGAAGGGTCGCCCATGACGCACCCTGTCCACCTGGCCCGACAGCGACTTGAAGAAGGCCGTGGGTCGCACGATGGAAAACCGCAGCCCCGATGCGATCAGCTCGCGCTCGAAGGCGAGCTTGGCCTGCTGGAAGGCCAGCAGCGGCTTTTGCACGCAGATCGCCGACAGCAGCACGACATGGGTGACCCCGGCCTGCCGCGCGGCCTGCAGGGCCTGCACATGGGCGGCATGGTCCACCGCCCAGGCGTCACGCGGGGCGCCGGTGCGCGACGCCAGGCAGGAGACCAGCGCGTCGAAATACTCCCCGCGAAAGCCCTCGCGCGCCAGGGCCTGCGGCGCGCGCACGTCGCCGAAGCGCAGCTCGGCCCCGGGCAGCGCGCGCCGCAGCGCATCGCCCTCGAGCCGCCCCCCCACACCACCGCGCGGCCGCACGAAAGCCACCACCTCATGCCCGTCGCGCACCAGCGCGCGCAAGGTGGCCTGCCCGATGGTGCCGGTGGCGCCCAGCAGCATGACCCGCAGGCGGGGCGATGCGGGGGGGCACCTCGTGGCCGGCGCGGGCAACAGGCTCATCGAACGCACCCGCGAGGCCGGGCCGCGCCCGGCATGCGTCGCGCGACGATCGAGAAGACATGACGCTTCCCGACGGAGGCTCGTGTGGGTGCCCAGGATCGATGCATGGAAGAACCGCTCGCGGGCCCGATTGTGAGCGCATCGACGAAAGCGCATCGACGAGAGCGCATCGACGATCGCGCCGTCGAGCGTCGGCGGGCAGCCCTGCACGCACGGGCACGGGTCTTCGGTCCACGCGCCGTCGGTTCGGAACGGGCCCCCTATGATGCCCGGATGATCGCCCTGCAAGGTCTGGCCCTGCTGCTCCTTCTGCAGACCGCCGGCGAACTCATCGTGCGCGCGCTCGGTATCGGTCTGCCCGGGCCGGTGCTGGGCCTGGCGATGCTGCTGCCGGCGCTGGGCTGGGCGCCGGTGGCGCGCAGGGTCGAGGCGGTGGCGTCGGTGCTGCTGCAGCATCTGTCGCTGCTGTTCGTGCCGGTGGGCGTCGGGGTCATCGTGCATCTGGGCGCGCTGGCGCCGCTGGGCTGGAAGCTGGGCCTGGTGATCGTGGTGTCGACCTGGGTGGGCATGACGGTCACGGCGCTGGTGCTGCGCGGGCTGCTGGGCAAGAGGGAACCCCGCGATGGCTGACTTCGTCGAGCTCTGGGTCTACCTCGCGTCGACGCCGCTGTTCGGCCTGACCGCGACCATCGCCACCTATGTGCTCGCGCACGCGCTGTACGAACGCACCGGCCAGGCGCCCTGGGCCAACCCGGTGCTGTGGAGCGTCGTGGCCATCGGCGGCGCCCTGGTGCTGACGCGCACGCCCTACCCCAGCTACTTCTCGGGCGCGCAGTTCATCCACGTGCTGCTGGGCCCGGCCGTGGTAGCGCTGGCCTGGCCGCTGTGGCAGCGCCGGGCCGAGCTGCGCGGGCGCGGCGCGCGTCTGCTGCTGGCTGGACTGGTCGGCGGCGCCGCCGCGGCCGCCACCGCGATCGGCCTCGGTCTGGTGTTGGACCTGCCCGGTGAGGTGGTGCGGTCGCTCGTCCCGAAGTCGGTGACGGCCCCGGTGGCGATGGGCCTGGCCGACCGCCTCGGCGGCGTGCCGGCGATGGCGGCGGTCTTCGCGGTGCTGACCGGCATGGTGGGCGCTCTCAGCGCCAGGGCCCTGTTCGGCCTGCTGCGCATCGACGACTGGTCGGTGCGGGGCTACGCCCTGGGCACCACCTCGCACGGCATCGGCGCGGCGCGCGCGATGCAGGTGCACCCCGACGCCGGCGCCTACGCGGCACTGGCGATGGCGCTGCAGGTGCTGATGGCCTCGCTGTGGATGCCCTGGCTGGCGCGATGGTGGGCAGGATGAAGGCTCGCAACCCGCTCACCGGCCGGCCGAGGCGCCCACCGGGAGCACTCGCCGCGCCCGCTGCGGGGGCACGGACATCGGGTCGCTGACCGACCGATACGCGCCGGGACCGCCCTCATTCCAGCCGTTTCGGCGGTGAGGGAGGCGGCGCTGGCGCCTCGGTGAAGTCGACATCGACGACCCCATCGTCGCGCCGGGAGGGTGCCGGGCCCGCCGGGCCGCGGCGGCCGAAACCGGTGGTGAAGCGGCCGCGGCGCTCCCAGGTCTGGCGCCAGCGGAAGCGCACTGGCGGGGCCGGCCGCCCGCGCAGGCGCGCCCAGACCACCAGCACCAGCGCAATCGCCGCGCCGACCAGCGCAGCACCCAGCATCAGCGCCAGGCCGACCAAGGCCAGCACCGCGCCGACCACGCCCACGACGACCCGAACGACGACACGGGCAACGGAACTCAGGAAGGAGGACGCATCGGACATGCGCCGATGGTAGCGGCAGCGCGCTGCAGGGTGAGCCTCGGCGGCTGAGCGTCTCTCCACCGTGCCCGAAGGGCTCACCAAGAAGACCCGAACCCAGGCGCAAACCGCAGCCATGGCGCGGGCTGTGGCGAGGATCTCCCACGACGAGGCAGGGTGTCTCGGCGCGCAAGGCAGGCATGGGAGCCCGCCTCCCGGGCGCTTACTCCTGCGGCCGAATGCCCAGGTCCTGCCCGCGCCGGCGCCAGCGCTCGCGGTCCTCGGTGTTCATCTGCGCGAAGCTCGCCGCAGACATCGCCTGCACCCGACCGCCCGCATCCTCGACCAGCTTCACGTACTCCGGCGTCTGCATGGCGCGCGCGGCGGCGGCGTTCAAACGTTCGACGATGGCCTGCGGCGTGCCCGCCGGTGCGTAAAAGCCGGCGAAGGCGAACAACTCCAGACCTTCGAAGCCGAGTTCGCCAACGGTGGGCACCGACGGCAGCGGCACCGCCCGGCGCGGCGCAAAAGTGACCAGCGGCACGACGCGGCCCGCGGCGATCAGACCCATCAGCTCGCTCGGGAAGCCCGTCGTCAGCGTCAACTGCCCGCCCGCGGCCTCCTGCAGCGCCGCCGACGAGCCCTTGTAGGGCACCATCAGGAGGTCCACACCCAGCGCCCGGGCCAGCATCGCGCAGGCGAAGTGCCCATAGCTGCCGTGCCCCCCGGTGCCGCAGGACAGCGGCGGACCGCTTGCAGCCCGCGCGCGGAGGTCCTCGACGCTGCGCAGCCCCGAGGCCGCACCCGCCACCAGCACCGGGAAGGCATTGGGGCCGATCGCCACCGGCGTGAAGTCGCGCTGCGGGTCGTAGCGCACGGCGCCGCCGATGGCGGGATAGGTCACCACCGGGCTCTGCCCGGTGTACAGCAGCGTGTAGCCGTCGGGTGCGGCGCGCGCCACGGCCTCGGCCCCCAGCGTGCCCGATGCTCCGGGCCGGTTCTCCACCCGCATGGGCTGGCCCAGCATCTGCTCCATCGGTCGCGTCAGGCGACGGGCCCAGGCGTCGGCGATGCTGCCGGCCGACTCCGGGACGATCACGCGGATCGGGCGTGAGGGATAGTCGTCGGCGCGCGCCGGCAGCCCGATAGCGGTCCCGATGACCAGCGCGAGCACCGAGGCCACGCAGCGGGCGGCGGCACGGCGGCCGCAAGAGGGGTTCGATGGAAGCTCGGGGGACGAAGTCATCGGGCTGGAGTCAGTAGGGTCTCTGGGGTCCGAGGGATCCATGGGCTGTGCAGGACGGGGCCCAGCCGCCATCATCGGTCATCCCGACGCCACGACACACCCAGGAGACCACCCCAGACCGGATCTGCAGGACAGACCCGATCCCACAGGGCCTTCGGCGCCCGGTTCACCCGCTGGCGTTCACCCGGCGGCGGACACGTCGGTCGCCAGGTGCGCCACGCAATCGCCGCGCTCGACACGGCCGAAGTGGCGCTGACACACCACCAACCCGTCACGTCGGAAATGGCAGGGCACCGCCGGGCGCGCCGGATCGTCCACGAAGTGCACCCAGCCGGCCAGGTCGCCCCGGCGCACGGTCTCGCCCAGGCGCACCGCATGCTCGAACAGACCGGGCTGCGTCGCGTAGACGTAATGGTCGCGGCTCGACACCTCGACCAGCCGCGTGCCACGGGCCGGCTCGAGGGGCGCATCGCCAGCCATCACACCCGCATGGCGCAGGAAGCGGTCGACGCCCCGCCGCAGCAGCGCGACGCCGTCCGGGTCGACATTGCCGCTGCCGCCGAACTCGCCGCCCAGCGACACCAGGCCCCGCCGACCGGCGGCGGCACTCGCGAGCCGGCTGTCGGGGACATAGGCCCAGACCATGCTGAGCGGCGCATCGAAGGCACGCAACGCGGCCATCGAACGCTCGTCGAGCGCCGCATCCCCGGATTTGCGCATCGAGCAGAACGGCAGGTACTTCAACGACGACCCGCCCGAGTGCAGGTCGTGATGGAAGTCCGCCATCGGGTACAGCACGGTGTCGATGTAGTGCGCGATCGCCCAGGTCGGGGTGCCGAGCGGGTCTCCGGGGAAGGCGCGGTTCAGGTTGCCGTCGTCGATGGGCGAAACGCGCGCGCCGGCCATCGCCGCCGGCAGGTTGGCCGCCGGCAGGATGATCACGCGCCCGCGCACCTGCTCGGGCTGCAGTTCCTGGATCAGCCGCGTCAGGACGATCTGGCCTTCGTACTCGTCACCGTGGTTGCCCGCCATCAGGAAGACCGTCGGCCCCGGACCGTTGGCGATCACCGCGATCGGGATGGCCAGCGTGCCATAGGCCGACCGGGTGACCGAATGCGGCAGGTGCAGCCAGTCGACTTGCTTGCCCTCGGCGCGGTAATCGACATCGGTGAAGATCAGCGAGGCGGACGGGGCCATGGGACGACTCCTGAGCGCGCGGATGGCTGCGGATGGCTGCGAATGACTTCAGTTCGGATCGGTCCACCACTGGCCCGACAGCACCAGACCGCCGGCTACCCAGCGGTGCGCGCCCTGCAGCGCCACGCCCTCGACGTCGTGGTAGACCGTGGGCTCGTCGAGGATGCGGAAGATGCTGGCGTCGGCGCCGACCCCGGGCTTCAGCGTGCCCAGATCGGGCCGGCGGATCGCACGCGCGGCATTCACTGTGGCGCAGGCGACCAGATCGGGCAGTTCCATCCCCAGCGCGTGGAACTTCGCCAGCGTGTGCAGCAGGTCGAAGGCCGGGCCGTCGATCGAGATCACGTGCACGTCCGACGAGATCACGTCGGGCAGGAAACCCGCGTCCAGCATCGCCCGCGCGGTGCCGAAGCCCAGCGAGCCGCCGCCGTGGCCGATGTCGAAGATCACGCCGCGCTCGCGCGCGGCAAGCACCTCCTCGCGCACGCCGCCGCCGGGCTTGGTCGGCGCGTTCGGGAAGGGGCGGAAGCAATGGGTGAGGATGTCGCCCGGGCGCAGGCGCGACAGCACCTCGGCACGCGAGGGCGGCGAATGGTCCAGGTGGGCCATCAACATCAGTCCGGCCTCCTCGGCGACCTCGAGCGCCAGGTCCACCGGCGCGATGCCCGCGCCGGCACTGGCGCTGCGGCCCACGCGCACCTTGATGCCGACGATCATGTCGGCGTGCTCGCGCGCCACCGCCAGGCAGGACTTGGCGTCGAGCAGGCGCACGTCCTGCGACTCGCCGTACATCACCGCGCGCGAGAAGGCGAAGATGCCGGGGAAGGACAGGTTCAGCAGCGGCACGATCCGCACCGGCCGCGAGGGCTCGATCACGTGCTTGCGAAAGCCCAGGAAGTTGGCCGGGCCCGCCGTGCCGGCATCGACGAAGGTGGCGGTGGCGCTCTTGAGCGCCAGCTTGGTGGCGTCCACGCCGATCGAGGTGCCCCCCCAGTAGACGTGGGTGTGCAGGTCGATCAGGCCAGGCGTGACGATGTGGCCCGAGACGTCATGGACCTCGGCGTCGCCGGGCACGAGCGCCGGGCCGATCTCGGCCACCGTGCCGTCGCGAAAGCGCACGTCGGCGATCCGGTCGATGCCTTGGGACGGGTCGATCACCCGGCCGCCGCGCAGGAGCAGTTCCTTGGAGCTCATCTTGTCTGTGTCCGTCGATGTCTGAGGGAGGGGGTTCAGGAGTTCGCAGGGAGAGGATCTGGCGTGGCGCAGGCCCGCACCGCCTCGCGGATGGACGCGACCACGAGCGCGTCGTCCGTCGGACGCACGGTCATCGGGTTGAGCGTCAACACGCCGTCGTCCATGGCGCCCTCGCCCAAGTGCACCGGCACCGGCATCGCGTGCAGCTGCCGGGACAGCCGGTCGGCCGGGACGGCGGGCCGCAGCTCGAGCATCGGCAACGCCTTGTGCGAGCCCGCCGGCAGCAGGCGCACGCCCAGCCCTGGCACGTCGGCCAGCGCCTGCGCCATCGCCTGCAGGCGCTGGGTCCATCCGGCCTGGACCGCCTGGTCGTCCCGGCCGACGAAACGCTCGAGCGCGCACAGCAGCCCGGCGATCTCCTCCTTGCCGACCTTGAAACCGCGGCCGATGCCGTGCAGCGGCGTGCCCGTCAGGGCGGCGGTGTCGACGAGCGCCGCAGGCGCCCAGGTGCGCGGATGGACGTCCATGTCCATCATCTGCAGCAGGGCCGACCCCACCAGCGCGCGCCGGCCGATCAGCAGCCCGCTGGACTGCGGCCCGCCCAGAGCCTTGCCGCCGCTGAACACGACAAGATCGGCGCCCAGCGCGGTGAAGCGGCGCAGGTTCTCGCGCGGCGGCAACTGCGCCGCCGCGTCGACGATCACAGGCAGACGCCGTCGATGGCACACCTCGACGACGGTGCGCAGGTCGGCCTCGTTGGTGGCCGATGCGACGAAGACGCAGGCCACGGTCTGGCCGTCGACGGCGGCTTCGATCTCCCAGGGCTCGATGCCGCGCACCCCCGCGCCGGTGCCCCTGTCGTTGTGCCCGAAGTCGACGATGTGGGCGCCAGCCAGGCGCACCGCGTGGTCGTAGCTGTTGCGGTGGGTGCGGTGCATCAGCACCTTGCTGGGCATGCCCGCAGTGTCAGGCAGTGCCGACATGCGGGCCGCGTCCCAGCCTGCCAGGCACGCGGCGGTGGCCAGCGTCAAGCCTGCGGAGGCGCCGGAGGTCACCAGACCGGCCTCGGCACCGGTGATCGCGGCGATGCGCGCGCTGGCGGCCGACTGCAACTCGGCGATGTCCACCGAGGACGTGGCGGCCTCCGCCATGGCGGCGAGCACCACGGGGTCCATCAAAGCGCCGCCCAGACGCGTCAAGGTGCCAGCGGCGTTGATGCGGCGCGAAACCCCGAGTCCGGCAAGAAAGGAAGGGCGATCGCTGGGCATCCTGCGGTGGCTTCGAAGGGGATCAGTGCCTCGGGCGGTGAGAGCCTGGCGGGCGTACCGGTCGTCAGCCCGGCTCGCGCAGGTGGCAGGCCACGGCGTGCCCATCGGAGGCGGCGCGCAGGGCTGGCACCTCGGCACGACAACGGTCCTGCGCGTGCGGACAGCGGGTGTGGAAGTGGCAGCCTGAAGGCGGGTTCATCGGGCTGGGCACATCGCCTTCGATCACCAGGCGCTCGCGCTTCAAGCGCGGGTCGGCCACCGGCGCGGCCGCCATCAGCGCCTCGGTGTAGGGGTGGGCCGGGCGGCTGAAGATGCGGTCGCGCGAGCCGATCTCGACGATGCGGCCCAGGTACATCACCGCGATGCGGTGCCCCACGTGCTCGACGACGCCGAGGTCGTGCGACACGAAGAGGTAGGCCAGACCGAGATCGTCCTGCAGGTCCTTCAGCAGGTTCAGCACCTGCGCCTGCACCGACACGTCCAGCGCCGAAACCGGCTCGTCAGCGACGATCAGCCGCGGGTTCAGCGCCAGCGCGCGCGCGATGCCCAAGCGCTGACGCTGGCCGCCGGAAAACTCGAAGGGAAAGCGGTCGAGTGCATCGGGACGCAGACCCACACGGTCGAGCAGGGATTCGAGTCGCTGACGACGTTCGGAGGCACTGCCGGCCAGGCCGTAGTTCTCCAGGGGCTCGGCGATGATGTCGCCGACCCGCATGCGCGGATTCAGCGAAGCATACGGATCCTGGAAGACCATCTGCAACTGCCGGCGATGCGAGTGCATCTGCGACTCGGTCAGCCCGGTCACCTCGGTGTCACCCAGCCAGATGCGCCCCCCGGTGGGTTCGAGCAGTCGCAGCACCGTCTTGCCGACGGTGGACTTGCCGCATCCGGATTCGCCCACGAGGCACAGCGTCTCGCCCGGCGCGACAGTGAAGCTCACGCCGTCGACGGCCTTGACGTGCCCGTGCACGCGCTGCAGCAAGCCGCGGCGCACCGGGAACCAGGTCTTCAAATCCTCGACGCGCAGGACGTCGGTCGTCGTCTTCATGACGCCAGCACCTTCGACAATTCCCAGCAGGCCACACGACGCAGCGGCGTGCCGGCCGGTGGTTCGGCTGCGAGCACCTCGCCGCCGGGCGTGCAGACGTTCAAGGGCGGCGCCTCCTGGCGGCAACGGTCGGTGGCAAAGCCGCAGCGCGGCGCAAAGGCACAGCCGCGCAGCGGCGGCACGCCGGGTGAGGGCTCGCGCAGCGAGGGCACGATGCCGGGGATCTCGGTCAGCCGCTGCTTGCGGGCACCCTGCCGCCCGCGCGGGATCGACGCCATCAACCCCCGGGTGTAGGGGTGCAGCGGCAGGTCGAAGAGGTCCTCGACCCGCGCCTCCTCCACCTTGCGGCCGGCGTACATCACCACCACGCGGCGCGCGGTCTCGGCGATCACGCCCAGGTCGTGGGTGATCAGCACCACCGCCGCGCCGGTGCGCGCCTGCAGGTCGACCATCAGCCGCAGGATCTGCGCCTGGATCGTGACGTCGAGCGCCGTGGTGGGCTCGTCGGCGATCAGCAGCTTGGGCTGGCACGACAGCGCCATGGCGATCATCACGCGCTGACGCATCCCGCCGGAGAACTCGTGCGGGTAGCTGTGCAGACGACGGTCGGCATCGGGGATGCGCACCAGGCGCAGCATCTCGGTCGCCCGCGCCATCGCGTCGTCGCGCCCCAACCCCTGGTGGATGCGCACCGCCTCGGCGATCTGCGCGCCCACGGTGTGCACCGGGTTCAGCGACGTCATCGGCTCCTGGAAGACCATGGCGATCCGGTTGCCGCGGATCTGGCGCATCTGCGCCTCGCTCAACTGCGCGAGGTCCTGGCCCTCGAAACGGATCGTCCCCCGCACCACGCGGCCGGTGCGCTCCGGGATCAGCCGCATGACAGACAACGCGGTCACCGACTTGCCGCAGCCGCTCTCACCCACGATGCCCAGCAGTTCGCCGGGCTCGACATGCAGCGACAGCCCCTCGATCGCGCGCACGACCCCATCGCGCGTGAAGAAGTGCGTGTGCAGGTTCTCGATCGACAGCACCGGATCCGGCACGTCACATCCTCCGTGAGATGCGCGGGTCCAGCCGGTCGCGCAGGCCGTCACCCAGCAGGTTCACCGCCAGCACCACCAGCGCCAGACAGATGCCAGGGGCGAACACCGTCCACGGCGCCAGCATCAGGAACAGGCGGCTGGAGGCGATCATGTTGCCCCAGGTCGGGATCTCGGGCGGCGTGCCGGCACCTAGGAAGCTCAGCCCCGCTTCGGTCAGGATGGCCGAGGCGCAGATGTAGGTGGCCTGCACGATCAGCGGCGCCACGGTGCTGGGCAGGATGTGCCGGCGCAGCAGTTTCGGCACGCGCGTGCCGTTGGACCGCGCGGCCTCGACGAAAGGCAGGTTGCGCACCGACAGCACCACCGAGCGCACCAGCCGGCACACGCGCGGCACCTCGGGAATCGAGATCGCGATGATCACCACCAACACGCTGGAGCCCATCAGCGCCACCAGCGCGATCGCCAGCAGGATGGCCGGGATGGCCATGATGCCGTCCATGACCCGCATGATCACCGCGTCCACGCGCGGGAAGTAGCCGGCGATCAGGCCGATCAGCGCGCCGCTGACCACGGCGATCAGCGCGACCGTCAGGCCGACGAGCAGCGATATCCGCGCACCGTACACCAACCGGGCGAAGACATCCCGGCCGAGACTGTCGGTGCCCAGCAGGAAAGCCTCCGAAGGGGGCTTCAGACGGTTGACCGGCTCGAAGCCGATCGGGTCGCCGGCGATCCACGGCGCAAGCAGCGCCGCCAGCGCGACGATGGCCAGCAACACGCCACCGATGGCGATCGTGGGGTAGCGGCGCACCGCAGGGAGGATGGCGGACAGCGTCATCAGGTGTAGCGGATGCGCGGGTCGATGAAGCAGTAGGCGATGTCGATCGCCAGATTGATCAGCACGTAGACCCCGGCAAAGATGATCATCACGCCCTGGATGATCGGGTAGTCACGGCGCGTGATCGCATCCACCACCAGGCGACCGATACCGGGGATGTTGAACACGGTCTCGGTGATGACCACGCCGGAGATCAGCAGCGCGATGCCGATGCCGATCACGGTGACGATGGGCACGGCCGCGTTGCGCAGGGCGTGCCACAGCAGCAGCGGAGCGGTCGCCACACCCTTGGCGCGCGCCGTGCGGATGTAGTCCTCGGACAGGACCTCGAGCATGCTCGTGCGCGTGATGCGCGCGATCAACGCCACGTAGGCCAGACCCAGGGCCAGCGAGGGCAATACGAGATGGCGCGCCCAGTCCCACAGGCCGTCGGCGATCGGCCGATAACCTTGCACCGGGAACCAGCGAAGCTTCATCGACAGGTAATAGACCAGGATGTAGCCGACGACGAACACCGGCACCGAGAAGCCGGTGACGGCCACGCCCATCACGGCGCGGTCGAGCAGCGAGCCGGCACGCCAGGCGGCCAGAACCCCGAGCGTGACGGCCAGCACCACCGCGATCAGCAGGGTGGTGACGGTCAATGAGATCGTCGCCTCCATGCGCTGGCGCACGAGCTCGATCACCGGGATGCCCGAGAACATCGACACGCCAAGATCGCCCTGCAGCACCGAGCCACCCCAGTCGAAGAACTGGACGAGGAAGGGCCGGTCCAGGCCCAGGTTGGCGCGGATCCGGTTGATGTTCTCCTCGGTGGCGTTGTCGCCGGCGATGATGGCCGCAGGATCGCCAGGCGCCAGGTACAGCAGCGAGAAGACGAAGATGCCCACCACGAGCATGACCGGGATCACGCCCAGGAGCCGACGCAGGATGTAGGAAAGCATGAGCAGGAGATCGTCCCCCGCGCCGCCGCAAGGCAGCGGCGCGGGATGGAGGGAACAGGCTTCAGAGTCGCATCAGCCGATGCGCTCGACGTTCCACCATGGGATCACCTCCGGCACCGGCAGCACACCCTTGAGACGGTCACTGCGGTAAGCCGCCGGCTGCGTCCACTGGCCAGTCTTGATGTCGTGGACGTACTCCATCATGTTGCGGTTCATCCGACGCGTGACCTCGCGCCGCGCCTCGACGGTGGGCGCTGCGGCCCAGTCGTTGCGCAACTGCTCGTGCAGGTCGTTGGTCGGCCATCCGAACCAGGCCTTGTCGCCGTTGGCCGCGTGCCCGGTCAGCGAGATCGGGCTGCTCGTGGCGTTGCCACCGCCCCAGGTGAAGAACACGTTCCAGCCGCCCTGCGCCGGCGGGTTCTTGTTGGACCGCCGAGCCACCACGCCACCCCAGTCGGAAGAGGCGAGCTGGACGTTCATGCCGATCTCGCGCAACTGCTTGGCGATGACCAGCACCGTCTGGTTCATCACGTGGATGTCGGTTGCGTGCAGGATCGTGATGGGCGCGCCGTTGTAACCCGACTGCTTCAGCAGTTCACGCGCTCTGGCCTGACGCTGGGCCATCGGCGCATTCAGCATCAACGCCTCGGAGCCGTCCTCCACCCCCATGGCCGAGCCGCAGGTGAAGTTGGAGCCGCAGACCTTGTAGTAGGCGGGGTTGCCGATGGCCGCGCGCTGGATGTCCTCCTGGTTGATGGCCAGTTGGGCCGCGCGCCGCGCGAGCACGTTGTTGAACGGCGGGTGCAGGTGGTTGAGCCGGCAGTAGCCAACATTACCAAGCTTGTTCATCACCTCGACCTTGATGCCCGGCTGGCCTTCCATCATGGGCAGCAGTTCGATCGGCGGCACTTCGAAGAAGTCGACCTCACCGGCCAGCAGCGCATTGGCGGCGGTCTGCGCGTCGGGCATGATGTCCCAGATGACGCGGTCGAGCATCACCCGCTTGCCGCCGGCGATCCCGGAAGCCGGCTCGCTGCGCGGTACGTAGTCGGGGTTGCGGTCGTAGACGACGCGGCTGCCCGGCCGGTACTCGGATTCGACGAACTTGAACGGGCCCGAACCAATGTGCTTGGTGATCTGGGTGTTCGGATCGGTCGCCGCGATCTCGGCCTTCATCATCACGCACAGCGGCGTGGAGGTCTTGGCCAGCACGTCCAGCAGCAGGCCGTAGGGCTCCTTCAGGACGATGCGGAAGGTCTTGTCGTCGACCACCGGCGTGTCGGCCACGCGCTGGAACAGGTGCTGACCACCGCCGTCACGCGCCGCCCAGCGCCGTACCGAGGCGACGCAGTCCCGGGCCGTGACAGGCGTGCCGTCGTGCCACTTCAGACCCGGACGCAGCTCGAAGGTGTAGGTCTTGCGGTCCGCGGAGATGTCGAACCGCCCCACCATCTGCGGCTTGGGGTTGAAGTTCTCGTCGATGCCAAACAGCATGTCGTACATCATCGCGCCGTGGTAGGCGGACATGTTCGCCGTGGTCCAGATCGGGTCCAGCACCCGCAGGTCGCCGTGCGGCACCATGCGGACCGTCTTGCCGCGCTGCTGCGCGCGCACCAACGGGGCAACGCCAGCCCCGATGAGGGCGGCGGAGGCCAGGCCGGCCTGCAGGATCGTGCGTCTGCGTTGGGTCATGCTCATCTCCTTCTCAGTGGCGCCCCGCATGTACCGCAGGGCGATGTCATTGGAGGATCAACCAGGGTGGACGTCAACCGGGTCGACCCCTATATCCTCGACCGATGTGTTTCGTGTGGAAAGCGTTCGCCGAAAACATCAGCCATCGACCAGCGCGATGGCCTCGATCTCGACCGTGATGTTGTTCGGCAGCGAACCGAAGCCCACCGCCGAGCGCGCGTGCCGGCCGGCATCGCCCAACACGTTGACGAACAGGTCGGAGCAGCCGTTGATCACCTTCGGGTGCTCGCGGAAATCGGGCACGGCGTTGACCATGCCCAGCACCTTGACCATGCGCCGGATGCGCGACAGGTCGCCCAGCGCCATGTGTGCCACCGCCAGCAGGTTCAGCCCGACGAGCTGTGCGTCCTGGTAGGCCTGGGCCACGTCGACCTCAGCGCCGACCTTGCCGCTGCTCATGCTGCCGTCCGGGCGTCTGGGGCCCTGGCCTGACAGATACAGAAAGCCATTGGCGATCACGAAGGGCACGTAGTTCGCAGCCGGCGTGGGTGGCTTGGGCAGCTCGAGGCCAAGGGCGCGCAGGCGGTCATAGGGCGTGGACAAGAACAGCTCCTTTCGGGGTCGGGAAGACGGTGGGATGACGTCACAAGGCGATCAGGCGCGGCGCGACGCCCTCATCCAGCGGCCAGATTGGCCGCTGGATACGGGTGTAGGGCACCTGCCGGTGGTCGCGCGGGATGGGCCCGCCGGAGTCGCAATACAGCACCTTGCTCGCGATCGGGGCGAAGGCGGCGTGGAAGTGGTTGGTGGACTTCACCGCGACGATGCGCTTGTCCTCGAGCGTCACGCCCTGGGCGGTGAACAGGTCGCGGCCCAGCGCCTGCGTGCGGTTGGAGATCAGCACCACCTCGATGCCGTCGATGGCGATGGTCGCGCAGTCGCCCAACGGCACCTTGGCATCGACGAAGGTCTGGTAGGCGTCGCGCCGCAGCGCCTTGACCGTCACCTTGGCGTCGATGGGCAGGCCCGAGGCCGGCGCCGTCTTGCCGCCGAAGCGCAACTGCAGTTGGCCGCCCTCGCCGGCCATGAAGCACAGGCGTACGGCGATCGGGTCCCACACCGGACCGAGCGCCACGCCTTGAACACCGCGCTCGATCAAGCGACGCAGCAGTTGCGTGGAGTCGCCCGGTGCGCCGCCGCCGGGGTTGTCCGACGGGTCGGCCACGACCACCGGGCCCGGCAATTGCGCCGCCGCGTCGACGATGCCGTCCGGGTCGAGGTAGGGCGGCTGCGTGCGCCCGCGCATGCCGTGGAACTCCTCGGCAAGCTGCATCGCCAGACGGTCGCCCTGCGCGCGCCGGTCGTCGGTCACCACCAGGATGCGCGAGCCCAGTTCCGGCACGTCGGCGTAGGGAAAGCAGTGCGCGATCGAGACCGACAGCACGCCGTCGTGTCCCTCCAGGGCCGAGATCTTGTCGACGAAGCCGCGCATGGGCTGCAGCGTCGTGGGGAAGCTGCCGATCATGCGGCAGTCGGCCAGCGACATCACCGGGCGGATCTCGCCGCGGATCGCGCGCAGCGTGAGTTCGACCACCTCCTCGCCGCGGTCGACGAAATCGGTGTGGGGGAACTCCTTGAAGCAGATGATCAGCGTGGCGTTGCGCACGCGCTTGACCGTCATGTGGCAGTGCGGATCCAGCTCGACGCCGATCGGCACGTCCGGCCCGACGATGGCACGCACGTGCTCGAGGATGTCGCCCTCACAGTCGTCGCAGCCGTCGGCCACCATGGCGCCGTGCATGCCCAGCAGCACGCCGTCCACCGGCATCGCCGCGCGCAGCTGCTGCAGCACCTCGTCGCGCAGCGTCTCGAAAGCCTCGCGCGAGACCAGCCCGGCCGGCTCAGCGAAGGTGCAGGTGCCCTCGATCAGGGTCCAGCCCTCCTCCCGGGCGCGTCGGCGCGCCACCCACACCGGGGCGGTGCACAGCTTCGGGTCGTCCGGGTGCTGCCCCGGCGCGGCATAGAAGGACTCGTGGAAACTCTGCAGCGCCGTCGGGATGGGTGCAAAGGTGTTGGTCTCGGTGCCGATCGACGCGGCGAAGATGCGCATGGAATGCTCCGGGGTCTGAGAGGTGTCACGGTTCAGGAGAAGATTGCAGCTGTCAATCTAGCGCCGCGTGCCCTGCCAACCCTCAGGGTTTTCCTGGAGGTCTGTCGAGGACGAAACGCATTTGCGGCCGATTTCGGGCTACCCTTGCGCATCCAGGGAAAACGTCGCGCGCATGTCCGACCCCACCGCCTCCGCCGCCCGCTTGTCCGGGCCCGCGCGCATCCTCGTGCACGCGGGCCTGCTCGACCATGCCCGCGCGCAGGTCCTGGTGCGCGCGGCCGAAGCGCAGCAGATCGGCTTCATCGATGCCACGGTGGAGGCCGGCGCCGCGAGCGCAGCCGACGTCGCACATGCGCTGTCGACGGCGCTGGCCCTGCCGCTGATCGACCTCGACCGGGTCGACGTGCAGCGGCTGCCCACCAACGTCATCGAAGACCGGGTGGCCACACAGCACCGCGTCGTGGTGCTGTCGCGGCGCGGAAGCCGGCTGTTCGTCGGCACCGCCGACCCGACCGACCGGCAGGCGGCAGACCAGGTCAAGTTCATCACCCAGTTGCAGCCCGAATGGGTCGTGGTGGAGCACGACAAGCTGGCGCGCCTGCTCCAGGCGCGCTCCACCACGGCCAGCGCCGCCCTCGAGTCGCTGACCGGCGACGCCTTCGACTTCGACGTCAGCGACGACGCAGGCGCCCCCGGCGCCGACACCGTGACCAGCGACGTCGAGGACACCCCGGTCGTGCGCTTCCTGCAGAAGATGCTGGTCGACGCGATCAACCTGCGCGCGTCGGACCTCCACTTCGAGCCCTACGAGCAGAGCTACCGGGTGCGCTTTCGCATCGACGGCGAACTGCGCGAGATCGCGCAGCCGCCGTTGGTCGTCAAGGACAAGCTCGCCTCGCGCATCAAGGTCATCAGCCGGCTGGACATCGCCGAGAAGCGCGTGCCGCAGGATGGTCGGATGAAGCTGAAGTTCGGCAGCAAATCCATCGACTTCCGTGTCAGCACGCTGCCCACCCTCTTCGGCGAGAAGATCGTGATCCGGATCCTCGACTCCTCGACGACGCGTCTGGGCATCGACGCGCTGGGCTACGAGCCCGTCGAGAAAGCGCGTCTGCTGCGCGCGATCGAGCGGCCCTACGGCATGATCCTCGTCACCGGCCCGACGGGCTCGGGCAAGACCGTGTCGCTGTACACCTGTCTGAACCTGCTGAACCAGCCGGGCGTGAACATCGCCACCGTCGAGGACCCCTGCGAGATCAACCTGCCCGGGGTCAACCAGGTCAACGTCAACGAAAAGGCCGGGCTCACCTTCTCGGCCGCGCTGCGCGCCTTCCTGCGGCAGGACCCGGACATCCTCATGGTCGGCGAGATCCGCGACCTGGAAACCGCCGACATCGCCATCAAGGCGGCCCAGACGGGCCATCTGGTGATGTCGACCCTGCACACCAACGACGCGCCGTCGACGCTGACCCGGCTGCTGAACATGGGGGTGGCGCCGTTCAACATCGCCGCCAGCGTGCTGTTGATCACGGCGCAGCGCCTGGCCCGGCGGCTGTGCGAGAACTGCAAGACGCCAGCCGACTACCCGACCGAGGCTCTGGAGCGCGCCGGCTACGGCGGCGACGACCTCGACGGGACCTGGCGCCCCTACCGCGCCGTGGGCTGCGCGGCCTGCACCGACGGCTACCGCGGCCGCGTGGGGCTGTACCAGGTCATGCCCATCAGCGACGACATCCAGCGCATCATCCTGGCCCAGGGCTCGGCCCTGGACATCGCCGCGCAAGCGCGGCGCGAAGGCGTGCGCGATCTGCGTCAGGCCGGCCTCGTCAAGGTGCGCGCAGGCGTCACCTCGCTCGAGGAAGTGATCACGGTCACCAACGAATGAAGGCGGCAGGCGTCGGCGGCCGGCCCAGGCCCGCACGCCCGCGCGCCGGGCTGCGCGCGCCCGCCGAGGTGCTCTTCGAGTGGGAAGGCCGCGACCGGTCGGGCAAGGTGCTGCGCGGCGAATTGCGCGCGGCCGGCGAAGCCATGGCACAGGCCGCGCTGCGTCGCCAGGGGGTACGCGTGACGCGGTTGCGCAAACGCCGGTCGATCGGCGGCACACGCATCGCGCAGAAGGACATCGCCGTGTTCACCCGTCAGCTCGCGGCGATGATGAGCGCCGGCGTGCCGCTGCTGCAGGCCTTCGACATCGTCGCGCGCGGCACGCGCCACGCCGGCATGGCGCGCATGCTGGGCGAGATCCGCGCCGATGTCGAATCGGGCTCCAGTCTGTCGGCCGCCTTCCGCCGGCATCCGCGGCAGTTCGACGAGCTCTACTGCAACCTGGTCGAGGCCGGCGAAGCCGGTGGCATCCTCGAGCCGCTGCTGGAACGGCTCGCGGTCTACCAGCAGAAGACCATGGCGCTGCGCGCCAAGATCCGCTCCGCGCTGATGTACCCGACGGCGGTCATGGTCGTCGCCTTCGCGGTGATGGCGGTGATCATGGTCTTCGTGATCCCCTCCTTCAAGGACGTCTTCAAGTCCTTCGGCGCCGAACTGCCCGCGCCCACCCGGGCGGTGATCGCGATGTCCGATGCCGTCGTCCAGTGGTGGGTACCGTTGCTGGGCTTCCTCGTCGTCGGCGCCGTGGCACTGGTGCAGGGCTGGCGACGCTCGCCCGCGCTGCGTGCGGCCGGCGACGCCGCGCTGCTGCGCGTGCCGGTCTTCGGGGAATTGGTGCGCAAGGCGGTGGTGGCTCGCTGGACCCGCACCCTGGCCACCATGACGGGCGCGGGTGTGCCACTGGTCGAGGCCCTGCATTCGGTGGGCGGTGCCGCGGGCAATGCCGTGTACGGCCGCGCCACCGAGGCCATCCAGCGCGAGGTCTCCACCGGCACCTCGCTGACCAGCGCGATGCGTGGCACCGGCGTGTTCCCGCCGATGGTTCTGCAGATGTCGGGTATCGGCGAGGAGTCGGGATCGCTCGAGCACATGCTGGCCAAGGCCGCCGAGATCTACGAGGACGAGGTCGACGAGATGGTCAAGGGCCTGTCCAGCCTGATGGAGCCCTTCATCATCGTCTTCCTCGGCACCCTGATCGGAGGCACGGTGGTCTCGATGTACCTGCCGATCTTCGAGTTGGGATCGGTGGTGTGAGCCCCGTCGGACACCGTCCCGGCGCACCGCGCCGGCCAGCCGTCCGGCCGCAGCCGGACGGCGGCGGCGGCCGCAGGATGCCCCCATGACCGACGCCCACCGCATGTGGCTGCTGTCGCCGGCCCTGTTGGCGCTGCTGGGTCTGATGGTCGGCAGTTTCCTGAACGTGGTGATCCACCGACTGCCGCGGATGATGCTGCGCCAGTGGTGGGCCGACACCGCCGCGCAGCTCGGGGACGAGGAAGGCCACCGCGCGCTGTTCAGCAGCGCGCGCCCGGCGGCGCTGCAGGACGCCGTCAGGCACCTGACCGCGGCCGACGCGTCGCTCGCGCAGCTGGACTTGGCGCGGCCGCGGTCGCACTGCCCCGCCTGCGGCCACCGGCTGGCCTGGCACGACAACATCCCGCTGTGGTCGTGGCTGCGGCTGCACGGACGGTGCCGCGCCTGCGGCACGCCGATCTCACCGCGCTACCCTCTGGTGGAAGCGTTGACCGCCGCGCTGTTCGCCGCGCTGGCCTGGCGCCACGGGCCGCAGTGGCCGGTGCTGGCGGCCTGCGCGGTGGTCGCCACGCTGGTGGCGCTGGCCGCGATCGACTGGGACACCTTGCTGCTGCCCGACAGCCTGACGCTGCCCTTGCTGTGGGCGGGCCTGGGCGCAGCAGCGCTGGGATGGGGGGTGTCGCTGCACTCTGCGGTGATGGGGGCGATCGCCGGGTACGGCGTGCTGTGGGGTGTGGCCACGCTGTTCGAGCGCCTGACCGGCAAGACAGGCATGGGCGCCGGGGATTTCAAGCTCCTGGCCGCGCTCGGCGCCTGGCTGGGTTGGCAGGCCTTGCTGCCGGTGCTGTTGCTGGCTTCGGTCAGCGGCGCGGTGGTGGGGCTGGCGATGCAGCGTCGCGGCACGCTGCGCGAAGGGCGTTACGTGCCCTTCGGCCCCTTCCTGGCCGGCGCCGGGATCACGGTGCTGCTGGTGGGTCAGGCACCGATGCTGGCGTGGCTGGGCGTTCCAGGAGGGTGAGGGTTTCATGGAGCAGCAATCGAAGACCCCGTCCGGGGGTCATCCGGGTCTGGGCCCGGGCCGGGCACCCGGCCTGAAGATCGGCCTGACCGGTGGCATCGGCAGCGGCAAGAGCACCGTGGCGCGGATGCTGGTGGACCTCGGTGCGGTGCTGGTCGACACCGACGCCATCGCGCGCGAGCTCACCGCCCCTGGCGGCGCGGCGATCCCCACGCTGCGCGAGGCCTTCGGGCCGCAGGCCGTGGGCGCCGATGGCGCCCTGAAACGCGACTGGATGCGCGAGCGTGTGTTCGGCGACCCCGAGGCCAAGCGGCGGCTGGAAGCCATACTGCATCCGATGATCGGGCAGGTCGCGAGCGAACGCGCGGCCGCCGCCGCCCCGGCCACCGTGGTCTTCGACGTGCCGCTGCTGGTGGAGTCCGGGCGCTGGCGCGCGCGCGTGGACCGTGTGCTCGTCGTCGACTGTCAGGAGCAGACCCAGGTCGAGCGCGTGATGGCGCGCAACGGCTGGCCTGCCGAGACCGTCCGACGCGTGATCGCGCAGCAGGCCACACGTGCGCAGCGCAGCGCGGTGGCGGATGCCGTGATCTTCAACGACGGGCTGGACCTGCCCGCCCTGAGGGCGGAAGTCGGTCGGGTCTGGCGGCGCTGGCATGAGGAGGCCTCGGCGTTGCGAAGGGACACCGTCGGCGCAGGCGGAGCGGGGAAGTCCCTGTGAAACAATCGTCCGAATCGATGAAACATGCTGCCCCACCCCCACGCATCCTCTACGAGCACCCCTTCAGCGAAGGGGTGCGCACGATGCTGCGGCTCGAGCACCTGCTCGACCGTCTGGCGCGGCTGGTCGAACGTGACGGGGCGGTGGATCACCATTTCGCCCTGCAGACGCTGTTCGAGGTGCAGGACCTCGCGTCACGGGCCGATCTGAAGACCGAACTGCTGAAGGAACTCGAACGGCACAAGGCCCAGTACCAGGGCTACCGCGGCCATCCCGACATCTCGGAGGCCTCGCTCGACGCCCTGATCACGCGCATCGACACCGCCGTGAGCGAGTTGCAGGCTGCTCCTGCGCGGTCCGGTACCCCACCGGGTCATGACGTCCTGTCGTCGGTGCGCAACCGCATCGGCATTGCCGGTGGTACCTGTTGCTTCGACCTGCCGGGCTATCACGCCTGGCAGCACCTGGACGGCGCGCAGCGCCGCGCCGATCTGGCCTCGTGGATCGATCCGCTGGTCCCGCTCGCGCAGGCGCTGGCGCTGCAGTTGGGACTGCTGCGCGACAGCGGGATGACCCAGCGGGTGCGTGCCACCGCCGGGCAGTTCCAGCAGAAGCTGCCAGAGGCTCGCCCCTGGCATCTGCTGCGTCTGCACATCGATGCCGGTCTTGGGCTGGTGCCCGAGATCAGCGGCCAGCGCTCGCTGGTGTCGGTGCGGCTGCTGCGCTTCGATGCCGATGGCCGACTGAAGCCGGCGACCGAAGACGCCGATTTCGACCTGACGATGTGCGCCTGAGGGTCTGAGGGCCCGCAGACGCGCACCCGACGTCGGAGACTGCATGTCCACCGGATCTCCTTCCACCCCCGCAAGAACCGTCCGCTGCCCAGGCTGCGGCGGCGCCTCGCGCTACGCGCCCGACAACCCCTGGCGACCGTTCTGCAGCGAACGCTGCCGGAAGATCGACCTGGGCGCCTGGGCCAGCGAGGGCTACCGCGTCGCCGCGCAGCCGCCGACCGAAGACCCGGACGAAGCCTCACCGCCGATCCGGCACTGACTGCGCCGGCCACAGGGCCGGCCAGCGCTGCGTCTGCGTGCAGGCACCCTGTGCAGGTGCCGGCGCCGATCGGGCACAGCGCACCCCATTCGCTCGCTCCTGCGGGCATCACCCCCGGTACATCGCCTCGATCTGGTCGGCATACTTGGCCTGCACGAGCTTGCGCTTGAGCTTCATGGTCGGGGTGAGTTCCTCGTCCTCGGCGGTGAGCTGTCGATCGAGCAGGAAGAACTTCTTGACCTGCTCGACGCGCGCAAACTGCTGGTTCACGCGGTCGACCTCGGCCTGGACCAGCTCGACGACCTCGGGCGCGCGGGTCAGGCTGGCGTAGTTGGAGAACGGGATGTCGCGCTCCTGCGCGTAGCGCTCGACGTTCTCCTGGTCGATCATCACGATGGCCACGAGGAAGGCGCGCCGGTCGCCGATGACCACGGCATCGGTGACATAGGGGCTGAACTTGAGCTGGTTCTCCCACTCGCTGGGGGTGATGTTCTTGCCGCCGGCCGTGATGATGATGTCCTTCATCCGGTCGGTGATGTAGAAGTAACCGTCATCGTCGACGCGGCCGACGTCGCCGGTGTGCAGCCAGCCCTCGGCGTCGATCGCCTCGGCCGTCTTTTCGGGCAGGTTCAGGTAGCCGCGGATCACGGTCGGCCCGCGCAGCAGGATCTCGCCCGTGCCCTCGGCGATGCGCATCTCCATGCCGGGCGCCGGCACGCCGATGCTGCCCGGGCGGCTGGCGCGGCGCGGGTTGACGGTGCCGGCGGCCGTCGTCTCGGTCATGCCCCAGCCCTCGCGCAGCGGCACGCCCAGCGCGCGGTACCAGCGGATCAGGTCGGGCGAGATCGGCGCCGCGCCGGTCAGCGCCATCTCCACCCGGCTCATGCCGGTCATGCGGCGCACGTTGTCCAGCACCGTGAAACGCGCCAGCGCGTGCTGCAGCCGCAGACCGGCGCCCGGCGCACGCCCGGCGGCCTCGCAGGCGGCCACGCGCTCGCCCACGCCCAGGGCCCAGCGGTAGGCCAGCTTCTGCACCGGGTCGGCCTCGCTGAGGGTGATCATCACCTGCGAGTACAGCTTCTCCCACACCCGCGGCACGGCGAAGAAGACGCTGGGCTGCACCTCGCGCAGGTTCTCGAACACCGTCTCGGGGTTCTCGACGTAGTTGACCACCGAGCGCCGCATGATGGGGATGTATTCGCCGATCATCCGCTCGGCCACGTGGCACAGCGGCAGGAAGGCGATGCGCTCGCCGCCCTCGGGAAGGCCTTCGAACAGGCTGGCCTCCAGGCCCGACATCACGGCGCAGATGTTGGCGTGCGTGATCATCCCGCCCTTGGGCTTGCCGGTGGTGCCCGAGGTGTAGACGAGGATGGCGACGTCCTCGGTGCGCCGCGCGCGTCGCCGCTGGACGATCAGCCCGGGCTCGGCCGCCAGGCGCTCGCGCCCGAGCGCGCGCAGCGCCTGCAGCGACATCACCTGCGGATCGTCGAAGCCGGCCAGGCCCTCCATGTCGAAGACCACGATGCGCTGCAGCGCCGGCAGGCGCTCGCGCACCTCGAGCGCCTTGTCGAGCTGCTCGTCGTCCTCGACGAAGAGCACCCGCGTGGTGGAGTCCTCGCACAGGTAGTGCACCTGCGCGGCCGAGTCGGTGGGGTAGATGCCGCAGCACACCCCGCCGGCGCTGAGCACCGCCAGATCGGCCCAGACCCACTCGCGCGAGGTGTTGGCCAGCACCGAGGCGACTTCGCCCGGCGCCAGACCGAGCGCCACCAGGCCAGCCGCCATCTCCTCGACGAGGGTGCCGACCTCGCGCCAGCCGTAGGTGCGCCAGATGCCCAGGTCCTTCTGGCGCATCATCGGCGCGTCGCCGAGTTCGGCCACGCGCAGCCAGAACATCTCGTGCGCCAGGTCGAAGGGCAGCGCCTGCGGCTGCCAGCCGAAGTCGGCCCCGCGCACGATGCGCTGCGGGTCGGGCGTGGGTCGTGTCGGGTCGGCACTCATCGCCAGGTCTTCTTCTTCTTCCAGCGGCGCTCGCCTCGCACGCCGGCGTCCTTCATGCCGAGGTAGAACTCCTTGATGTCGTCCTTCTCGCGCAGGCGCTCGCAGCGGTCTTCCATGACGATGCGGCCGTTCTCCAGCACGTAGCCATCATCGGCCGCGTTCAGCGCCATGTTGGCGTTCTGCTCGACCAGCAGGATGGTCGTGCCGCGCTCGCGGTTGATGCGCACGACGATCTCGAAGATCTCCTTGGTGAGCTTGGGGCTCAGGCCCAGGCTGGGCTCGTCCAGCAGGATCAGCTCGGGCCGCGCCATCAGTGCGCGCGAGATCGCCAGCATCTGCTGCTGCCCGCCCGACAGCAGGCCGGCGTCCTGCGCCGCGCGCTCCTTCAGGATGGGGAAGTAGGCGTGCACCTGCTCGAGGTCGCGCGCGACGGCGTCGCGGTCGGCGCGGGTGTAGGCGCCCATCATCAGGTTGTCGTGCACCGACAGCAGCGGGAAGACCTCGCGGCCCTCGGGCACATGGCTGATGCCCAGGCGCACGATGTGCGCCGGGTCGCGTGCGGCGATGGCCTCGCCCTTGAAGGTGATCGTCCCGCGCCGTGGGTCGAGGATGCCGGAGATCGTCTTCAGGATGGTGCTCTTGCCCGCGCCGTTGGAGCCCAGCACCGTGGCGATGCGGCCGCGCCGCACCTCCAGGCTGACACCCCGGATGGCCTTGATCGGGCCGTAGGCGCTCTCGACGTTGGCCAGCGAAAGCAGCACCTCGTCGCCGGCGCTGGGGGCCTGCGCGCTCATGCCGGCCTCCGCAGCGAGGCCACGTCCTCGACCGAGCCCAGGTAGGCCTCGATCACGGCCGGGTCGGTCTGCACCTCGCGCGGCGTGCCGGCGGCCAGCACCTGCCCCTGGTTGAGCGCGACGACGCGGTCGGACACGCGCGACACCAGCGTCATGTCGTGCTCGACCATCAGCACGGTGATGCCGAGCTGGTCGCGGATGTCCTCGATCCAGAAGGCCATGTCGTCGGTCTCCTCGACGTTCAGCCCCGACGAGGGCTCGTCCAGCAGCAGCAGCGTGGGCTCGGTAGCCAGCGCCCGCGCGAGTTCGACCACCTTGCGCACGCCGTAGGGCAGCCCGGCGATCATCTTGTCGCGGTAAGCCTGAAGGTCGAGGAAGTCGATCACCTCCTCGACCTTGCGCCGCGAGGCGAGTTCGGCCTCGCGCACGCTGCGGCTGAACAGCAGGTCGCTCCACAAGCCGGTGCGGCGGTGGCGGTGGCGGCCGATCAGCAGGTTGTGGAGTACCGTGGCGTGCTCGAACAGTTCGATGTTCTGAAAGGTGCGCGCGATGCCCAGCGAGGCGATGCGGTGCGGCGCCACGCCGGTGATGTCGCGGCCCTGGAACTCGATGGTGCCAGCGGTGGGCTGGTAGATGCGGCTGATCAGGTTGAAGACCGTGGTCTTGCCGGCACCATTGGGCCCGATCAGCGTGAAGACCTCGCCGGAACGCACGTCGAAACTGACGTCGTTGACCGCCAGCACGCCGCCAAAGCGCACGGTCAGGTGGCGGGCGGAGAGCAAGGGCTCGGTCACCGGAGGGCCTCCGTGTATCGCAGCTGGAGGCGTGCCGACACCTCGCATGCCATCGGGGTGAGGTACCCCCCTCCGCTCATGTCATCCGGCCCGGGCTGCGCCCGGACCTCCCTCTTTACTTCGCTGCGGGGGGTACCCCACCCCGATGGCAAAGTGATGCCTGGGTGCACCAAGTCGAAGTCCCCCTGCCTGGAAGACACCCTTTCGAGCCCCGAGCCCGCTGGGGTGTGGTGCCTTGCGCAGCGAAGTAAAGGAGGAGCCATCGGCATGCGGCCGATGGCGGGGGACATGAGCGGAGCAAGGCACCGCGCCCCAGCGGGCCGCCATGCCGAAGCCAAGGCCATCGGCCGCTGCCCCGCCTGGGCCCTGACGATCGAAGAGATCCTCGTCATCTCAGCCGGTCCGACTTCTGGAACGCCTTCTGGCGCTTGAACATCCCCTTGCGATAGAAAGGGAAGAGCGAGAACCAGGTGCGGATCTTCAGCCAGCGCCCGTACATCCCCATGGGCTCGAAGAGCACGAACAGCACCAGCACGGCGCCGTAGACGACCGACTTCAGGCCCGGCGCCTCTGCCAGCAGCGACGGCAGGTAATCCTTGGACGCGGAGATCATCTGCGGCATCGTGATCAGGAAGACCGCGCCGAAGAACACCCCGTGGATCGAGCCCAGCCCGCCGATCACCACCATCAGCAGCAAGTCGATGGACTGGATGATGTTGAACTGGTCGGGCGACAGGAAGCGCATGTTGTGCGCGTACAGCGCCCCGCCGATGCCGGCCAGCGCAGCCGAGATCGAGAACGACAAGGTCTTGTAGTACGCCAGGTGGATGCCCATGCTCTGGGCGGAGATCTCGGAATCGCGGATCGCGACGAAGGCCCGGCCAGTGGGTGAGCGCAGCAGATTGAGCATGCCCAGTGTGGCCACGACCGTGATCACCAGGCACAGGTAGTAAAACGGCGCGCCCGAGGACAGCGTCAGGCCGAACAGCTCCGGCGCCTTGACGTTCAGACCCGCGTTGCCGCCGGTCACGCTCTCCCAGCGGGCGAAGACCTCCTCCAGGATGAAGCCGAAGGACAGCGTGGCCATCGCCAGGTAGATGCCCTTGACGCGCAGCGCCGGCAGCCCCACCACCACGCCGACCACCGCCGACAGCCCGGCCGAGGCCGCCAGCGCCAGCGGGAAGGGCACGCCCAATTGGGTCAGCACCGCCTGCGTGTAGGCCCCCACGCCGAGGAAGGCCGCGTGGCCGAGCGAGAACAGGCCGGTGTAGCCGGCCAGCAGCATCAGCCCCAGGCCGACGATGCCGTAGATCAACACGAAGGTCAGCTGAGCCAACCAGTATTCCTGGAACAACCAGGGCGCGCCCACCAACGCCAGCAGCAGCATCGAGTACCAGAACACGTGGCCCTGGTGCTTGGCCAGGCGCAGGTCCTGCGCGTAATCGGTCTTGAAGATGAAGCGCATCGCCGGATCCCCTGCCCGTCAGACCTTCTTGCTCAGCTTCTCGCCGAACAGACCGTTGGGCTTGACCATCAGCATGATCAACACGACGATGTAGGCCGCGATGTCCTTGAAGCCCTCGGGCAGGTAGAAGCCCGCCAGGGCCTCGACGATACCGATGATCAGACCGCCGACGATGGCCCCGGGCAGACTGCCGAAACCGCCGACCACGGCGGCCGGGAACGCCTTCAGGCCAATGAAGCCCATATTGGCGTGGACGAAGGTGATGGGCGCCAGCAACAGCCCGGCAATGGCCGCGACCGCGGCCGCCAAGGCCCACACCAGCCCGTTCAGGCGCCGCACCGGGATGCCCATGTAGTAGGCGGCAAGCTGGTTCTGCGAGGAGGCCTGCATCGCGATGCCCAGGCGCGTGCGGCTGAACAGCAGGTACAGCGCCAGGCACAACACGGCCGTCACCGTGATCACTGCCATCTGCTCGACCGCCAGCACCAGCCCACCCACCGTCCAGATCTCGTCCTTGTAGGGCACGGGCAGCACGTGGGTTTCGGTACCGATCACCGGCACCATGGTCACGAGGCCGCGCAGGATGTAGCCGATGCCGATGGTCAGCATCACGATCGAGAAGGCCGGCTGCCCGAGGATGGGCCGGATCACCACCCGCTCGGCCAGCAGGCCGAAGGCGCCCATCGCCGCGATCGACGACAGCACCGCGATCCAGAACGGGAACTCGAGAAAGGTCATCGCCGCAAGGCCGGCGAAGGCGCCCAGCATCATCAGGTCGCCCTGGGCGAAGCTGACGGTCTCGGTGGCCTTGTAGATCAGCACGAAACCCAGCGCGATCAGGCCGTAGATGCAGCCTTGCGCGACACCGGAGAGGAGCAACTGCAGCAGGTCCAAGGGGGATGCAACCCAGACGGATGGAAGAGCTCGGCGTGAAACGGCGGATTCCACCACAGCGAGGCGACCCCGACGATCGGGCCGGACCCTAGGACAGGGATATCCCGATGCGCGCACGGGTTGCGCATGGGCGCTCTTGAAGCCTGACGAACCATCCCTATAATTTGTCCTGCTAGCACTCATCATCCATGAGTGCTAACGGTCCGGGGTCCGGGCCGAAGCCCTGTGCCCTGCAGGGCGTCGGGCGCGCTCGGGGCCGCGTGTTTCCGCGCCAGGCGTCTGGCGCATGCTCACATCCACAAACCGACCTCTATCAGGAGTGTTCATGAAACTGCGTCCGTTGCACGATCGCGTGATCGTCAAGCGTCTCGAGAACGAAACCAAGACCGCCTCCGGCATCGTCATCCCCGACAACGCCGCCGAGAAGCCCGACCAGGGCGAGGTGCTGGCCGTCGGCCCGGGCAAGCGCAACGACAAGGGCGAGCTGATCGCCGTGGGCGTGTCGGTCGGTGACCGCGTGCTGTTCGGCAAGTACAGCGGCCAGACGGTCAAGGTCGACGGCGACGAACTCCTCGTGATGCGCGAGGAAGACCTGTTCGCGGTCGTCCAGAAGTAATCCTCCCTACCCCCTTACCTACCTGACTTTCGGAGATACAACACATGGCAGCGAAAGACGTCGTCTTCGGTTCGGACGCCCGCCACCGCATGGTGGAAGGCGTGAACATCCTGGCCAACGCGGTCAAGGTCACGCTCGGCCCCAAGGGCCGCAACGTGGTGCTCGAGCGGTCCTTCGGCGCACCCACCGTCACCAAGGACGGTGTGTCGGTGGCCAAGGAGATCGAGCTCAAGGACAAGCTCCAGAACATGGGCGCGCAGATGGTCAAGGAAGTCGCTTCCAAGACCAGCGACAACGCCGGTGACGGCACCACGACCGCCACGGTCCTGGCCCAGTCCATCGTGCGCGAGGGCATGAAGTTCGTCGCCGCCGGCATGAACCCGATGGACCTCAAGCGCGGCATCGACAAGGCCGTCATCGCCCTGACCGAAGAGCTGAAGAAGGCCTCCAAGCCGACGACCACCAGCAAGGAGATCAGCCAGGTCGGCTCCATCTCCGCCAACAGCGACGAGTCGATCGGCAAGATCATCGCCGACGCGATGGACAAGGTCGGCAAGGAAGGCGTGATCACCGTCGAGGACGGCAAGAGCCTGAACAGCGAACTCGACGTCGTCGAGGGCATGCAGTTCGACCGCGGCTACCTTTCGCCCTACTTCAT
>CAZFVH010000016.1:0-48322 GCA_964522465.1 uncultured Rubrivivax sp. | reverse complement strand
GCTGGAGTCCTGGTGGCCAAGGGCGGAATCGAACCACCGACACGCGGATTTTCAATCCGCTGCTCTACCAACTGAGCTACTTGGCCGAAGCGCGACAGTATAACGCTCCTCAGTCCCCTTGCCCGCGCTTGGCCCGGCTCAGGTCCACGCCCAGTTGTTTGAGCTTGCGGTACAGGTGTGTGCGCTCCAGGCCGGTCTTGTCGGCCACACGCGTCATCGAGCCTCCCTCCTTGGCAAGGTGGAACTCGAAATAGCTCTTCTCGAAGGCATCGCGGGCCTCGCGCAGCGGCCGGTCCAGGTCGAAGCTCTGAAACGATGCGGGGCCCAGGGGGGGCGGTGGCGGGATCGCGGCGGTGGCGCGTGCTGGCATCGCCGTCCCCGGTCCGCCCGGTGTGGATCCGGCGAGCTGGGGCAGCAGGCGGCTGGCACCCACGCCTGTGGTGCTTGCGCCAGGGGCGACCGCCGCCGCGGCGGGCCGCTGCAACGCCTGGTCGACCGCTTTGAGCAACTTCTGCAAGGTGATCGGCTTCTCCAGGAAGGCGACCGCGCCGAAGCGCAGCGCCTCGGCGGCGGTGTCCACCGTGCCATGACCGCTCATCATGACCACCGGCATCGTCAGCCGACCTTGCACGCCCCATTCCTTGAGCAGCGTGATGCCGTCGACGTCGGGCATCCAGATGTCGAGCAGGACCAGGTCCAGGCGACTGCGTTCGCGCTCGCTGCGCGCCTGCGCGGCGTTCTCGGCCAGCAGCACGGTGTGGCCTTCGTCGCTGAGGATCTCCGACAGCAGGGCACGGATGCCGAGTTCGTCGTCCACGACCAGGATGGTTGACATCGGATGCGCGGCCAGTGGTTCTTGTGTGGGGCGGGGGTACCGCGTCGTGCTGGTCAGGCCTTGGGGGGGCCGACGCTGGATGCTTCAGGCACCAGTGCGAAAAATGATATCGAAACTCTCGCCCCGGTGATCGGCGCATCGGGTTCGTCGCTGGCCTGCAGGTTGCGGGCGACGATGCGACCGCGGTGTTCGTCGACGATCTTCTTGACCATCGCAAGCCCCAGCCCGGTGCCGCGTGGCTTGGTCGTGACGTAGGGCTCGAAGGCGCGCCGCAGTACGCGCTCGTCGAAACCGGGGCCGTTGTCCTCCACCGACAGCCGCACGGCCCCGGGGCCGCTGTCGGCGTCGTCGCGCACCGCCTGGGTGCTGACACTCACCCGCGCATCGTGGCGCGCGTCGACCGCGTCCAGGGCGTTCTGGACCAGGTTGTGGATGACCTGACGCAGCTGGCTCGCGTCGCCCTGGATGCGCGGCAGGCCCGGAGCCAGGCGCACGACGATCCGGCCGCTGTCCATCGCCTGCCCGTACAGCGCGAGCACGTCGCCGACCAGCGCATTGAGCTGCAGCGCCGATGTCTGTGCCGAAGGCAATCGCGAGTAGTCGCGGAACTCGTCCACGAGTCGTTTCATCGCCTCGACCTGGTCGACGATGGTGGCCACGCTGCGCTGCAGCATCGAGCGATCGGCGCCTTCCAGTCGCGACTCGAGCTTGTGCTGCAGCCGCTCGGCCGACAACTGGATCGGGGTCAGGGGGTTCTTGATCTCGTGCGCCAGGCGCCGCGCCACCTCGGCCCAGGCCTGTGAGCGCTGTGCCGAGACGATTTCCGTGATGTCGTCGAAGACCAGCAGCGTCCCGCCGCCGGGCATCGGCGCGCCGCGTGCCAGCAGGTTGACGATGCCCGCGCTGCCCACGCGTACCTCGAGGATGTCCTGCCATTGCGCGCCCCGCGGGTCGTCCCGTGTCTCGCCGGGCAGTGGTTCGAAGTGCCCGGCGATGGCCTGGGCGAAGTCCGCCAGGGGCTCGACGCTGGCGAGCGTTCGCCCGATGTGGGCTTGCAGGGGTTGCCGAAGGATGCGGGTGGCGCCGGGGTTCAGGGTGTCGATCCGCCCCCCGTCATCGAAGACGATCACGCCCGCGCTCAGCGTGTCCAGGATGGTCTGCAGGCGGGCGCGTGCCGCTTCGAGTTCGTCCACGGCGCGCTGCACCTGTCCCCGCGCGTCCGACAGTTGCTGGGTCATGTTCGCGAACGATCGGGTGAGCCCGCCCAACTCGTCAGCCGAGCGGAACACCGGGCGTGTCGACAGGTTGCCCGAGGCGACCTGACGCACACCGTCGGCCAGCATCAACAGCGGGCGGGTGATCTGGTTGCCCAGGACGATCGCCAGCAGCACCGCGCCGAACACGGCGAGCACGAGTGCCAGGGTCAGCGTGCCGATGTACATCCTGCGCAATGCGTCCCGTGCCAGCGCGCGCTGCTGGTACTCGCTGTAGGCCGCCTGCACCGACAACGCCGCGTCGGTGATGCGCCGTGGCAGCGGCTGGACGATCCACACGAAGGCGGCCTCGGCTTGCCGCAGCGAGATCGCCGTGTCGGGCAGCGGCACCAGCACGCGCAGCCGCGCGGCGCTGGCCTCTTCCTCCAATCCTTCGATCTGGCTGGCAGAACCGGCCTCCCGGGCCAGGCGGAGCATTTCGGGTGGTGGACGCTCGGCTGGCAAGACGGCACGCCCGGCCGTGGCGGTGGCGGTGGCGATGATCTGCCCGGAAGACGCGACGAGCGAGACCTCTCGGGCGCCGAGCTGCTCACGCACCCGCTCCAGCGCGAGCGGGCCGGGAGTGCCGGGAGCCTCCGACAGCCGCCTTGCGGCCACGCCGGCCTGAGCCAGCAGGTCGGCCTTCAGCAGGTCCAGCGTCCCGCGTCCCAGCGCCAGGCCGGCGTCCAGGGCCTGCGCCACCCGAACGTCGAACCAGCTTTCGATGCTGCGCGAGGCGAACTGCCAGCTCACGGTGTAGATCACCACCCCGGGCAGCAGGCCCACCAGCGCCAGGATGCCCGCCAGTTTCAGCAGCAGCCGGCTGCCGAAGCGCCCCGCGCGCAGCCGGCGCATCAGCCGCACGGCCACACCCGCCAGCACCAGGAGCAGCAGTGCCGCCACGGCGGCATTCGTCCAGAACAGCAGGGCGAACTGGCGCTCGCGGAAGTCGGTGCCGGAAGCAACGAAGGACACCACGAACGCGATGACCAGACCCGCACCCGCGAGCGCCAGCGCGGACACGGTCCAGCCCCACCGCGCGGCCGCACTCATCCGGCGGCCCGCTCCATCGGGCGCTCGCTGCATCGATCGGACGTTGGCAGGCCGTGGCGCACCTGGTGCATCTCGCAGGCGCTGCCGGTCCAGGCCGCCGCCAGCTTCATTCCAGCCGCAAGGTATGCCGGATGCCGAGCTGCCAATCCCCCTGGCCGGTCAGTCCGATCTGCATCGGCCCGGGCAACTGGGTGACATCCAACCGGAAGGAGAACTCGACCCGGTGGGCCACACCGGTGTCGATCTGGTCGAGGTCGACCAGCCGCCACGACGGCATGCGCGAGATGGCCGACAGAGCCTGCCGCAGCGTGGGGTAGCTCTGGTTGAGCCCCCCGGTGCCCACCCGCCAGACCGAGGTCAGCGGCTGGAAGGCCAGTCGCCAGGAGCGCTCCAGGCGGGCGACGCGCAGGTCGCGCCAGTACCAGCGGTAGCGCAGGACGTCGGCCTGCGCGACGAAGTGCACCGGGACCCCCTTCTGCAGGGCCGACTCGACGGTGGCGGGCAATTGGATGCCAGCGATGAACTCCAGCGACAGGGCGCCGTCGAGCAGGAGCAGCCGCAGGGACTCGATCTCGATGCCGGAGGTGACGTTCGCGCGCGCGACGCCGGGCAGGATCCCTGCCGCCGGCACCACGAGACCTGCCGACGCAGCGCATGCGGCCAGGGGCGCGATCAACAGGCGACGTCTGCCCGGCGAGAGGCCGAGCCCGGGCGACGGCGGCTCGGACGGGCGGGGCATCGGGTCAGGCGGGCTTGTGCAGCAGGGCGTAGTAGAAGCCGTCGGCCAGTGTGCCGGTGCGCACACGCGGGCCTTGTGCAGGATTGTCGTCCACCGGTATCAGATGTCCTGGCGATGCGGGATCGATCCGCACGCGATCGGCCCCGATCCGTTGCACGAATGCATCGATCCTGTCCTGTCCCTCGGCCTTGAACACCGAGCAGGTGGCGTAGACCAGCCGGCCTCCCGGCTTCAGCAACGGCCACAGTGCCTGCAGCAACGCGTCCTGCACCCTGGTCAGCGCGTTCAGGTCTTCGGCGCGCCGCAGCCAGCGGACGTCGGGGTGGCGTCGCACGATGCCCGAGGCGCTGCACGGCGCATCCAGCAGGATGGCGTCAAAGGCCTGCCCGTCCCACCAGGTCGCCGGCTGGCTGGCGTCGGCCACGCGCAGCGTGGCGACCCGTTGCAGGCGCTCGAGCGTGTCTCGCGCTCGCGCCAGGCGCCTGGCGTCGCTGTCCAGTGCCAGCACGTCGAGATCCGCGCATTCCAACAGGTGCGCTGTCTTGCCGCCGGGGGCTGCGCAGGCGTCGAGCACGCGCGCGCCCGTGGGCAGGACGCCCCGTGGTGCGTCGGCAGCCAGCCCCAGCAGCAAGGGCGCTGCGCGCTGCGCCGAAGCGTCCTGCACCGACACCTCTCCTGTGGCAAACCCGGGCAGGCGAGAGACGGGCATCGGGCGTGCCAACGCCACGGCGTCGGCCAGGCCGTCGTTCGGTTCGTCGGCTGCTCCGAGGGCGCGGGCCTCGATGCCGGCAGCCGCCAGGACTTGGACATAACGCGCAGCGTCGGTGCGGCGCCGGTTGACACGCAACGTCATCGGCGGATGTGCCGAAGCGGATTCCAGCCAGCGCTGCCACTGGCCGGGCCAGTCGCGTCGCAGGCGGTCGATCCACCATTGCGGATGGTTCCAGGCTGCCACCGGGTCCTGGTGGGCTGCCGCGACCCGTGCCGGGCGCTCCCGCAGGAAACGACGCAGCACGGCGTTGACGAAGCCGGCTGCGGCGGGTGTGCGCTCGCGCGCCGCAGCCACGGCCTGGTCGACCAGGGTGTGATCGGGGTAGGGGGGCTGCGGGACCGGCCACAGCAGCGCCAACGCGCAGGTCAGCAGACTGTCCACGCGTGGCGGGGGCGCACGTGGGGCGAGCGTGGCCCGCACGGCGGCGGCGCTGCCCAGATGGCGCAGGACGTGGAATGCCAGCGCCTGCACCCCGGGCCGCAGACCCTCGTCGAGGGCGGGCAGGAGGTCGTTGAGGGAACGTCCTGACCGTACCGCAGCCACCACGTCCGCGCAGGCTGCCAATTGGCGCGACAGGGGGATCGACGCGTACACTGTTTGCACCGGGGCAGTCTAGTGCACTCGTCGTGGACGGACCGCCCACGAGGATCCTCGGCGGGTCGATGCCTGTGGATCGGCGGCTCGATGGGTCGCTGGCTTGCGTGTTTGGGTTCGTCGGCGTGCGCGCTGTCCGCTTTGCAGGGGGAACACCATGAAACCGCCACATGCTGCCGATGCCGTCGACGCGAACCGTTCGGGTCGCCTGCTGCGCACCGAGGAAGAACTCGCCTCGCTCAGCGCGTCCGAGCGCGTCCGGTATCGCCTCGTCACTGCCGGCCAGCGCTTCCACGCGAACGACAACATCGCCGCCTTCATCCGCGAGGGTGAGATGGCCGAACTCAAGGCCGAGGTGCAGGCCAAGCTGGCCGAGGTGCTGCGCGCGTTGGTGATCGACACCGACAGCGACCACAACACCCAGGACACCGCCAAGCGCGTGGCGAAGATGTACCTGGAGGAGGTCTTCGGCGGGCGCTACCGGCCGATCCCGGCTGTCACCGAATTCCCCAACGCCGAGCGCCTGAACGAGTTGCTGATCGTCGGCCCGATCACTGTGCGCAGCGCCTGCTCGCACCACCTGTGCCCGATCATCGGCAAGGTCTGGATCGGGCTGCTGCCCAACGAGCACTCCAATCTGTTCGGGCTGTCGAAGTACGCCCGCATCTGCGACTGGATCATGAGCCGGCCGCAGATCCAGGAGGAAGCCGTGACCATGCTGGCCAACGAACTGCAGGATCGGGTGCGCCCCGATGGCCTGGCCATCGTCATGGAGGCCGACCACTTCTGCATGCACTGGCGGGGTGTCAAGGACAGCGAGTCGGCGATGGTCAACAGCATGATGCGAGGCGCCTTCCTCAAGGACGCCAACCTGCGGCGCGAATTCCTCGCGCTGCTGCCCAACCGCCGTGGAGCCTGAAGATGCTGGTGCGTTTGCTGTACGCGAGTCGCGCGGTCCCCGCGGTCGACCAGGAAGAACTGGCCGCGATCCTGCGGCAGAGCAAGTCCCACAACCCGGCGGTCGGTGTCACCGGCGTGCTGTGCTTCTCGGGCGGGATCTTCCTGCAGGTGCTCGAGGGGGGGCGCAGCGCGGTCAACCGTCTGTACAACCGCATCGTGGCCGACCCGCGCCACACCGACGTCGAGTTGCTCAGCTACCAGGAGATCGACGAACGACGCTTTGCCGGTTGGTCGATGGGGCAGGTCAACATGGCTCGGCTCAACCCGGCGCTGCTGTTGAAGTACTCCGAGACCGCGCGTCTGGACCCCTACGCCGTGTCGGGCACGGTGTCGTTGGCTCTGTTCGAGGAACTGGTGGCCACGGCAGCGGTGATGGGCCACCCCTGAAGGGCTGATCGAGGTGCGCAGCGTCGCGCGGGCACGGCGCGACTGCGCCTAGCACCCTGCACTGACCTCGCGCTGACGCGGGTCCCGAAACGGCACTAGGAGTTTCCCTGATGCGCGATCGGGTTCAAATATTCATACTTGCTTATATCTAGAACAAGCCGACTCCTTCGGAGGGAATGTCGTGTCCGATCCCCACCCCTTGCAGGGGCGCCTGGTCAAGGCGCCTGAGAACTTCCTGAGCCCGCAAGGCGTCAAGACGGTCTTCGCCGAGGCGAAGACCGGACGACGCCACTTCATCCGCAACGCCTTTGCGGCCGCGGCCGCCGCCGGCGGTGCGGCTGCAGTGCACGCCCAGGCCAACCCGGTACCGGCTGCGGGGGGTGATGCCAACATCCTGCAACTGCCTGCCCACACCACCGGGCTCGGGCAACCCGTGGTCACCGATGGCTACGGCAGCCCGTCGAAGTACGAGTCCAACGTGCAGCGTCGCCAGAGCCCGGGCTTGACGCAGACGGCCCAGGCGTCGGTTTCCTTCGCGCCGCTGCAGAGCCTGTTCGGGATCGTCACCCCCAGCGGTCTGCACTTCGAGCGTCATCACCAGGGCTGGTGGGATGTGGACCCCTCCAAGCACCGTCTGATGGTCAACGGCTCGGACGACAAGATCGTCAGGACGCCCAAGGTCTTCACGATGGACGAGGTGATGCGCTTGCCTGCGGTCAGCCGCTTCCACTTCATCGAGTGCGGTGCCAACACGGGCATGGAGTGGGGCAACGTCGCGGTGCCGACCTGTCAATACACCCACGGCATGATCAGCTGCAGCGAGTTCACCGGCGTGCCGCTGAAGACCGTGCTCGACCTGTGCGGCGTCGACTACAAGCGTGGGCGCTACGTGCTGGCCGAGGGTGCCGACGGCTCGTCGATGACGCGCACCATCCCGATGGAGCTGATCGAGAACGGCGAGGTCATCGTCGCCTACGGCCAGAACGGCGAGATGCTGCGTCCGGAGAACGGATACCCGTTGCGTCTGGTCGTCCCCGGCGTGCAGGGCGTGAGCTGGGTCAAGTACCTGCGCCGCATCGAGGTCGGCGACCAGCCCTACGGCACCAAGGACGAGGTGCTGCACTACGTCGACCTGATGCCCAACGGTCTGCACCGCCAGTACTCGAGCATCCAGGAATGCAAGAGCGTCATCACCACGCCCTCCGGCGGGCAGGTGCTGCTGGACCGCGGCTTCTACAACATCACCGGCCTGGCCTGGTCGGGCCGCGGCAAGGTCAAGCGGGTGGACGTCTCTGTGGACGGCGGCGCCAATTGGCGCACCGCGCGGCTCGAAACGCCCGTGTTGTCCAAGTGCCTGACGCGGTTCAACATCGACTGGGTCTGGGACGGTCGGCCTGCGCTGATCCAGAGTCGGGCCATCGACGACACCAACTACGTGCAGCCCACCTACCGCCAACTGCGCGCGGTGCGCGGCACGCGGTCGATCTATCACAACAATGCCATCCAGACCTGGCTCGTGCAGGAAAGCGGGGAGGTGAAGAATGTCCAGCTCTCGTGAACCGGGTCGTCGCCCAGCCCGACCCATGCGTCAAGCCCTCGTCGCCCTTGCCCTCGCCGCGGTCGCCGGCGCCGTGTCTGCCCAGGCCGTCAGCACACCCTTCCCAGGCATCGGCCGTGCGGCCACGGCCAAGGAGATCGCGGCATGGGACATCGACGTCCGTCCCGATTTCAAGGGCCTGCCCGCCGGCAGCGGCTCGGTCGAGAAGGGCATGGAAGTCTGGGAAGCCAAGTGCGCCTCCTGCCACGGTGTCTTCGGTGAGAGCAACGAGGTGTTCTCGCCGCTGGTGGGCGGCACGACCAAGGACGACGTCAAGACCGGGCGTGCCAAGCGCCTGACCGACGAGTCCTTCCCGGGGCGCACTACGATGATGAAGCTCTCCAGCGTGGCCACGCTGTGGGACTACATCAACCGCGCGATGCCCTGGAATGCGCCGAAGTCGCTGTCCACCGAGGAGGTCTACGCGGTCACCGCCTACCTGCTCAACCTGGGCGGGGTGCTGGCCGACGATTTCGTGCTGTCGGACAAGAACATCGCGCAGGTGCAGGAGATGCTGCCCAACCGCAAGGGCATGACCACCGACCACGGGATGTGGCCTGGCAAGGGCATGGGCAATGGCGGCAAACCTGATGTCAGGGCGGCCGCTTGCATGAAGGACTGCGTGGTCGAGGCGAAGGTGGCTTCCTTCCTGCCCGACCATGCGCGCAACGCCCACGGCAATCTGGCGGAGCAGAACCGTCTGGTCGGCGCGCAGTTGGGCGCCGACACCACGCGGCCCCCAGCGGCGGCGCCCGAGCGGCCGGTCGCGCAGGTGATGCCGGTCCGGCCTGCAGCGCCGGCGGCGGCGTCAGCCGGGTCCGGCGGAGCATCGGGCGCAGCTGCCCTGACGCTCTTCGGCAAGCACAACTGCACCGCCTGCCACGCGGTGGACCGCAAGATCCTCGGCCCCTCGATGCAGGAGGTGGCCAAGAAGTACGCTGCGCGGGCCGACCGCGTCGAGTACCTCAACGGCAAGATCCTCGGCGGTGCGGCTGGCGTGTGGGGGGCCATTCCCATGCCAGCGCAGAACATCCCCAAGGCCGACGCCCAGGCGTTGGCGGCGTGGATTGCCGCGGGTGCGGCCAAGTGAGGCAGAGGCCACCGAGCTGATCTGCCTCACCCAGAACACGGGTCGCGACCTCACATCGGGAATTTCCCGCTGGTCAAGCGGTCCGATCTTGACCACCATATGCTCCAACCACTTTCGACAAGGAGTCCTTCATGAATACTGCACGACGCGACATGCTTTCGCGCAGCGCTGCGCTGCTGGGCCTGATGGCCGGCGCCGGCCTGCTGCCCCAGGCCGCCCTGGCCGCCTGGAACAAGTCCGCCTTCGACGCCAAGACGCTGGCCGATGCGGTCAAGGCCATGGGGGGCGGCGCCCCGGTCGAAGGCGCTGATGTCAAGCTCGGCGGCCCCGACATCGCCGAGAACGGCGCCGTGGTGCCGGTGACCGTGTCGACGACCATGCCCGGCGTCAAGCGTTTGGCGGTGCTGGTCGAGAAGAACCCGAACGCGCTGGCGGCCATCTTCGAGGTCAGCGACGCGGTCGAGCCTTCCTTCGCCTGCCGCATCAAGATGGGCCAGTCGTCCAATGTCTACGCCGTGGCGATGATGGAAGACGGCCGTGTGATGTACGGCATGAAGGAGATCAAGGTCACGCTCGGCGGCTGCGGCGGCTGATCCGGCGTCGATCCACTCGTCCAGATTCAACGCATTCAAGGAGAAAGACATGGCAGACCCGATGCGCATCCGCGCCCAGGCTCGCGACGGCAAGGCGACCGTGCGCGTGCTGATGAGCCACGAGATGGAAACCGGCCAGCGCAGGGATTCGGCAGGCAAGGTCATCCCCGCCTGGTTCATCCAGGAAGTCACCGCCTCGCACAACGGCAAGCAGGTGCTGCGTTCCGAGTGGAGCCCCTCGGTGGCCAAGAACCCTTACATGCAGTTCGTGGTGCTCAACGCCAAGGCGGGCGACAAGATCTCCGTGACCTGGGTCGACAACAAGGGCGACACCCGCACCGACACGGCGACGGTGAGCTGAGCCGGCACGCACGTCGCGTCCCTGTGCCGATGCGCAGGGACGCCCCATGCCCGCCACCCCTTCCAGAACACAGACAGAGGAGACCCATGAAAAAAGTTCTGTTCATCGCGACAGTACTGTCCGTCGCATGCGGCGCTGCCTGGGCGCAGAGCCGATCCACCGCCGATGGCATCGCCGAGTACCGCAAGATGCTCGAGGACGGCAACCCGGCCGAACTCTACGAGGCCAAGGGCGAGGACCTCTGGTCCAAGAAGCGCGGCCCCAAGAACGCCTCCCTCGAGGCCTGCGATCTCGGCAAGGGGCCGGGTGTCGTCAAGGGCGCCTTCGTCGAGCTGCCGCGGTATTTCGCGGACGCTGGCAAGGTGATGGACCTCGAGACGCGTCTGGTGCACTGCATGGAGACCTTGCAGGGCTTCAACGGGGCAGAGATCGCCAAGACGGCCTTCGGTCGCGGCGAACAGGCCAACGTCACCGCCCTGGCGACCTGGATCGCTTCCATGTCGCGTGGCATGCGGTTCAACCTTCCCCAGGGCCATGCCGAGGAGAAGCGCTCCTACGAGATCGGCAAGCGGGTGTTCTTCTTCCGCGGCGGCACGCACGACTTCTCGTGCGCTTCGTGTCATGCAGTCGACGGCCAGCGCATCCGCCTGCAGGATCTGCCCAACCTGACGAAGAACCCGGGTGACGGCATCGGCTTTGCGGCTTGGCCGGCCTATCGTGTCAGCAACGGGCAGATGTGGGGCATGCAGTTGCGGCTGAACGACTGCTACCGTCAGCAGCGCTTCCCCTACCCGGGCTTCGGCTCGGAGGTGACGATCGCGTTGGGCACCTACATGGGTGTCAACGCCAAGGGAGCCGAGTCGATCGCGCCGGCCATCAAGCGCTGAAGGGGAGACCGAAGATGAACCTCAACACGACGATGCTGGCCGCTGCGGCGGTTGCCACCTCGGTCCTGGTGTCTGGCTGTGCCACCGCGCAGCAGTCTGCTGCAGAACTGGACAAGCAGGCGCTTGCTGCGATCAAGGCGTCTTTCCGCGACCAGGGCATTGCCAAGGTAGACCGCCTGAACCAGGACCTGGGTCAGTCTGCCTGCTCGAGCGACAAGGAGGTCGCCGACGACGTCGCCGATCGCGTCCGCAAGGAGGCGATGGCCACGGTCAAGTGGCCCACCGGCGGACAGTATTTCGGCGACTGGGTGGCCGGTGAGAGTCTGGCGCAGAGCGGCCGGGGCATGACGTGGAGCGATGCGTCCACCGATCCCAAGGCCAACGGCGGCAACTGCTACAACTGCCACCAGATCGACAAGAAGGAGCTGTCCTACGGCACGATCGGCCCTTCTCTGTGGAATTACGGCAAGAACCGTGGCGTCACCGACGTCACCGCCGAGACGGCCGCACCGATCATCCAGTACACCTGGGTCAAGCTCTGGAACAGCAAGGCCTATGCGGCCTGCTCGAACATGCCTCGGTTCGGGCACGCCGGTCTGCTCAATGAGCAGCAGCTGCGTGACCTGATGTCGCTGCTGCTCGACCCGCGATCGCCGGTCAACCAGTAAGCGGTCGGGAGTTCCCGCCAGCCCGGTTCGTCCGGGCTTTTCCTGCCTACGAACATAAGCAAGCACTGATGGTCAGCCTGAGCAAGCGCGAATTCCTCCAGGTCCTGGCGGCGGCCTCCGTCGCCGGCATGGGCCTGGCCCGCCACGCCGATGCCGACGCGGCCAGCGCCGAGGAGGCGTTGTACGACCTTCCACCGCTCGGCCAGGGTCCGGGGCATGTCAGTTTCCTGCACATGACCGATTGCCATGCGCAGCTCAAACCCATCCATTTCCGCGAACCCAGCGTCAATCTGGGGATCGGTTCGATGCAGGGCCAGCTGCCGCATCTGGTGGGCGAGCACCTGCTGAAGGCCGCGGGGGTGCCCGCGGGCTCGGCCTTGGCGCATGCCTACACCTACCTCGACTTCGAGACGGCCGCCCGGCGCTATGGCAAGGTCGGCGGCTTCGCCCACCTGGCCACGCTGGTCAAGCGGCTGAAGGCCTCCCGGCCGGGTGCTTTGCTGCTGGACGGCGGCGACACCTGGCAGGGCTCGGCCACGGCGCTGTGGACCAACGCGCAGGACATGGTCGACGCCTGCAAGGCGCTGACGGTGGACGTGATGACGGGCCACTGGGAGTTCACGTACGGGATGAAGCGCGTCAAGGAGATCGTCGAGCGCGACTTCAAGGGCCATATCGACTTCGTCGCCCAGAACGTCAAGACCACCGATTTCGGCGACCCGGTCTTCAAGCCCTTCGTGCTGAAGGAGATCAACGGCGTCAAGGTCGCCATCGTGGGCCAGGCCTTTCCCTACACGCCGATCGCCAACCCGCGCTACATGGTCGCGGACTGGGAGTTCGGCATCCGCGACGAGGACATGCAGACCTCCGTCGACGAGGCCCGTGACCAGGGTGCGCAGGTGGTCGTCGTGATCTCGCACAACGGCATGGACGTCGACCTGAAGATGGCCAGCCGGGTACGAGGCATCGACGCCATCTTCGGTGGCCACACGCACGACGGGGTACCGGTGGCGGTGCCGGTGAAGAACCCGGGGGGCACCACGCTCGTCACCAACGCGGGCAGCAATGGCAAATTCCTCGGCGTGATGGACTTCGAGGTCAAGTCCGGGAAGATCGCCAACTACCGCTGGCGCCTGCTGCCGGTGTTCAGTGACGTGCTGAAGGCCGACCCGCAGATGGATGCGCTGATCACGAAGATCCGCGCGCCCTACGAGGCCAAGCTCGGCGAGACCCTGGCCGTCACCGATGGCCTGCTGTACCGCCGGGGCAATTTCAACGGCAGCTGGGACCAACTGGTGTGCGATGCCCTGATGGACGTTCAGGGGGCGGAGATCGCCTTCAGCCCGGGGTTCCGTTGGGGCACGTCGTTGTTGCCGGGTCAGGCCATCACGCGCGAGCTGCTGATGGACCAGCTGGCCATCACCTACCCCTACGCCACCGTCACGCCGATGAGCGGCGAGATGATCAAAACCGTACTCGAGGACGTGGCCGACAACCTCTTCAACCCCGATCCCTACTACCAGCAGGGTGGGGACATGGTCCGAGTGGGCGGGCTCGAATACACGATCACGCCAGGCGAGAAGGCTGGGGCCCGCATCTCCGACATGCGTCTGGGCGGGCGTCCGATCGAGGCCGGCAAGACCTACCGCGTCGCCGGCTGGGCGCCGGTGTCCGAGGAAGCCGCGCGTGCGGGTCACAAGCCCGTATGGGACGTGGTGGAGACCTGGTTGAAGGCCAGGCCCGGTGGGCGCGTCACCCCGAGGTCTGTCAACACGCCCCGCCTGGTGGGGGTCGAAGGCAACCCCGGGATCGCCCTTTGACAGCCTGAGGGTCGTCACGCTTTGACGCCGCCATGCGATCCGGCTGCCGCTGGCCCGAATCGGTTGGCGCTTGCGCAGGCTTCGTTGTCGGCCGGTCAGCCATGGAAGCAAACCCTTTATTGATGGGATCCCAGATGAAGCGTCTGAATTCCGGCCGGCTCTTGGTGGGTCTGGGCCTTTTCGCCTCCTGCATCATGCTGTCGTCCGTGCACGCAGCCGATCTCGCCCGGGGCGAGGAAATCGTCCAGGGGCAGTGTTTCATCTGTCACGGCATGGAGGGCGAGAGCTCGAGCCCGGTGTTTCCCCGCTTGGCAGGTCAGCACGCCGCCTACATCGAGCGTCAGCTGCGTGACTACAAGTCCGGTCGGCGTGTCAGCAGTGCGATGCAGCCGATGGTGGCGGACCTGAACACGTCGGATTTCAAGGCGCTGGGGGCCTGGTTCGCGTCGCGTCAGCCCCAGCCACACGAGGTCGAGGACAAGGCGCTCGCCCAGGTGGGCCAGTTCATCTACACCCGTGGCAACCCCTATTCAGGTGTGGCCGCGTGTGCAGCCTGCCACGGCCCGCAGGCCCATGGCACCGAGCAGCTCCCGCGCTTGGCCGGCCAACATGCGCAGTACACGGAGAACCAGCTCAAGGCCTTCAACAAGCGTCAGCGCACGAACGACAACGCCGTGATGCACACGGTCGCGAGCAAACTGACGGAACTCGAGATGAAGGCGGTGGCCGCCTATCTCAGCGGAAAACCCTGAAAGCGGTCCCGCAGCCCGGGACCGCGCCCGGCGTTCGCGAAAAACCTGTCCAGGCTGAGCCTTTCGACTTCGCGCACGACCGGTCAGTCGAAGCCCTGCTCAGACAGGTCGACAGGTTCAGTGCGACTGGATATGGGCGCATTGCAACGACGATTACCTGTGACCGGCCATACCCGTCCGACGGACCCACACCACAGTCCGCCGGACGCTGATCGGCGGGCTCAGATCGCCAGCATGTCGGCCCAGATGTTGTCTGCCCAACTCAATGCGTAGCGGCCTTCGAGCTGGTTGGCCGCGGCCGACAGCCCGCCCGAGCCCGGCACGCTCTTGAAGGTCTTGTCCTTCGCGTCGTACTGGTGCACCGAGGCCACGTGCACGACATCCCGCGCAGTGACGAAGCTGTAGCAGGTGTTCATGACCACCGGCGTCTGGTTGATCGCTTCGCCTTTGAACAGGCTGATGATGGCTGCTGCCGCCACTTTGGCGTGCTGGTTGGCCATGTGACCCGATTTCGGCATGGCGGGGGCGGAGAAGGTCGCATCCCCGAGCACATGAATGCCCGGTACGGCCGTCGACTCCATCGTCAGCCAATCCACACCGACCCAGCGGTTGTTGACGTTCACCAACCCTGCCGCACGCGCGATGTCGCCGGCTCGCTGCTCGGGAATGACGTTCAGCACGTCAGCCTTGACATCCTCGAACTCCAGCCTGGCGGTCAGGCCAGCGACCTCGCGCAGCTCGGCGTTCGCGCGGTACTCGACGATCCCCTTGTAGTGCTGGTCCCACGCTCGGGTGAACAGGCCCTTCTTGCTCTGGATGTCCGGGTTGGCATCCAGGATCAACACCTTGGACTTGGGCTTGGCGGTCTTGAAGTAGCTCGCGACCATGCAGGCGCGCTCGTAGGGGCCGGGCGGGCAGCGATAGGGCGCCTTCGGGATGGCCATGGCGTAGACGCCGCCGTCGGGCATCGCCTCGAGCTGCTTGCGCAACGCAACCGTCTGCGCGCCCGCCTTCCAGCTGTGCGCGACGCGGCCGCTGTCGATCGCCGCCTGCAGGCCACCGACCTGGTCGTACAGGAAGTCGATGCCCGGCGCGACGATGGCGCGGTCGTAGGCCAGTTCCGCGCCGCCCGCGAGCTTGACGAGTTTCTTGCCTGCGTCGATGGCGGTGACCTCGCCCTGGACGACCTTCACGCCGATGGCCTTCAGGCCTTCGTAGCCCCGGGTGATGTCGGACATCTGCTTGTGCCCGCCGAGCACGAGGTTGCTGATCGGGCAGGAAATGAATTCCGGGTTGCGATCGACGAGTGTCACGTCGACATTGCCACCCCACATCTTCAGGTAGTGCGCCGCCGTGGCGCCGCCGAAGCCGCCACCGACGATGACCACGCGCCCGATCGATGGGCCGGTCGCGCCGGTGGTGGCACAGCCGCTGAGCGCCAGCCCGGACAGTGCGACGCCTGCGCCCAGCAGGCGACGGCGGGAGAGTTCGAGATGTTGAGCCATGAGTCTTCCCCTCACTTCTTGGCAGGCTGGGCGGCGAAGTAGGCCGCGATCAGCTTGATCTGTTCGTCCGTGTAGCCCTTGGCGATCTGGTGCATGATGGTGGCGGGTTGGTTGCCGCTCTTGTAGTCGGCCATCATCGCCACGATCTTCTCGGCTGACACGCCGGCCAGTTGCTTCATGTCGCCGCGGGCTTGACCGTTGGTCCCATGGCAGTTGGCACAGGTGGCCGCCAGATCGCGGGCCAGATGCGGGTAGGGGGTGGCGGCTGTCTGGGCGAAGGCGGTGCTGGTGACGGCCCCGGCGACGGTCAGGGCCGCCAGACTCGCCAGATGGCGGGCAGGAAATGGCATGGGTTTCTCCTCTGTCTCGGAAAACGGTGCACCCTCCGGTTCTACAGACCCCACAATGCTGGACGTCCGTGCCGGTTCACACCCTTATTGGACGTCATCGCAGACGATTCGTCACCCTTCGACACATCCGCAATTGCCCTAGGTCGGATGTTGGGGAACGCGTCGGTCGGCGCGACGTCGATGACAGCCGGCACGAGCACCGGATGACATCAATATCGTAATATCAACACATGCTGATGGACAGGTGTTTTTCCTCCTCGTTTGCCCGGATCTCGGCCATCGATGCGGGGGACGCAGATGTGTCCGGACCTCATCCTCGGCGCCGTGCCGTGCTCACGTGCATCGGGGCCGCGGCGCTGGTGGGGGCGGTCCCCGACGGGGCCCGCGCAGCGCCCGCGAGCATCGGTGACGTGGTCCGGTGGCCGGATGTCGCGTTGCTCGACGGAAGGCGCTGGGGGGCCGCGCAGGCTGCTGGCAAGACCGTCGTTGCAGTGTTCTGGTCCACCACCTGCCCGTTCTGCCTGCGGCACAACGCCCACGTCGAGAAACTGCGTCGCGCTGCGGTGGGACGCTCGCTGGAGATCGTCACGGTGGCCCGTGACAAGGACGCGTCGGCGGTGCGCGCCTACCTCGAGCGTCACGGCTATGGCTTCGCCGTGACGCTCGACCAGGGCCCGATGTCCGCAGCGCTGAGCGCCCGGCGCGTGATCCCGCTGACCGCGGTGGTCGAACCTTCCGGGCGGCTGCGGCAGTTGATCCCGGGCGAGATGTTCGAGGATGACGTGATGGAGTTGTTGCCAATCGCCTGAGGCGGCCCGTCTCGACCCCCCGTCGGCGGTCGCCTCCGGTGTGGTCCGGCGGTTTTTTTCGAGGAGTGTGGAAGATGCGCGGAACGGTTCTCGCTGCAGGGTTTGCGCTGCTGGTGCCTCTGTCGTCGGGCGCGCAGGTGCCGGCGATCTTCGCCGACGCCGATCTGGCTCTGGGGCGCCAGCTGATCGCCGAGCACAACTGCACGGCCTGCCATGTCCGCAAGGTCGGTGGTGACGGCAGCGCGATCTACCGGCCCCAGGGGCGCATCAACTCGCCGGGCGCGCTGCGCGGCATGGTCGAGATGTGCAACACCGAGCTGAACCTGAGCATGTTCCCTGAGGAGGTGACGTCCGTGGCCGCGGTGCTCGAGCGCGACCACTATCGATTCGGGGTCTCGAAGCCGGGGCGATGAGCTCGCCGCACGCGACATCCCGTTTTGAGCGAAGATGCTTTCGATCAGTCAACTGCGCGTCGGACGAACGCTGAATGAAATCGCCCCGGGATGAATCCGAAGCCGTGTTCGCCAGCGCTGCCGAGCTCTTCGGCTTGCTGTCCACGCCGATACGGCTGCGCATCATCAGCGCGCTCTGTCAGGGCGAGAAGAATGTCTCTCAATTGCTGGCCGAGATCGACACGACACAGCCCAACATGAGCCAGCATCTGTCGACGCTCTATCGTGCGGGCGTGCTGGGCAAGCGCCGCGATGCAACGCAGATCTACTATCGCATCGTGAACGAGCGGGCTGCTGCGATCTGTCGCAGTGTGTGCACGCAGATTGCGCTCGACATCGACGAGCAGCTCTATGTCTGATCGGTCGGTGTGGCCATCCCCTCGAGGTGGGATGCATCGTTCCAGCCCACGAGCGAGAAACCCTGGCCGGTCCACAACAGCCGGCTGACGGTGGCGTTGTCGATCTGCCAAGTCCGAGGGGCCTGCAGGTCGAGCTGGGTGGCGGCACGGTACAGGCAGTCCAGCACACCGCCGTGGGCCACCAGCGCGATCGACTCGCCCGGATGCCTGGCGGCCAGCCGGGTGGCGGTGTCGACACAGCGGTGGTGGAAGGCCCACAGAGTCTCCCCGCCTGCCGGGCCGAAGTGCGGATCGCGCTGGCGCCAGCGACGGGCCTGATCGGGCCAGCGCGCCTCGATCTCGCCGAACGTCATCCCCTCGAAACATCCGAAATGGCGCTCGCGCAGTGACACCTCCTGGCGCAGTTCGGCGCCGCAGGCGTGGGCCAGTTCCGCGGCCGTGTCGAAGGCGCGGCTGAGATCGCTGGCGTAGACGGCATCCAGCGCTTCCTCGCCGAAGTTCAGACCGAGGCGGCGTGCCTGTTCACGGCCCCGAGGGTTCAGCGGGATGTCGGTGTGTCCCTGGATGCGCAGACCGACGTTCCAGTCGGTTTCGCCATGTCGCACCAGCATCAGTCGGGTGATCACCGGCGCACCGGCGGCTGTGTCGGCCCCGGCATGGGCTGCCGACGCGGTCGGTGGCGGACAGACGCGTGGGGTGTCGCTCATCGCACGAGACGCGGGTTGAGTGTGTAGGTGCCGGACCAGGTCGCCGTGTCGAGTGTGCATGCGCTCAGCGCCGTTCTGACCTGCTCGCCGGTGAACGACCCTTCCAACGGCAGCCGCGGCACCGAAACGGCGTACAGCGTGAACACGTAATGGTGGACCAATGAATCGTTGAACGGTGGGAAAGGCCCGTCGTAGCCGAAGTATCGGCCCGCCATCGACGGGTCCGAGGCGAACCAGCCTGTGTAGTCGTTCAGTCCCTGGCGGGCTCCGCGCAGGGCTTGCGGTCCGGGCTTGCCCCGGGACGTGAAGCCCCGGCTGAACTCGCCTTCGGCGATCTCGGCCGGCGAGGCGGGCAGGTCGATCAGCACCCAATGGAAGAAATCCACCCGTGGCAGGTCTGCGGGCACTTCGCGGTCGTGGCGGTTGACGTCGTCGCCGCGGCTGGGCACGTCGAAATCATGGCAGATGAGCGCCAGCGATCGCGTGCCCGGCGGCAGTTCGCTCCAGGCCAGGTGCGGGTTGAGGTTGTCGGAGAACGTGACTTCGCCGCCGTCGGCGAGCCGGCCTGCGGCAAAGCGCGACGGTATTCTTTCGCCGTTCATCCAGCTACGACTGTCCAGTCTCATCCGGTCTCCAAGCGCGTTTGGCAAGGTGCTTCGGGCGATCAAACGCCCCAGACGATGGCGGCGTCTTCCGCGTGGCAGCGCCGCAGCATCTCGACCATCGGCCACCAGCGCCCCCGCAGGGCCACCGGGTCGAGCCCGGCGGCCAGCGCGGCGGCTTCGCGTTGTGCGTCGTCGACCGGCATCCGTGCCCGCGCCTGCTCGTCCCGCTCGATGGCCGCGCGCAGCCGCGCCAGTGCGTCAGGCATCGCTGCAGGCTCGATGATGCCTGCGGCAGCGGGCTCCCGACCCAGAGCCCTCAGCAGCGCGTCTGCCTGCGGCGCCAGCATCAGGACGTCTGCGCAGGCCTTGCTGCGAAATCGGTAGAGCATCGGTCAGAGCCCGCGTTCGTGAGTCTGGATTGTGCCGTTGTCGCCTGGGCAGCCGCGCCTGGCGTTCCCGATGCGGCTGCTCGCGGTCTGCGCAGCCTCAAACGCAGCCGCCGAACGCAGTCCGTCGGGCGCCGTGGCGTCTGTACGGGCGGGACCGGCATCCTTCAGCGCCGGGGTGTCCTGGCACAGCGAAACCCGATGTAGACGACCACCGTGTCGGGCGGTTTGCCCTGGAGGTGATCGGCGCGCATCTGGGCCGCCCCATACCACCAAGAGCCGCCACGGGTGCGGCGGTCGATGTCGGCGGAGACAGCACCCTGGGGCTCGTCCACCCACTCCCAGACATTGGCGCCCATGTCGTGCAGGCCGTTCACCCCCGCCGGCGTGCGGCCGGCCGGTGCGTGGCCGTAGCCGCGCCAGAGTGTCGCGCCGTGGTCGACGGCGCGGCTGGCCGTCGCTGGGCCGCAGTCGCCCAGGCACTGCGCGCCGGTGGGGCGCTCGCCGGTCGGCCACGGGTAGGTGCGACCGCGCTCGAAGGGCGCGGCAGGGGTGCGTCGTTGCTCGGTGTACGCGGCCGACACCCACTGGGCGTCGGTCGGCAGTTGGCCTCCCGCCCAGCGACAGAACTCGCGCGCCTCGTCGAAGCTCAGGTGCACCGCCGGCTCGTCGTCGTCGGCCCGACGCACGCCATAGGGCTGCTGCCATGTCCAGCCGGGCTTGCGTACCCAGCCTGCCTCGTACACCTGACCGCCGCCGAGCTGCTCGGCCCGCGTTCGCAGTCCTGTGGCCTCGGCGTGGCGCCGAAACTGCGCCACCGTGGTCTCGGTGCGCGCGATCTCGAAGCCTTCGAGGCGGACCCAGTCGATGCCCGCAGGGTTGTCGGGGCTCGGCGACGACGCGGCCAAGGGCGTGTGCAGGCTGGACGCCAGCGCCGCACAGGCCAGCGTCGCCGCACGCAGGGGTGTCAGGGCGGTGTTCATGTGAAAGTTATATCGCGACCCTGCCCGTGCCGGCTGCGCTATCGTTGCATCCCACCATGCCATCCCGTCCTTTTCCCCGCCTGGCCATCGTCGGCGCCGGCCCTGTCGGGCTCACGCTGGCCCTGCTGGCGGCGCGGCGCCTGCCTCGAGCCGACATCACCGTCTTCGACGCCCGGCCTGCCGACCGCGACGTCGGCGGTGATCCCCGTACGCTGGCGCTGGCCCTGGGCAGCATCCAGACCCTGCAGCGGCTGGACGCCTGGTCCGCACGCGCGGCGTGCCCGATCGACGAGGTGCAGGTGTCGCAGGCGCCTCCGGCTTGGGGATCGGAGCTTGCTGTGCGGCTGACTGCGCGCGAGCTGGGCGTGCCCATGCTCGGTGCGGTCGTGGCCTACGGCCCCGTGGTTTCCGCGCTCCAGTCCGCATGGCAACAGCAGGTCGCCGCGCAGCCCGACCGGTTGCGCAGTTGCTGGGGGCAGCCTGTGGCGGCCCTGCGATCGTTGCCCGACGGGGTCGGGATCGGTGAAGCGCTGGAGGCGGGTTTCGATCTGGCCGTCGTCGCCGAGGGCGGGGTGTTCGCCGATCAGCCGCGCAAGGGGCTGCGGCGCGACTACCGGCAGTCGGCGTGGGTCGGCACGGTCGAGCTGTCGGGCCCGCCTGCGGGGACGGCTTTCGAGCGTTTCACGCGCGGCGGCCCGGTCGCCTTGCTGCCGCTGCGGCCGATCGCAGCGTCATGGCCGGGCGAGGTCGCGCCGGCGCAGACGCCGAGCGACCCCGACGCCACCAGGGCAGCGCTGGTATGGTGTGTTTCCGCCGACGACGACCCGGTGGAGCCGCTCGATCCGGCGCAGCGCATGGCGCTGCTGAACACCTTGCTGCCCCGACAGGCCGGTCGTGTGCGGGCCATGGGGCCGCTGAATCGGTACGCCCTGGGGCTCAATGCCGAGCGCACCTTGGTGCAGGGCCGCGTGGTGCGCATCGGCAACGCCGCGCAGACCCTGCATCCGGTTGCCGGCCAGGGCCTGAACCTCGGCTTGCGTGACGCGCATGCGCTGGTGGACTCGCTGTACCGGGGCCCGGGCATCGATGCAGCCTTGCGCCGCGTCGAGTGGCAGCGCGCCCCCGACCGCTGGAGCATGATCGCCACCACCGATTTCCTCGCCCGCAGTTTCACTTGGGGCGGGCCGGGTGCCGGCTCGCTGCGGGGTCTGGCGCTGGCCGCCTTGCAGCGGCTGGAGCCTTTGAAGTCAGCGCTGGCACGTCATTTGATGTACGGGCAGCGCTGACCCAGGCGCTGCGCAATCGGCTCTCTGCGGGGCCCGGCATGACGCGGGCAGGGTGGAGTCGGACCCTGGCGCGCAGGGATGATCCATCGCGGCGGTGGGCTCCGGTCGGTCAGAGACGCCGATGGCTGAGCGCCGGCAGCTGGCTGCGCACCGCTTGCAGTCGCGAGGCGTCCACGTCGGCGAGCACCACGCCCTCGCCTTCCGGCAGGCTGGCGAGCACCTGTCCCCAGGGGTCGACGATCATGCTGTGCCCCCAGGTGCGTCGGCCGTTCTCGTGCAGCCCTCCCTGTGCGGGTGCGAGCACATAGCACTGGTTTTCGACGGCTCGCGCACGCAGCAGCAATTCCCAGTGGGCCTGCCCAGTCGTGTGCGTGAAGGCCGCCGGCACGCACATCAGGTCGCAGGGCGTTTCTCCGGGTACCCCGGCGAGGGCCCGGTACAACTCCGGGAAGCGCAGGTCGTAGCACACGCTCAGGCCGACGCGGTGCGCGGCGGCGGTGAAACATGCCGGTGCGTCGCCGGCCTCCAGCACACGGCCTTCGTCGTATTGCTCTCGGCCGTTGTCGAAGGCGAAGAGGTGGATCTTGTCGTAGCGCGCGACCCTGCGGCCCTGTGGATCGTGCACGAGACAGGTGTTGCGCAGGCGGTCGGCTCGGCCGGGGATGGCCATGGGCAAAGTGCCGCCGATCAGCCACAGGCCGTGCCGGCGCGCGGTCTGCGCGAGGAAGCGCTGGATCGGACCGTCGTCCAGGGGCTCGGCGATCGCGAGCTTGTCGGTGTCGCGACGGCCCATCAGGCAGAAGTACTCGGGCAGACCCACCATCTTGGCCCCCTGCTCGGCGGCCTGTGCGATCAGGTCCGCGGCCGCCTCGAGGTTGCGGTCGCGGTCGGGTGTGGAGACCATCTGCACGGCAGCGATCTTCATCAATGGAGCCCTCCGGATGGGTCGTGAGTCGGTGGGACGACGACAGTCGTCGGCGCCGCCGGCGGATTGTCGAGCCTGGGCGCGGGCAAAGCCCCCGCGCTGCGATCAACCTCCCGATCGGAATACCCTGCGTTCCGGAGAGATGTTGGAACGAAGACTGGAGCCCGACGGAGCGATGGGGCTGGCCACAGGGGACCTTTCGCCACAAGGAAGGCCTGCAGGGGTCGCCCGAGCTCGTAATGCCCTGGTTCGCGGCACACGAGCCGCGAGGGCGTCGGGCAGGAGGAGTAGACCGATGGATACACCACAGGGGTGGGATTGCTGCGCGCGCCCACCGTTCGGGCCTTGGCGGGAACGAGCGCCCTTTCCAGGCCGACGCCTGCGCTTGCGAGCGGGGGGGATGCGATGAGCATGGGTACCCCGCACCTGGGCCAGATGCGGCTGACCGGCTCGGGCTCATCGCCGCTGCCCGCGCTCGCATCGCACAGTCGTTTCGTCCAGCGCATCCGTCGGCGTTACGCCGATGACCTCGAGTCCCTGCCGCCCGGGGTGCCGGATGCCACGACGATCGGGGCCACGCTGGCGCGCCTGCAGGCACGCGGGCGTGACCTGCCGGCAGCTTTGCGCGTGGCACGGCAACTCGTGCTCGAGCGGCTGGCCTGCCTGGACGTCGAGGCGCAACTGCCGCTGGCGCAGGTCACGGCCGTGATGACGACGCTGGCCGAGGTCACGCTCGAAGCGGCGTTGACGCGTGCGCGCGCCGAATGTGACCAGCGCCACGGCCGCCCGGTCGACGACCAAGGGCAGGAGATCGACTTCTGGGTCGTCGGCATGGGCAAGCTCGGCGCGCGCGAGCTCAACGTCTCCTCCGACATCGACCTGGTCTACGTCTACGAGGACGACGGCCACACCCCGGGGCCTGCCGATCCGTCGGCGGTCGTCGGGCGTGGCGGCCCAGTGTCGGCGCACGAATACTTCGCGCTGCTGGCCAAGCGCCTGTATGCGCTGATCGGCGAGACCACCGAGGATGGTTTCGTCTTCCGCATGGACCTGGCGTTGCGGCCCAACGGCAATTCCGGCCCTTCCGTGGTCAGCCTGTCGATGCTGGAGGAGTACTTCCAGGTCCAGGGTCGCGAATGGGAACGATTTGCCTGGCTCAAGAGCCGTGTCGTCGCCCCGCGTGCGGCCGTGGACAGCGGTCGGGCGAACGCGCTGCGCTCGCTCGTGACGCCCTTCGTCTACCGCAAGTACCTGGACTATGGCGTGTTCGAGGGCCTGCGGCAGTTGCACCGCAAGATCCGCGAGGAGGCCCAGCGCCGGGCCGCGGGCCGCCCCGAGCGTGCCAATGACGTCAAACTCTCGCGCGGCGGCATCCGGGAGATCGAGTTCATCGTGCAGTTGATGCTGGTGGCGCGCGGCGGTCATTTTCCGGAGATCCGCACCCGATCGACCTTGCGCGGGCTGGAGCGCCTGGTGGCACGTGGTCTGATGAAGCCCGCGACCGCGCAGCGCCTGGGCCAGGCCTACGAGTTGCTGCGTCGCATCGAGCACCGGATCCAGTACCTGGACGACCAGCAGACGCACCTGTTGCCCACGGCCGACGGCGATCTGGACTGGATCGCCCGCGCCCTCGATCCGCAGGGGAGTACCGACGCCTGCGCGCTGCTCGAGCAGCTCGGTGAGGCGCGGGAGTTCGTGGCCAACGAGTTCGACGCGCTGCTGCGCGACGGCAGCGCTGCTCCCTCGGGCGCCGCCCGCGCCGGGTGCCGCACCTGCGGCCAGGGGCCGCTGCCCATCGACAGCCCGGCGCTGATCGACCGCCTCCCGGACGCGCTGGCCGAGCGCGTGCGACGGTGGTCGGCGCAGCCGCGCGTGGCGGGTCTGCGCGAGGACAGCAAGCTGCGGTTGGGGCGCTTGATCCAGCGCTCCGAGGCCGGTGTGGCCGACGGCAGCTGCACGCTGGACGCTGCGCTGCGCTTCGTCGACTGGCTCGAGCCCCTGCTGCGTCGCGAGGCCTACTTCACGCTGTTGGTCGAGCGCCCGGAGGTGCAAAGGCGCCTGCTGCGCTTGCTCGGCCTGGCGCGCTGGCCGATGCAGTACCTGATGCGTCATCCCGGGGTGATCGATGAACTCGCCGACGAGCGCCTGCTCGGCGAGCGCTTCGACCGTGTGGTCTTCCTCCGGGAACTGGAGGAGCGCCACGCGGCCTGGGTGCGTGCCGGGCAGGCCGATGAGGAGGCGCTGCTCGACACCCTGCGACGCGCGCACCACGCCGAGGTTTTCCGCACGCTGGTGCGTGACGTCGAGGGCCGGCTGAGCGTGGAGGAGGTCGCCGATGACTTGTCGGCGCTGGCCGACGCCGTGATGGACGCCGTGCTCCGCTGGTCCTGGGCCAACTACCGCCTGCGTCATCGCCCGCAACCGGCGCTGGCGGTGATCGCCTACGGCAAGCTCGGGGGCAAGGAACTGGGTTACGGCAGCGATCTGGACGTCGTCTTCGTCTACGACGATCGGGACGAGCCCGATGCCGACCGCGCGCAGGAGATCTACGCCGGCTTCGTGCGCAAGGTCATCACCTGGCTGACGCTGCGCACCGCTCACGGCGACTTATACGAGATCGACACCGCCTTGCGTCCGAACGGCGGCTCGGGCCTGCTCGTGACCTCGATCGACGCCTTTGAGCGCTACCAGGTCGGGCGTGGCAGCAACACGGCGTGGACCTGGGAGCATCAGGCGTTGACCCGGGCGCGCTTCTGCGCCGGGCATGAGCCCATTGCCGCACGCTTCGAGTCGATGCGCGAGAAGGTACTGACCGCCCCGCGCGATGCGCAGGCGCTGGTCGCGCAGGTCCGGGCCATGCGCGAGAAGGTGCGCGCGGCGCACGCGGTGCCGGCAGGGCGCTTCGACGTCAAGCACAGCGTCGGCGGGATGATCGATGTGGAGTTCGCGGTCCAGGCCCTGGTGCTCACCCACGGTGCCGAGCATCCGGTGTTGACCGCCAATGTCGGCAACATCGCCCTGCTCCGGCGTGCGCAGCAGGTGGGTCTGTTGCCCCAGGGGTTTGGCGAAGCGGCGGCCGACGCCTACCGGGCGCTGCGCAGCGCGCAGCACCGGGCCCGGCTCGACGAGCAGGCCACCCATTTCGAGGCGGGCGCCTTCGCGCCGGCGCGGGATGCGATCCTCGCGGTGTGGCAGCACGTGTTCGGGAACGCCGCGTCGGTCTCGGCCGTCGCTTGACCGCGCCGTGCGCCGCGGCCGGCGCACGGGCGTGGGGGTTGCTGTGCCTGACCTTGGCCATCGCGGCGCTGGGGGTGCAGGTCGGCTCGTCCCTCCTGCCCGATGCCGGCGCAGCACTCGATTGGCAGCGCCAGCGGGTGTGGTCACAGCCCTGGCGGCTGTGGACTGCGGCCCTGGTGCATCTCGACGCCCTGCACCTGTGGGCCAACGTCCTGGGCTGCGTCGTCCTCGCATTCGTCGGGGCGGCCGCCGGCGTGTCGGTCCGGGCGGTGCGTGCCTGGGCTCTGGCCTGGCCGTTGACGCATCTGGCGTTGCTGGCGTCTTCGGATCTGCAGCGCTACGTCGGGTTGTCGGGTGTGCTGCACGCCGGGGTGGCGGTTCTGGCCACCGAACTCGTCGTGACCCGACAGGGTCGAGATCGACGCATCGGGCTGGCGCTTGCAGTCGGCTTGGCCCTCAAGCTCCTGCTGGAGCGGGCCTGGGCGATGCCTGTGAGGCTGGAGGATGCCTGGCCCTTTCCGGTGGCCACGCTCGCCCACCTGGTCGGCGCGGTGGCTGGCGGGGCTTGTGCCGCCGCGACGATCCTGAGGGCTGTGCGTCCTTCCGGCGATCCGGCGACACTGCCCGACCGTTCATCTCCTGCGGAGCGTAGACAGCCATGATCGTCCTGTGCGGATTCCCACTGTCCAACTACTACAACAAGGTCAAGATGGCCTTGCTGGAGAAAGGCATTCCCTTCACCGAGGAGCGTGTGGGCACCGGTGGCACCTCGGAGTCGACATTGTCGGCCTCGCCATTGGGCAAGGTCCCGTTCCTGCGCACACCGCACGGCCCCTTGTGCGAGAGCCAGGTGATCGTCGACTGGCTGGAGGCGGCCTGGCCCGAGCCGCCACTCGTACCTGCCGACCCTTACGCCGCGGCCAAGGTGCGTGAACTCGTCACCTTCATCGACCTGCATCTCGAGCTGGTCGCGCGGGAGCTGTATCCGCAGGCGTTCTTCGGCGGGGCCGTGCCCGAGGCGACGAAAGAGCGCGTGCGCAAGGCGCTGGAGCGCCACATCGCAGGCTTCAAGCGCCTGGCCCGGTTCTCGCCCTATGTCGCGGGAGAGGTCTTCACGCTGGCCGATTGCTCGGCCTGGACCAACCTGCCCTTGGTGGGCATGGCAACCAAGTCAGTGCTCGGCGAGGACCTGTTGGCCGCCCAGGGCGTGGACTGGAAGGGTTATGCCCGCAGGGTGGGCGAACGCCCGAGCGCGGTCCGGATCGCCGCCGATCGCAAGGCCGACCCGTCGGTGCCGCGATCGCAGTGAGCCCGGTCGGCAGCGGGCAGAGGCTTCAGCCCGCTGCCTGCAGGGCCGTCTGGCGCTGGGCCAGGGCCTGGACCAGTTCCTTGCGGTAACGGTTGAGTTCCTGCACGCTGCCGAAACTGCGCTCCATCAGCAGGCCCAGGTTGTGCAGGATGCGCTCGACGACGCGGGTTTCCCACGCGTGGTCGAACTGGATCTGCTTGTCCAGCCAACGCTCCAGCCAGGCGGGGTCCGGCAGGCGGCTCTGCACCGTGTCGCGCGGGAACAGGCGCTCGTTGACGTGCAGGTTGGTCGGGTGCAGGGCCTGTGCGGTGCGGCGCGCGCTGGCCATCAGCACCCCCACCTTGGCGAAGGCCGCGCGCGCCTCGTCGCCGAAGCGCTGCATCGCCCGCTTCATGTAGCGCAGGTAGGCGCCGCCGTGGCGCGCCTCGTCGCGGGCCAGCGTCTCGTAGATGGACTTGATCACGGGCTCGGTGTGCCACTCGGCGGCACGACGGTACCAGTGGTTCAGGCGGATCTCACCGCAGAAATGCAACATGAGCGTCTCGAGGGCAGGGGCCGGATCGAACTCGAAGCGGACCTCGTGCAACTCGGCTTCGGTGGGCACGAGCTCGGGACGGAAGCGGCGCAGGTATTCCATCAGCACCAGCGAGTGCTTCTGCTCCTCAAAGAACCACACGCTCATGAACGCCGAGAAGTCGCTGTCGTCGCGGTTGTCGCGCAGGAACATCTCGGTGGCCGGCAGCGCGGCCCACTCGGTGATGGCGTTCATCTTGACGGTTCGCGCCTGCTCGTCGCTCAGACGCCCGGCATCGAACTCGCCCCAGGGGATGTCGGTGTCCATGTTCCAGCGAACAGCCTCGAGCTGCTTGAAGAGTTCCGGGTAGAGCATGGAGCGGCGTCCGTGGTGGGCGTCAGGGTGCCCGTATTTTAGGGAGGCGCGTCCGCCGCGAGCGCGCCAGGGGCGACTGCGCGGGCCGGTTTTGCACGCTCGCACCCCTTGAAAACCAAAAAAGAGCCCCATTTCGGCGGCTGGGGTGTGTTTCGGGCTTGCAAAGTCCAGCCAAAGGTTCACAATCAACGTCAATTCAAAGTGACACTTGAAAGTGTACTGATCAATTGACACTCTGGTCGGACTCCGGTGTCATGCGCTCCTTCGCCTGCGATCGGCCCCATTGAGGTGACGGCGAAGCGGGCCCCTGCGAGCCGATCGGTCACTACCAATCCGACTGACAAATTCAAAAAAAAACTCTTGAGTTCAAAAAATAGACGCGTTAGTATTCATCCATGACAGGTTCCACTCGCACGCACACCCGCCGCCGCACTACCTGCGGACCGGCGTTCGGTATGCGCTCGCCCGCGACGCCGTGCAGGCGTGAGGGCGCGGGGGTGGCGGTCGCACAACCTTTTTTTCTGTCGTGCGGACACCCGGTCCCGCCGGCTGCAATCTCCGGGCGTCTCTCCTCCTCCTCCCTCCCTCCCTCGTTCGCCCGGGGGCGCCGCATGACAGGTTTTTCCACTGCCGTCCTCCTGCGTGATGGAGGCGGCGCGGCTCGCATCCGGGGGCCGCTTGCATGACCCGACGCGTAGCGGTGGTCGGCTCCGGTATCGCGGGGCTGTCGGCCGCGTGGTCCCTGGCGCCTGAGTTCCACGTCACCCTGTTCGAGGCCGACCGCCATTTCGGCGGGCATGCGCACACGGTCGACGTCGAGATCGACGGCATGGTGCATGGCGTCGACACTGGGTTTCTCGTCTACAACGATCGCACCTATCCTGAGCTGGTGCGGCTGTTCGGCCAGTTGGGCGTCGACACCGCCGCCTCGAACATGTCGTTCTCCGTGCAGAGCCTGTCCGATGGGTTGGAGTGGAGCGGTTCGAGCCTGAATACGGTCTTCGCCCAACGGCGCAACCTTCTGCGTCCCGCTTTCCTGGACATGTTGCGCGAGATCGTCCGCTTCAACCGGCTCGCTTCCTCGATCGCGCAGCGCCGGGCCGAAGTCGAGATGGCCGAGCCCATCGGTGATTTCCTCGACAGACACCGCTTCGGCGAACGTTTCCGTGACTGGTATTTCCTGCCGATGATCGGCTGCATCTGGTCCTGTCCGACCGAGCAGATGATGCGCTTCCCGGTGGCGACGATGATCCGCTTCTGCCACAACCACGGACTGATCCAGTTGTCCGACCGGCCCCAGTGGCGGACGGTGCGCGGCGGCTCGCGTCAGTACGTGCAGAAAATGGTCGCGGGATTGCGCGACGCGCGCCTGGCGACCCCGGTTCGTGCGGTACGCCGCGTCCCTGCTGCGCAAGGTTGGAACGGCGTGCAGGTGTTCACCGATGCCGGCGAGGAGCGTTTCGACGAGGTGGTGCTGGCCTGCCACACCGACCAGTCCCTGGCACTGTTGTCGGATGCCACCCCGCAGGAGCGACAGTGGCTGGGTGCGATCCGCTACCAGCTCAACCGGGCGGTGCTCCATACCGACGCATCGGTCATGCCACGCAAACGGCTGGCATGGGCCGCCTGGAACTACGAACGCGCGTCGCACTGGCAACGCGAGCAGTCGGCCGTGTGCCTGCACTACTGGATCAACCGGCTCCAGCCCTTGCCGTGGACGGTCCCGGTGGTCGTGTCGCTGAACCCGTCACGCGACATCCGACCGGACACCGTGTTGGCCGAGATCGAGTACGCGCACCCGGTCTTCGATCGGGCCGCGATCGATGCACAGGCGCGCCTGCAGGACTTCCAGGGTCAGACGCATGTCTGGTTCTGCGGCGCCTGGACGCGTTACGGATTTCACGAGGACGGGTTGATGTCCGGGCTGGCAGTGGCCGACGCGTTGCGTGGACGGGACGCGGCTCGGCGCACGGTTCCGAAGGCGGCATGAGGACGGCGCCGTCGGCCCAGGCGCCGCGGGCAACGGCGGCCGCCGGGTCGCTCGGTGCCGAGGCGGACCGGACGCCCGAGGCGGGTGTGGGGTCGCCTGCGCCCGCCCTGTGGGCGGCATCCCCGCGTCCGATGCTCGCCCTGGGCGAGGTTCGCCACCTGCGGTTGCGTCCGGCGCGCCATGAATTCGAGTACCCGACCTTCTTCCTGATGCTGCCGATGCGTGCCCTGCGCGCACGTCCCGACCCGCATCTCGCGCGCAACCGCTGGGGTTTTCTCAGCTTCCATGACCGGGACCATGGCGACGGTGGGCATGACGCCCTGGCCTGGCTCGAGGCGCTGCTGCGGCAGGAGGGCATCGGCGATGCCGAAGGCGAGGTGTGGCTGCAGACCTATCCGCGCGTGTTCGGCTACGCCTTCAAGCCCGTGAGCTTCTGGCACTGCCACCGCCTTGACGGCTCGCTCGCAGCGCTGGTGGCCGAAGTCAACAACACCTTCGGTGAGCGTCACTGTTACCTGCTCTCTCGCCCGGGTCTGACCTACGGACAGGAACTCACGGCGTCCAAGGTCTTCCACGTGTCGCCCTTCTGTCGCGTCACGGGTCGTTATCGTTTCCGTTTCATGCGCACGCCCGAGCGCATCGTGGCACGGGTCGATCACGACGACGACGACGGCCCGCTGCTCGCCACGAGTCTGTCGGGAAAGATGCGCGTCCTCACCCGGCGTGGCGCGCTCCTCGTCGGCTTGCGCATGCCGATGATGACGCTGGGGGTGATCGCCCGCATCCACTGGCACGCCCTGAGGTTGTGGCTCAAGCGCGTGCCCTTCGTGTCCAAACCCGAGGCGCCAGAGCGCTTCGTCACCCGGGAGTCCGGCCCATGACCTCGACCACCGCCCCTGTCGCCGTGCTGCCCGCCGGCGCTCCGGCGGCCGCACGTACCGTGTTGTCGCTGCTGCGGCGTCTGCGTCACGGCACGCTCGACCTGCAGTTGCCCGATGGCCAGCAGATGCGCCTGGGTGCCGAGCGCTCGCCGGAGGGGGCCTCGCGCACCTCTGGCGCCCCGAGCGTGGACGGTCCGCCTCCCGCAGGCCCCCAGGCCGCCTTGCGTGTCCTGGACTGGGAGGTTTGCTCTGCCGTGTTGCGCAGCGGTGACATCGGCTTCGCGGAGTCCTTCATCGCCGGGCACTGGACTACCCCGGATCTTGCCGCCTTGCTGCGCCTGTTCATCGTCAACCGCGACGAGATGGAGTCGGTGATCTACGGCAGCTGGTGGGGGTCGATCGCCTACCGGCTCAAGCACCTGCTCAACCGCAACTCCCGGCGCGGCAGCCGGCGCAACATCCACGCCCATTACGACCTCGGCAACGAGTTCTACGGGCTGTGGCTGGACGAGACGATGAACTACTCCAGCGCCTTGTTCGACGGCGACTTCGCGCGCCCGTCGGCCCAAGCGCAGACCGCCAAGGTGCGCCGTGCGCTCGACCAGTGCGCGCTGCGGTCCGGGGCCAGGTTGCTGGAGATCGGTTGCGGCTGGGGTGCGCTGGCCCAGGAGGCGGCTGCGGGTTACGGCGCGCGGGTGACGGGTGTCACGTTGTCGACCGAGCAACTTGCCCACGGGCGCGAGCGCATGGCGCGCCATGGCCTGTCGGACCGCGTCGACCTGCGATTGCAGGACTACCGCGACATCGACGACGGCCCTTACGATGCCATCGCGTCGATCGAGATGTTCGAGGCGGTCGGTCGGGAGTACTGGGACAGCTACTTTCAGACCGTGCATCGGCTGCTTGCGCCCGAAGGCCGCGCCTGCATCCAGACCATCACGATCCGCGACGACCTGTTCGACCGCTATGTGCGCTCGACCGACTTCATCCAGCAGTACATCTTCCCAGGCGGCCTGCTGCCCAGCTCGCAGGTCTTCCGCGCGCATGCCCGCAAGGCCGGGCTGGAGGTCGTACACGCCCACGCCTTCGGGCCGGACTACGCGGAGACGCTGCGGCGGTGGCGCGCCGATTTCCTGTCGCGGGATGCGCAGGTCCGGCGTCTGGGCTTCGACACCCGGTTCATGCGCATCTGGGAGTTCTACCTGGCGTACTGCGAAGCCGCTTTCGACACCGGCAACACCGACGTCGTGCAGTTCACGCTGCGTCGGCGCTGAAGACACCACGGCAGCGCGGCGCGGTTTTCTGTGGCACGCTATCGGAACGAAAGCCCCGGTGAGATGGCCCCCTGCCGCAGGCTCCCGCCCGTCGGCGACCCCCGAGACGTCGGCTGCACGATCTGCAGGCCTTCTCGGGATGCCCGAAGCCGACGGTCACGGGTTCGCGACATGGGCGGCGACCCCGCGATCGACCAGCCCGGCATCTGTCACCCATGAATCCGACCGACCCGACTTCCTCGTACACCGTCTCGACGCCCGTCGTGCCAGGCGTCGGTCCGCGGCGCGCGGTTCTCGCCGCGTGCGCTGCGCTGGCCGCTTCACCCCTTGCGGTGTCGGCCTCGCTTTCTTCTCAGGCAGCGCGCGCCGAGGCCTCGATGGATGGAGGCTCTTCGATCGTGCCACCGGCCGAGCTGTTGCAGTCCTGGCGCCGCCGTCCTCACCTGCAGGGCGAGGGACGCCTGCGCTTCCTGGGGCTGCTGGTCTATGACGTGCGCCTGTGGACCGAGGGGCCGGGGCTGGATGCGGCCGACTGGGCACGTCAGCCGCTGGCCCTCGAGATCACCTACGCACGGGGCTTCGACGGACGTCAGATCGCTGAACGATCGCTCGGGGAGATGCGCCGGGCCGAAGCCCTGCCCACAGGGCTGGGCGAGCAGTGGCTCGACGCGATGACCCGCATCTTCCCCGATGTCCGGCAGGGCGACCGGCTGACGGGCGTCCATCAACCCGCAGGCCCCGCGCGCTTCTTCCACAACGGGGCCCTGCGCGGCGAAGTGGCCGACGCTGGGTTCGGCCCCCGGTTCTTCGGCATCTGGCTCGGGCCCAGCAGCTCGCAGCCGGCGTTGCGCGAGCAACTGCTGGGGCGCCGGTGAACGGCTCGGGTGCGGGCGACGCGCGTGCGCCCGCGCCGACGCATGGCGTGTCGGGTTCCGCGGACGGTCTCGGCCGAGTGACGGGTGCGCCCGGCGCCAGCGCCGGCCTCTGGACAGGGGGCTGGACCCAGGGTGTGGCTTACGGCGGTCTGGGCCTGCCGCTGGCGTTCGTCGCGCTGCCGCTGTACGTGATCCTGCCCAACCATTACGCCGATGCCTTCGGTGTGCCCCTGGCCACGCTGGGGGCGCTGCTGCTCGGGGCCCGTCTGCTCGATGCCTTCGCCGACCCCGTGATCGGTCGGCTGGCCGACCGTTGGCTGGAGGGACCGATCGCGCACGTGCTGCGTGTGGCGTGTGCCGCTGCGCTGATCCTGGCTTTCGGCTTCCACGCACTGTTCTTCCCGGCGGTGCGCGACATGCAGGCGCTGCTGTGGTGGTGCGGTATCGGCTTGGCGGTGACCTATCTGGCCTACAGCGTGCTCAGCGTGCTGCATCAGGCCTGGGGCGCGCGCCTCGGCGGCGACGAGGCGCAGCGCGCGCGCATCGTCGCCTGGCGCGAGGCGCTGGCGCTGGTGGGCGTGCTGGTGGCCAGTGTGCTGCCGTCGCTGGCCGGTCTGGCCACGGCGGCGGGTGCCTTCGCCGTCCTGCTGGCCCTGGGGCTGATCGGTTTGTGGCGCGCGCCCCGGCCCCCGTCGGCGGCCGCGGTCCGGCCCGAGTCGGCGACACCGTCGGTGCCGGTGGCTCCACCGACGGGCCCGACCCCCGAGGGCACCGCATCGCCCGCGGGCGCGCTGTCGGGCCCCTGGCAGGTGGAGGATTTCCGCCGCCTGTTGCTGGTCTTCCTGGTCAACGGCATCGCCACCGCCGTGCCCGCCACGCTGGTGCTGTTCTTCATTCGCGACCGCTTGCAGGCGCAGGCCTGGGAGCCCGTGTTCCTGGCGAGCTACTTCGCCGCCGGGGCGCTGTCAATGCCGCTGTGGGTGCGCCTGGTCGGACGCTGGGGGCTGGCGCGTGCGTGGCGCGCCGGCATGATGTTGGCCGTGGTGACCTTCGCCTGGGCGGCGACGTTGGGCACGGGGGATGTCGCGGCCTATGCGCTCGTGTGTCTGGCCAGCGGCCTGGCCTTGGGCGCCGACCTCGCCCTGCCGGGCGCGCTGCTGGCCGGGGTGATCCAGCGCGCCGGGCACGCCGCGCGGCTCGAGGGGGCCTACTTCGGATGGTGGAATTTCGCCACGAAGCTCAATCTCGCGCTGGCCGCGGGCATCGCGCTGCCACTGCTGGGGCTGTTCGGCTATGCCCCTGGAGCGCAGGACGAGACCGCCCTGCGGTCGCTGACCGTCGTCTACTGCCTGCTGCCCTGCGCCCTCAAGCTGCTGGCTGCCGGCCTGTTGCACACCCTTTGGATCCGAGGAGAGAACCGATGACCCGACGCCTGATCCTCCAGCGCGGCGCTGCCCTGCTGGCAGCCGGCGCAGCGGCCATGCTTGCCGGCTGCGCGAGCGCGCCCACCCCGGCCGACTATGCCGCCGAAACACCGGTGCTCGACCTGAAGAGCTACTTCAATGGCGAACTCGTGGCCCACGGCATCTTCACCGACCGCGCCGGCAAGGTGGCCAGGCGCTTCACGGTCCAGATGACTGGCACGTGGCAGGGCAACGAGGGCACGCTGGACGAGCGCTTCACCTACAGCGACGGCAAGACCGAGCGTCGCGTCTGGCGCCTGACGGACCTGGGCAACGGCCGCTGGAGCGGGCGCGCCGACGATGTCGTGGGCGAGGCCACGGGACAGGCGTCCGGCAACGCCCTGAACTGGGCCTACACCTTGCGGCTGCCGGTGGACGACAAGGTCTACGAGGTCCAGTTCGACGACTGGATGTTCCTGATGGATGACCGCGTGATGCTCAACCGCGCGATCATGAGCAAGTTCGGCATCCGCCTCGGCGAGGTCACGCTGGCCTTTCGCAAACTCTGACGTCGAAGTCCTCACGCCATGGCCTGTTCCCTCGCTGTCCGCCCCCCGCTGCGATGCCGCTGAACCCTCCGATCGACCGCTGGACCGGGCGCACGGTCTGGCTGCTGGGCGCATCCAGCGGCATCGGCCGGGCCACGGCATCCCGGCTGCATGCGCTGGGGGCGACCGTCGTGGTCTCGGCGCGCAGCCAAGCGGCGTTGCAGGATTTCGTCGATGCCCACCCGGGCAGCATGGCCTTGCCGCTGGACGTCGTCGACCGTGGCGCGATGCAGTCCGCAGCCGCGGCGATCCTGCAGGCCCATGGCACGATCGACCATGCGGTCTACTGTGCCGGCGTGTTCAAGCCGCTGCGTGCCACGGCCTTCGACCTCGACGAGGCCCTGCGGCAGCTGCAGATCAACTACACCGGTGCCCTGCATCTGCTGGATGCCGTGCTGCCGGCGCTGCTGCGCCAGGCCGAGGCCGGCCGTCGCGGGCACCTGAGTCTGGTGTCGAGCGTGACCGGCTACCGCGGCCTGCCCACGGCACTGGGCTACGGGCCCACCAAGGCGGCCCTGATCAACCTGGCCGAGACGCTGTACCTGGACCTGTCGGCACGCGGCATCGGTGTGTCGGTGATCAATCCGGGCTATGTCGATACGCCGGCCACCGCGCAGAACGCCTACACGATGCCTGCACTCATCAGCGCCGAGCAGGCGGCTCGGGAGATCGTCGACGGCTGGGCTCGCGGGCGGTTCGAGATCCACTTCCCCAAGCGCTTCACCCGTGTGCTCAAGCTCGCGCGCCTGCTCGGTGACCGGCTGTACTTCGCCGGCGTACGCCGGGTCACGGGGCTGTGATGGCGCTGCGACACCCCGATGCGCGCGTGGCGGCCGTCATCGGCCTGTTCGAGGCGTTGCAGCCCGCAGACCTCTTGCGGCTCGACGCTTTCTACACCCCTGACGCCATCTTCAAGGATCCGTTCAACGAGGTCCGTGGCGTGCCTGCGATCCGCGCCGTGTTCGAGCACATGTACGCGAGCCTGGACGCGCCGCGCTTCGTCGTGCGCGAGGCCATCGCCCAAGGCGACCAGTGCTTCCTGGTGTGGGATTTCCTGTTCAGTTTCCGCGGCCGGGCCATGTCGCCGCAGTGCATCCGCGGAGGCACGCATCTGCGCTTCGCCGCAGATGGTCGCGTGGCCCTGCATCGGGACTACTGGGATGCGGCCGAGGAGTTGTACGAGAAGCTCCCCGTGGTGGGCGGCCTGATGCGCTGGCTCAAGCGCCGCGCGAACCGCTGAACGGCGCGGACGATCCCTGGATCGTCATGACCCGCCCGGCGCGAGCGGTGACGGGTGGATCGGCCTGGCGGGAAAACGCTGCAGGCTGTCCGGCCCGTCGGCACTGCGCGGGTGTGCCAGCCCTGGCATGGCCGGCGCCTGGACACGCTCAGCGCTGCCCCTCGCTGAGCAACTGCACCTGGAACCGGCCCGAGCGGTCCACCAGCCAGACCTCGCGCCAGGTCAGCGTGCCAGCGCCCATGCCGGCGGGCACTGGGTAGGGAGCCGCGCGCTCGATGGCCCCGATCACCCAGCGTGGTACGGCGGCCGCCGCACTGGAGGCGGGCGGCCGCACGACCGACACCTGCAGCACCCGACCCGCTGCGTCGATCTCGGTTTCGGTCATCAACACGGCGAACAGGTTCGGTGGCAGGACGCCCCGGTACACGCGCGACGGGTAGGCGGCGTACAGGTGGCGACCGACCTCGCGTCGGTAGGCGTCGGTGTCGATGTCCCACGCCAGCAGGCCTGGGGCCTTTGCCGGTCGGGGCGCCGGCACCTGCGCGAAGGGGCCGGCCGCCGCGGCCTGTGTCGAACCGATGCCCAGACCCAGGCTCAGCCCCAGGGCGCAAGCGCTGCAGGCCAGAGCACGGCCCAGGCCACGCCACCGGGCCCGGCCGGCGCCCAACCCTCGATCGATCCCTGTCATCGCAGCCACCCCTTGCGGCGGAAGTAGACGAAAGGCGCCACCACCGACGCCACCATCAGCCCGAGCGCGAATGGGTAGCCCCAGGGCTGGTCGAGTTCCGGCATGTGGCGGAAGTTCATGCCGTAGATGCTGGCGATCAGCGTGGGCGGCAGCAGCGCGACGCTGGCCACCGAGAAGATCTTGATGATCTTGTTCTGGTTGATGTTGATGAAGCCGACCGTGGCGTCCATCAGGAAGTTGATCTTGTCGAACAGGAAGGCGGTGTGCGAGTCCAGCGAGTCGATGTCGCGCAGGATCTGCCGTGCCTGCTCGAACTGCTCGGCGCTGAGCAACCGGCTGCGCATCAGGAAGCTCAGGGCGCGACGCGTGTCCATCATGTTGCGCCGGATGCGGCCGTTGAGGTCCTCCTCGCGCGCGATCGCCGCCAGCGCCTCGCCGGCCGTCGTGTCGTGGATGTCTTCCTTCAGCACCCGCGCGCTCACACGTTCGAGCTGGTCATAGATGCCCTCGAGGGCGTCGGCCGAGTATTCGGCGTCGGCGTCGTAGAGCTTGAGCAGCACGTCCTTGGCATCGTCGATCAGCGCCGGGATGCGTCGCGCACGCAGTCGCAACAGCCGGAACACCGGCAGGTCCTCGTCGTGGATCGAGAACAGCACGCCGTCCTTGACGATGAAGGCCACGCGGACGTTGCGCGCCGGCGTGCCGTCGTCGTCGTCGTCGTCGAGCAGGAAGTCCGAGCGGATGTGCAGCTCGCCGTTGTCCTCCTCGTAGAAACGGGCGGATTCCTCCAGATCTTCATCGACGGCATCGTCGGGGATGGCCAGCGCGAAACGCAGGTTGACCCACGCCTTCTCCACCGGCGTGGGTGCCTCCAGATCCACCCACACCGGTTTCAGATCGGCCAGGGCGGCTTCGGAGCCGATCTCCTGCTGGATCAGCCGGCCGTTGGCGAGCGTGAAGACGTTGAGCATCGGGCCGGGTGTCCTGCCGACGACAGCGTCTCAGCTGGCGGCGAGCTCGCGCCGCATGGCCTCGATCACGGCGCGGTAGTCGGGCTGGCCGAAGATCGCGCTGCCGGCGACGAAGGCGTCGGCGCCGGCCTCGGCCACCCGCCGGATGTTGTCGACCTTGATGCCGCCGTCGACCTCGAGCCGGATATCCCGCCCGCTGGCGTCGATCAGCCGGCGCACGCGTTCGATCTTGCGCAGCGCGCCGTCGATGAAGCTCTGCCCGCCGAAGCCCGGGTTGACGCTCATGATCAGCACCAGGTCGAGACGGTCGATCGTCCACTCCAGCACGTCGAGCGAGGCCGCCGGGTTGAACACCAGACCGGCCTTGCAGCCCTCTGCGCGGATGAGTTGGAGCGTGCGGTCGACGTGGGCGCTGGCGTCCGGGTGGAAGCTGATCAGGTCGGCCCCGGCCCTCGCGAAGGCTTGCGCCAGCGCATCCACCGGCTGCACCATCAGGTGCACGTCGATCGGCGCGGGCTGCCCGTCAGGCCGCAGCGCGTGCGGCTTGAGCGCCTGACAGACCATCGGCCCGAAGGTCAGGTTGGGCACGTAGTGGTTGTCCATCACGTCGAAGTGGATCCAGTCCGCTCCGGCGGCGAGCACCGAACGCACCTCCTGCCCGAGCCGCGCAAAATCAGCCGACAGGATCGACGGCGCGATGATCATCTCGTTCATGGCGCTATCTTAGACTCGCCACCATGCCACAAGCCCGCTTCACCTGTACCGTCACGACGCAATACCTGGCCGAGCAATCCAGCCCGCCCGACGGGCCCTACGCTTTCGCCTACACGGTCAAGGTGGTCAACACGGGCGACGTGAAGGCGCAGCTCGTGGCGCGGCAGTGGCTGATCACCGACGCGCACGGCCGGACCGAGGAGGTGCGCGGTCTGGCGGTGGTCGGCCGCCAGCCGGTGCTCGCGCCCTCCGAGCAGTTCGAATACACGAGCTGGGTGCGCATCGACACGCCACACGGCCGCATGCGTGGCACCTTCTTCTGCATGAGCGAGGACGCGCGTGCCTTCGATACCGAGGTGCCGCCGTTCGAGTTGGTGTTCCCCGGCCTGCTGCACTGACGCGCGGCCGGACGTCGCGGGTCCCGGTCCGCTGCGTCGGGACGCTCGCGCCACCCGCTCCGGTCGCATGGCCGCATCCGACCTGCCTCCATCATGGACACCTCCACAGTCCTCGTCCTCATCAGCCTGGCGGTACTGCTGTCCTACTGGTATCTGCATCTCGGGCGGCAGTTGCGCTTTCCGTCGGTGGTGTTCCTGCTGCTCACGGGGCTGGTGCTGCGGGCCGGCGCCGACGTCGCCGGGTGGCAGGTCGACGTGCCCCCGGGCCTGCTGCCGGTGCTCGGCACGGTCGGGCTGATCCTGATCGTGCTCGAAGGCGCGCTCGACCTGAAGCTCAGCCCGGGACGCCGCGCCTTCCTGTGGCGCACCTTCGGCGCGGCAGCGCTCGGAGTGGTTTCCACCGCCGCGGCCGTGGCGGCGCCGGTCAAGTTCCTCTTCGACCTGTCCTGGATGCACGCGGTGCTTGTGGCCATGCCCTTTGCCGTCATCAGCAGCGCCGTGGCCATCCCGAGCGCGCAGACTCTGGCACCACACGACCGCGAGTTCGTGATCTACGAGAGCTCATGGTCGGACATCCTCGGGGTGATGCTGTTCAACGCGGCACTGGTGACCGTCTCGAGCGGAGACGGGTTCACGCTCAATCTGGTGGGCGGTGGGCTGGCGGTGCTGGTGCTCGGTGGCTTGCTGGGGCTGGGCATGGTCTGGCTTGTCGGACACCTGCAGGGCCACGTGAAGTTCCTGCCCCTGATCTTCGGTCTGATCCTGGTCTACGGCGTGGCCAAGGCGCTGAGCCTGTCACCGCTGCTGATCGTACTGGTGCTCGGCCTGATGCTGAACAACCCGCAGTTGTTCGCGCAGGTCCAGGGCCTGCGCCGGCTGCACAGCCCGCGCTACGACGCCGAACTCGACAAACTGAAGCACCTCACGGCCGAGGCGACCTTCCTCGTGCGCACCTTCTTCTTCCTGCTGCTGGGCTTCGGCACCGACCTGCGTTCGCTCGCCGATCTCGGTGCCTGGGGGCTCGCCATCCTGCTGGCGGCGCTGATCTTCGGCTTGCGCTGGCCGCTGATGCGGCTGCTGTCCGCTTCGGGCACGCGGCCGCTGGCCTGGGCTGCCCCGCGGGGCTTGATCACCGTATTGCTGTTCTTCTCGATCCCGCCGCAGCTGGTGCCCGCCGGTTTCCCGGTGGCGGCGCTGATCCTGCTGGTGCTGATCAGTTGCATTGCCATGGCGGTGGGTTTTCGGATCGACGGCCCGCAGCCTGCCAGCGACCGGCCCGGAGATCCAGCTGCCCACGGGGCGCCGTCGGTGGAGGGCCCCTCCCCGTCTGCCGGAACACGCACATGAGGCTTGACGACGGCGGCTCGACACGGCCCGGGGCCGAGGCCCATGGGGCGATCTGGGTCTCCAGGGGCCGGACCGCGGCGCGTCCGCGCCGGGTTGCTGCCGAGCTCAGGTCCGGTCTGCGTCGTCCGTGGAACGCTCGCCCTTGCGGCGTCCCGAGAACATCGTCCACCACACCAATCCGATGAGCAGCAGCAGCGCGGCCAGGGCCTCGAGGAACAGGAGCCACATGACGGGATGGCGGCGTACCGCGTCGGTTCGTTGGGTAAGGGTTCCGATTCTAGGAATCCTAGCTGCCACGCTGGTGGCCTGCGCCTCTGCGCCCCACGGCAAGTGGGGGTGGCCTTGGCCGGGCCAGTCTGCCCGGACGCCTGATCTGGCCGCCGCGGCGCAGGCGCCCCCGATCGAGCCGCCGGCGGCGCCCGGCACGGCCGTGGAGGCCCGCCCGCAGGCGACGTCGGTGGTCGACGATCCCGGACACCTGGCCCGTCCAGCGCTCGAGCGTGGCCCGGCGCGCTGGGTGCCGGTGCCGTGGTCGGCGCTGCCGGGTTGGCATCAGGACGAGATGCTGGCCTGGTGGCCCGCGATGCTGGCGTCCTGCGGACGTCCTTCGCGTGCCTGGGCCGACGTCTGCGCGCGAGCGCAGTTGGCATCGCCAGTCGACGATGTCCAGGTGCGCGACTTCGTCACCACCTGGCTGAGGCCCTGGCGCCTGGAGGCCATGGACGGACGCGTCGATGGCCTGGCCACCGGTTACTTCGAGCCGGTGCTCGCCGCCTCGCGCCAGCCGGCGCCCTCGTTTGCCGTGGCGATGCACACCCCACCCGCCGACCTGGCCACGCGGGTGCCGCACTGGTCGCGCCAGGAACTCGAGACCGTGCCGGTGGCGATGGCCTCGGTGCGTGGGCGGGAGATCGCCTACCTCGCGCATCCGCTGGACCTGCTGCTGCTGCAGATCCAAGGGTCCGGGCGGCTGCGCGTCAGTGAGCCCGACGGTCGCGTCCAGACGATACGTGTGGCCTATGCCGGCCACAACGGTCATCCCTACCGGTCTGTCGGCCGCTGGCTGATCGAGCAGGGCGAGCTGCGCAGCCACCAGGCGTCATGGCAGGCCATCCGCGCCTGGGCCGACCGACGCCCCGATCGACTGCGCGAGTTGATGTGGGCCAACCCGCGCGTGATCTATTTCCGCGAGGAACCCCTGCCCGACCCCGGGCGTGGGCCGGTGGGCGCCCAGGGTGTGCCCCTCACGCCAGGCCGCTCGGTGGCGGTCGACCCGCGCGCTGTGCCCTATGGCACGCCGCTGTGGATCGACACCACCGAACCGCTGTCGACGCAGCCGCTGCAGCGCCTGGTGATGGCGCAGGACACTGGTAGCGCCATCGTCGGGCCGGTGCGTGTGGACTATTTCTGGGGCTGGGCAGACGAGGCGCTCGAGCAGGCGGGCCGCATGCGCCAGCCCTTGCGCGCGTGGGCGCTGTGGCCCCGGGCGGAGGACTGACCCCGACTCGATGCGCGGGCCGATCGGTGACGGACGGTCGTTCTCGCGATCGGTCTGACCCCTCGGCCGGTCGGTCGGTTCTTGCCCCCGACTACTGCCGCGCCGTGCGCCGGAAGGGCGGCGCCACCTGCGGATGGCTGGTGCGCCAGGGGTTGATGTCGATGCCGCCGCGGCGGGTGTAGCGCGCCAGCACCGACAGGCGCGTGGGCCGGCAGCGACGCCAGATCTCGGTGTACAGGCGTTCGACGCACTGTTCGTGGAAGCCGGACTCGTTGCGCAGGCTCACCAGGTAGCCCAGTAGCCCGCCATGGTCGATCTGCGGGCCGCGGTAGGCGATCTGCACACTGCCCCAGTCGGGCTGGCCGGTCACCGGGCACAGGCTGCGCAGCAGGTCGCTGAACAGCAGTTCCTCCACCGGGGCCGACGACGTGTCGGCGCGCAGCAACTGCGGCGCAGGCTCGGTATGGGTGCATTCCAGGTCCAGCCGGTCCAGGCTGAGCCCGGCGAGTTCGCCGTGCTCCAGCGCGGCGAACTGTTCCGGCGCGCGCAACCGCAGCCCGACGCGGCCGGGGCTGGTCGCGCCCTGCCATAGCGCGGCTGACAGGTCGACCACGATGCGCTCGCGCACCGTGCCCGCGTCGGCATGGCGCTCGTTGGCGTAGCCGTTCAGGTAGAGCTTGAGCGACTTGCTCTCCACCAGGTTCGGGCTGTCGCAGGGCACGGTCATCTCGGCGATTGCGAGTTGCGGCTTGCCCTTCGAGTTCAGCCAGCTCAGCTCATAGGCCGTCCATAGATCGGCGCCGACGAAGGGCACGGCGGTCGCCCAGCCCAGGGCCTGGCGATGCGGCGCCCGAGGCATCGCGCACAGGACGGATGGGTCCACCTGGTTGGGGAAGGGTGCGGAGCGGCCCAGTGGAGTGGCGGTCGGCAGGCAGTCGGTCATGGCGGCGCGGGGGGGCGGCGGGGCGGCGGGGCGGCACGCCATCATGCCGGATCAGCGGGTGGCCTGTCCCGGCGTGTGGTCGGGCCCCGCGCGGTCCACCGGCAGCCCCATCATCGCCCGCACTCGCCGGTGCAGCGCCTGGCGCGGGTCGGCCAGTGCGTCCAGCACCACGCTCAGGTGATCCATCCCGGGCTCCTGCCGGTGTTCCACCGGCAGCCCGCTGGCCGCGCAGCACTGAGCGAAGGCCCGGTTCTGGTGCAGGAACTCGTCCATCTCGAGCGCACCGACGGTCGCGATCACGCGGGCAGCCGGCGTGTAGGCGCGTCGCAGCGGCGAGAAGCGGGCCACCTCCTGCGGCGTCAGGCCGAGGAAGTCGTTCTGGGAGGACCGCCGCACCGGCTCCAGGTCGTACAGGCCGCTGAGGGTGCACCCGCCGGCGAGCACATCTGCGGGCAGACCTCGGTGACGCAGCTTCGCGGCGTCCATCAGCTCGGCCACCAGATGCCCCCCGGCCGAGTTACCGCTGAGGTGGATGCGCCGCGCATCGATGCCGTGGTCGCCCGCGGCGCGGTGCAGGAAGTGCAGGGCGCCGAAGCAGGCGTCGACGACGTCGGCCATGCGCGCGGTTGGCATCAGCGGGTAGTCGATCACCGCCACGGCCGCCCCGGCGTCGACGAAGCCTGGCGCGACGAAGCTGAAGAGGTCGGCGTCGAGCGAGCGCCAGAAGCCGCCGTGGATGAACACCAGCATCGGCGCGCCGGCTGCCTCAGGCCGGCCGGCCGCGTCGGACGCCCCAGCAGGGGCAGGCAAGAAAAGATTGAGCGTATGGCCCTCGCCGGGGCCGTAACGCAGCGCGCGCAGGCAGGGCGTGCTCGCCAGCGCCTGCCGCGCCGCCTCGGCGCGCCGGTGCATCAGGCCGTCGAGGTTGGTGATACGGTCCAGGCGGAACTGCGCGTCCAGCCTCGCCTGGTCGAGGGTGTCGAGAGGTTCGGTCGGGTCCGGGGCGGTCGTGGGGCTGGCAGGGCGCATGCGGGGGAGCAGGATCGGTGATGCGCCGATTTTGAGGCCGTCCTCGGCACCCTCATGATCACCTTGGCCCTCGCGGGCCCGTCCTTGGGGGCGCTGTCGAGAAAACGCCGGGCCGTCCCCAGTTTTCTCGCCCTTCGAGGGGGCACGCTCACGGCGCCGGCTGCAGCACCTTGTCGATCACATGGATCACGCCGTTGGCGCCGAGCAGGTCGGTGCGGACGACGGTGGCCGTGCAGCCGCATTCGTCGGTCACCCGAAGTCGGGCATCCATGCCAGCGCTGACCGTGAAGGTGCGTCCGAGGCGCGTCGTCACCGGCACCCCGAGCGGCACCTCGGCGCGCAGGACGCGCGCGTCGACGAGGTGGTAGGCGAGCACCCGTGTGAGCAGCGGCACATCGGCCAGCAACTGCGTCGGGGTCAGCGCCAGTTGCGCTGCCAGCGCGTCGAAGGCTGCGTCGGTGGGCGCGAACAGGGTGAAGGGGCCGGGGCCCGACAGGGCGGTCGACAGGCCCGTGGCTGCCAGCGCCGCGGCCAGGCGCCCGAGCCCGCCCTCGGCCTGCACCACCTCGTACAGGTGGCGGTCGGCAGGCAGCAGCACCCGATCGATGACGTGGACCAGGCCGTTGGTCGCGGTGATGTCGGTGGCCTGCACCCGTGCCGTGCGGTTGCGGCCGTCGGTGATCACCAGGTCGTCGCCGGAGATGTCGATCTTTAAGAAGCCATCCCCCAGCGGCTCGACCGCGCGTCCCGGCGCGATGTCGGCACGTGCGATGCGGCCGACCAGGACGTGCTGTGCGAGCACGGCCTGCAGCAGGGGCCGGTTGGCGAACAGGGCCTGCTCCGTGATCCCGAGTTCCGTCAGCAGCGCGTCGAAGGCGGCCTTGGTCGGAGCCAGCACGGTATACGGCCCTGGGCCCGCGAGGGTTGGGCCCAAGCCCGCAGCCTCGACCGCCTCGGCCAGCGTCGTCAACTCGGGCGCGCGCTGGGCAAGGGTGGCGATGTCGGTATCGCTGTCCGTGGTCCCGCCACCGCAGGCGGCGAGCAGTCCGAGCAGGGCGATGGAGGTCATCCGGCGTATCCAAGGGGTCATCGGCGGGCTTCCTGGGCAGGGTTGAGGCGTCGTCCGGACGCTGCGGCGGCGGGTGTGCCGGGTGTCGGCCCGTCTTGTAGGGCGCCGCCCCGCGGGTCCGGCTGCGTGCGCGCAAGTCCTGTCAGGGGTACGACAATCCACCGCATGGCCGCGCGTCGCCTGTCGCTGTACTTGAACCTGATCCGCTGGGACCGCCCGGCGGGCTGGCTGCTGCTGCTGTGGCCGGGCCTGAGCGCGCTGTGGATGGCCGCGGACGGCTTTCCCGGCTGGCATCTGCTGGCGGTGTTCGTGCTGGGCACCTTCCTGATGCGCAGCGCCGGTTGCTGCGTCAACGACGTGGCCGACCGCGATTTCGACCGCCACGTCAAGCGGACCGCGCAGCGCCCGGTGACCTCGGGCGCTGTGTCGGTCGGGGAGGCGCTGGCCGTCGGGGCGCTGCTCGCGCTGATGGCCTTCGCGCTGGTGCTTTCCACCAACGCCACGACCATCGCGCTGTCCTTCGCCGCCCTGGTGGTGACGCTGGCCTATCCGTATGCCAAGCGCGTGGTGTCGATGCCGCAGGCCGTCCTCGGCGTGGCCTTCAGCTTCGGCATCCCGATGGCTTTCGCGGCGGTGCGTGGCGGACCAGGGTGGAGCGGGGCCGACATCGTCGAGGCCGTGCCCTGGCAGGCCTGGACGCTGCTGGCCTCGAATCTGTTCTGGGTGCTGGCCTACGACACCGAATACGCGATGGTCGACCGCGACGACGACCTGAGGATCGGCATCAAGACCTCGGCCATCACGCTCGGGCGCTTCGACGTCGCCGCGGTCATGGGCTTTTATGCGGCCTACCTGGTCTCGTGGGGGTTGCTGGGGGCCTCGTTCGGCCTGGGCCAGTGGTTCGTGCTGGGCCTGGCGGCCGCCGCGGGGCAGGTCGCCTGGCACCACCGTCTGATCCGCGAGCGCACGCGCGAAGGCTGCTTTCGCGCTTTCCGGCTCAACCACTGGGTGGGTTTCGCGGTCTTCGCCGGGGTGTCGCTCGACTTGGCTCTTCGCTGACGCCGCCACACCGGCCTGCCCATCGCGGCGGCGTCAGCCATTTGAGGCAAGATCCGCGCCCCACAGACCCCTCCCTTGGAGTTCCCTCACATGAAGATCGCCCGTCGTCACCTCGTCTGCGCCGCCGTCGCACTGGTCCTGGCCAGCACCGCCGCCCACGCGCAGCAGTTCTTCCGCATCGGCACCGGTGGCACCGCCGGCACCTACTACCCCGTGGGCGGCATGATCGCCAACATCGTCAGCCAGCCTGGCAAGGTCGCGGCGACGGCGCAGTCCAGCGCCGGCTCTGTGGCCAACGTCAACGCGGTCATCAGCGGCGCAGCCGAGTCGGGCTTCTCGCAGGCCGACGTCGCGAGCTGGGCCTACACCGCCACGGGCGTGTGGCAGGGCAGGCCGCCGGTCACCGGTCTGCGCCTGATCGCCAACCTCTACCCCGAGAGCGTGCACATCGTCACCCGCAAGGGCTCGGGCATCAAGAGCGTGGCCGACCTGAAGGGCAAGCGCGTGGCGCTGGACGAACCGGGCTCGGGCACGCTGATCAATGCGCGCACCATTCTCGCGGCCTACGGCCTGAAGGATGCCGATCTCAAGCCGGAGTACATCAAGCCCAACCAGGCGGGTGACAAGATGAAGGATGGGGCGCTGGACGCCTTCTTCTTCACCGGTGGCGCGCCGGCGGGGGCGATTGCCGAACTCGCCGCCTCGGGTGCCGGCATTGAACTCGTGGCCATCGATGGCCCGCAGGCCGATGCGCTGCGCAAGACCAGCGGCTTCTTCGCGCCCGACACCATCCCGGCCGACACCTACAAGGGCGTGGCAGCCGTGAAGACGCTGGCCGTCGGTGCGCAGTGGGTCACCAGCGACAAGGCCGACGCCAACCTGGTCTACGAGATCGTGAAGAAGCTGTACTCGGCCGAGGGCCAGAAGATGCTGGGCGCGGGCCACGCCAAGGGCAAGTACATCACCAAGGAGAACGCCGTCCTGGGCGCCGGGATCCCCTTCCACCCGGGCGCCGAGCGCTTCTACAAGGAAGCCGGACTGATCAAGTGAGGCCGGGCGGCTGAGGCCGCGATGTGCACGGGCGGTCGAAGGGCCGCCCGTGTGTTCTTGTCCCGAACGCCCGCCCTGCGGACCTTGAAGCGATGAACACTCCCACCTTGCTCGACGAGCAGCAGGCGGCGGCGCTCGAGCGCCAGTACGACCCGGAGATGCGCTTCCGCCCGCTGCCCCGTGGGTCGGCCACGGTGGCTGGGGCGCTGCTGATCGCGCTGTCGCTGTTCCACTACGTCACGGCCGGCTTCGGCCTGCTGCAGGAGATCACGCACCGCGGGGTGCACCTGGCCTTCGTGCTCGGGCTGGTCTTCCTGGTGTTTCCTCACCGCAAGGGGCTGCTGGAGCGCACACACCGCTCGACCTGGGCCTGGCCGGGCGGCGTGCCGCTGACGGACTGGCTGATCGCCGTGGCCGTGGCCGTGGCGGTGATGTACATCCCGCACATCTTCGACGACCTGATGTTCCGCGTGGGCAACCCGCTGCCGCTGGACGTCGTGATGGGCTCGATCCTGATCCTGGCGCTGCTCGAGGCCACGCGGCGCAGCATGGGCTGGCCGCTGCCGGTCATCGCCATCGGCTTCATGGCCTATGCCCTGGCGGGCCCGCACTTCCCCGGGCTGCTCAAGCACGCCGGCGCCAGCTGGACGCAACTCGTCAATCACCAGTACCTGACCAGCCAGGGCATCTATGGCGTGGCCATCGGCGTGGTCGCCACCTACGTCTTCCATTTCGTGCTGTTCGGCGTGATCGCCACGCGCATCGGGCTGGGACAGTTGTTCCTCGACCTGGCCTCGGCGGTGGCCGGCCGTCAGGTGGGCGGCCCGGCCAAGGTCAGCGTTTTCGGCTCGGGCCTGTTCGGGATGCTGTCGGGCTCGTCGGTGGCCAACGCGGTGACGGTGGGCTCGCTGACCATCCCGGCCATGATCCGGGTGGGCTACAAGCGCGAGTTCGCCGGGGCGGTGGAGGCGGCCGCCTCCACCGGCGGGCAGATCACGCCCCCGGTGATGGGCGCGGCGGCCTTCCTGATGATCGAGTTCCTCTCGGTGCCGTACCACACCATCCTGGCCGCAGCGGCGATCCCGGCCTTCATGCACTTCTTCGGGGTGTTCATGCAGGTGC
>CAZFVH010000015.1:35400-49156 GCA_964522465.1 uncultured Rubrivivax sp. | reverse complement strand
GTTGATCAGCCCCTTCCAGCCCACCGTCGTGCGCGGCTTCTCGAAGTACACGCGCATCACGACTTCCAGCGTGTCGGCGTGGCGCTCGCGCTCGGCCTTCAGGCGCCGGGCGTATTCCAGCGCCGCAGCCGGGTCGTGGATCGAGCACGGGCCCATGACGACGAGCAGCCGGTCGTCCTCGCCTTGCAGGATGCGGCGTACCGCCTGACGGGTGTCGCTGATCAGGCGCTCCACCGGCGTGCCCGCGATCGGGAAGAAGCGGATCAGATGCTCGGGCGGCGGCAAGGGGGTGACCTCCTTGATGCGCTGGTCGTCGGTCTGGCTGGTCTTCTCGGTGTGCGCGTACCAGGGGTCGGTGCTGCTGCTGCGGTTGGGCATCGGTCGCTCCTCGGGGGTGGTTGGATGTGCAGAGGAAGGGGCTGCGGTCGGCCGGGGACGAAAAAAAACCGCCGGGGTCTCCGGCGGTTTTCTGGGTCGGCTCGCTCGCTCTAGTGTGCGTGGGCCTCTCCAGCCGCCGGGCGGCACGAGAAGTAAAAGTACGCAAAGAAGAACGCGGCGGTCCAACGCATGTCGAGAATGTAGCATGCGCTGTGCGGCGCTATGCTGGTGGCCCATGCACGATGCCCGCCCAGACCTGCCCGCCTTTTCTGCCATCGACGCGGCCATGCGCCAGGCGGTCGATCGAGGTGAACTGCCCGGCGGGGTGGTGCGGATCGAGGTCGGTCGCCCGGGCCGCGTCGTCGCCCACGAGCGCGCGGTCGGGCTGCTGGCCTTGCAGCCGCAGGTGCAGGCACTGGAGACGGCCACGGTCTACGATACCGCGTCGCTGACCAAGGTGGTGATCACCGCGCCGGTGTTGATGCGGCTGGTCGAAGGGGGCTCGCTCGAACTCGGATGTCCGGTGCGCCAGATCGTGCCTGCCTTTGAGGCCGGCGACGACATCACCGTTCGGCACCTGCTCACACACACGTCCGGCTTGCCGGCCGGCCTGCCGCTGGAGTCGTCCTGGGCCGGGCATGACGCCGCAGTCGAATTGGCCTGTTGCAGCCGCCCGACGCATCCGCCCGACGGCGTCTTCCGTTACTCGGATGTCAACTTCGTGCTGCTGGGTGACATCGCGCAGCGCCTGACGGGCCGGCCGCTCGATGCGCTCGCGCAGGACTGGATCCTCGGGCCGCTGCGCATGCGCGACAGCGGCTTCCTGCCACTGCGACGCCTGCCGTCGCATCGCATCGCCCCGACCGAATGCGTCGAGGCGGCAGACGTGGGCGGTGCAGCACAGACGGTGGCCCATGCTGAGGGCGCCGCCGCGGACCTGATGGGGGTGCCGGGCCAGCCGATGCGCCAATGGCTGCGCGGCACCGTGCACGACCCGACGGCGCGCCGCATGGGCGGCGTGGCGGGCCACGCGGGCCTGTTCAGCACCGTGGCCGACATCGCCCGTTTTGCGCGGATGGTGCTGGAGGGCGGCACGCTCGACGGCGCGACCGTGCTGCGCGAATCCACGGTGGCGCAGATGACCGCCGTGGCCACGCCAGCCTCGCTGTCCGAGCGGCGCAGCCTGGGTTGGGACATCGACACCCCGCTGTCACGCGCCCGGGGGCGGCACCCGCGACCGGGCAGTTTCGGCCACACCGGCTTCACCGGGTGCGTGCTGTGGATCGACCCGCCGCGGCACAGCTTCCACGTGCTGCTGACCAACCGTGTCCACCCCGTGGCCAGGCAGAGCATCGTCGCGCTCTACGAGGAGATCGGCACGCGGGTGGCCGAGGCCGCTGCCCAGGCCGGGCCGTCGCTTTGACGGTTCCGTGTTCGGTGCCTTGCGGCCGGCGAAGGCCGCAAGGCGTGGACCGCAGCCCGCGCCGCGGGCGCTTCAGGCCGTGCCGCCGACCGTGAGCCGGTCGATCTTCAGCGTCGGCTGACCCACGCCCACGGGCACGCTCTGGCCTTCCTTGCCGCACACGCCCACCCCGGTGTCGAGCGCCATGTCGTTGCCGACCATGCTGACGCGCTTGAGGGACTGCGGGCCGTTGCCGATCAGCGTGGCGCCCTTGATCGGGTACTGGATGCGGCCGTTCTCGACCCAGTAGGCCTCGCTGGCGGAGAACACGAATTTGCCGTTGGTGATGTCGACCTGACCGCCGCCGAAGTTCACCGCGTACACGCCCTTGCGCACGCTGGCGATGATTTCCTGCGGGCTGCGGTCGCCGCCGAGCATATAGGTGTTGGTCATGCGAGGCATCGGCACGTGGGCGTAGCTCTCGCGCCGGCCGTTGCCGGTGGGGCGTACGCCCATCAGGCGTGCGTTCATGCGGTCCTGGATGTAGCCGCGCAGGATGCCGTCCTCGATCAGCACGTTGCGCTGGGTCGCGCAGCCTTCGTCGTCGACGTTGAGCGAGCCGCGACGGTCGGTCAGGGTGCCGTCGTCCAGCACCGTCACGCCGCGCGCCGCCACGCGTTCGCCGATGCGGCCGGCGAAGACGCTCGAACCCTTGCGGTTGAAGTCGCCTTCCAGCCCGTGTCCGACGGCTTCGTGCAGCAGCACGCCCGGCCAGCCCGGCCCGAGCACGACCGTCATCTCGCCAGCCGGTGCCGGGCGGCTCTCGAGGTTGGTCAATGCCGCGTCGACGGCATGGTCGACGTAGCTGCGAATGACGTCGTCGGTGAAGTACGCCAGACCGAAACGCCCGCCGCCCCCGCCGGTGCCCATCTCCCGGCGCACCTGGTCGCCGACCTTCTGTTCGGCGATGACGGTGACGCTCAGGCGTACCAGAGGGCGTACGTCGGCCGCGCGCGTGCCGTCGGCGCGCGCCATCAGCACCACATCGTGCTCGGCCGCCAGCCCTGCCATCACCTGGGCCACACGTGGGTCGCGGGCGCGAGCCATGCGCTCGACCTTCTCCAGAAGTGCCACCTTGGCGGTGCTGTCGAGCGTGGCGATCGGGTCGGTGGGCACGTACAGGCGGCGACTGGTGGCCACACGCGTGCGCCGGGGGACCTTGACGCGTCGGGTCTGCCCTGCTGCGGCGATGGTGCGCACCGTGCGCGCGGCATCCAGCAGCGAAGCCTCCGACAGGTCGTCCGAGTAGGCGAAGGCCGTCTTCTCGCCGGCCACCGCTCGCACCCCCACGCCCTGGTCTATGCTGAAGCTGCCGCTCTTGACGATGCCTTCCTCCAGGCTCCAGCCTTCGTGGCGCGTGGTCTGGAAATACAGGTCGGCATCGTCGACGCGATGCGCCGAGATCAAGCCAAGCGCGCGCTGCAGCGTGTCCTCGCCCAGCCCGAAGGGCTCGAGCATCAGGGCCTGGGCGGTGGCCAGGCGCTCGATCGTCGGTTCGCGGGAGATCATGTCGGGTCCTCGTTCAAGACGGTCGACGGATTCTAGGAGCGGGGGCCATTCCGAGGGTTCCAGGGAGATCGGCTGGCTGAGCGCGGTCAATCGGGTCGATCGCCGGACGATGTGCCGTCCAGGGCGTCATGCTGCTCGACGCCGTCCCGGGCCTGCCGCAGCGCCAATGCCGCGGCGTACACGGCGTTGCGTGGCGCCCCGCTGACGGCGGTGGCCAGGCCCACGGCCTGCTTCAGCGGCAGCGCCTGCACCAGCAGCGCCAGGGTTTCGGTCAGGGGGGCCGGCAAGGCATCGGCGTCCAGGGCCGACGGCGGCGCCGTCCCGTGCAGCACGAGCACGAACTCGCCGCGCAGGCGGGTGGCTTCGACCGCGAGCCAGCCCGGCAGGGCGGCTGCGGGCATCGTGGCCACGGTCTCGAACTGCTTGGTCAGCTCGCGGCACAGGGTGACCGTCCGGTTCGGTGCCGTTTCGGCCAGGTCCCGGGCCAGTGACTCGATGCGGTGCGGCGCCTCGAACAGCACCTGCGGGGTCTCGTCGCGCAGACGGCTCAGCAGGGCCTCGCGCCGCTGCGCGCCCTTGGCGGGCAGAAAGCCGACGAAGCGGAAACCGCTGCCGTGGGCGTCGCCAGCCACGCTCATCGCGGCCACCGCGCTGCTCGGCCCGGGCACCGGCACAACCCGATGACCCGAAGCGGCCACGGCCGCGACCAGCGCGGCGCCCGGGTCGGAAATGGCGGGTGTGCCGGCGTCGCTGACGAAAGCCACGCGCTGCCCCGCCTGGAGCAGGGCGATCACGCGCTGCGCGGCATGCGACTCGTTGTGCGCATGGACGGCCAACAAGGCCTTGTCCAAGCCCAGGTGGCGCAGCAATGCGCCCGAGGTGCGCGTGTCCTCGCAGGCGACGGTGTCGACCTGCGCGAGCACGTGGACCGCCCGCAACGTCAGGTCGGCGAGGTTGCCGATCGGCGTGGCCACGACATACAGTGTCGCGGGTGGGTGGTGCTGGGCGCCTGCGGCCACAGCGGCCGCGCGCAGCAGGGAGGGAGCGTCGATGGTCAGGACCTTGACGGGGCGTGCGAGCCCGTTGCAGACAGGGCAGCAGGCCGAAGAACAGGCGCTGCGGCATCTCGCCGGCGCCGGACTGCAACTGCTGCAGCGCAATTATCGGGTGGCGCGCGGGCCCGGAGCCCGTGCCGGTGAGATCGACCTGATCCTGAGGGAACCGGATGGCACCGTCGTCTTCGTCGAGGTGCGGTCTCGCTCCGGCGGCCGTGCGGCAGCCCTGCGCTACGGCGGCGCCGCCGCCACCGTGGACCTTGCCAAGCAGTCGCGCATCGTCTACGCGGCGCGGCACTGGCTGATGCGGCAGCCGAGCCTGCCGCCTTGCCGGTTCGACGTGGTCGCTATCGATGGCGGTGGCCTGACATGGCTGAAGGCCGCTTTCGACGCCGGTTGACCGAGGTCGGGCCGCGTCCATCCTGGCGTCTGTGCGAGATGCCCGATGGGCGCGCGATCACCGCCTCCAGGGCCTGCCCGGTCGCACGCGCCCGGACGCTGCGCGATCGCAGCAACCGCTCGGCGGCGTGCCGCCAGAGGGAACCGGACCGCCTTGTGCGTGTCATATGATCAATGACCATGCTCGAGCAGCGCATCCAGCAGCAGTTCTTCGAAGCCGCGGATCTGTTCAACGACGCGGCGGCCACCTTGCCCCGTGTCGTGGCGCAGGCGGCCGAGGCCATCGTCGGGTGCGTCACGGCAGGGGGCAAGGTGCTCGTGGCGGGCGCTGACTCGGGTGCGGCGCTGGCGCCTGTGCTGGTGGCGGCCTTCACCCACCGTTTCGAGCGCGAACGGCCGCCCCTGGCGGCGATCGCGCTGCGTCAGGAGGCACCGCTGCAAGTGGCCCAGCAGGTCCAGGCCCTGGGTCAGCCCGGCGATGTGCTGCTGGTCGTCGATGCCGGTCAGCCCTCTGGCGTGCTGGTCGAGGCCGTGCAGCGCGGCCGCAGCCAGGACATGGTCCTGGTGGTGCTGACTGGTGGCGACGCGCGGCCGTGGTCCGGTCGGTTGGGTGAGGCCGATGTGCTCGTGTCCGTGCCTCATGCGCGTGCCGCGCGGGTCGCCGAGGCGCTGTTGTTGGTGCTGCATTGCCTGTGCGATGCAGTCGATCTTCAATTGATGGGTGAACTGGAAACCGAATGAACACCACCTCCGTCCGCTCGCGAATCCCGGGCTTGCGCCCGCTGCGGGTTGCCGTCCTGGCTTTGACCGCCGGGATGTTGATGTCGGCATGTGCGCCTGTCCTGGTGGGCGGTGCCATGCTCGGTGGCGCGCTCGTCGCCACCGACCGTCGCACCCCCGGCACGCAGGTCGAGGACCAGTCGATCGAGCTGAAGTCTGCAGCGCGCATCCGTGAGCTCGTGGGCGATCGCGCCCACGTCAACGTCACGAGCTACAACCGCATGGTGCTGCTGACCGGCGAGTCGCCCGAGGCCGCCGACCGCGTGACCATCGAACGCGCCATCAGCCGCATCGAGGGCGTGCGCTCGATCGTCAACGAGATCGCCGTCATGGGCAAGACCACGCTGACCGCGCGTTCAAACGACGGCATCCTCACGGCCCGCGTCAAGGCCAGCCTGATCGACGCCAAGGACGTGCAGGCCAATGCCGTGAAGGTCACGACCGAGCGTGGCACCGTTTACCTGATGGGCCGCGTCACCGAGCGCGAGGCTGCGCGCGCGGCCGAGGTCGCCCGCAAGGTCGATGGGGTCTCGAAAGTGGTTCGGGTCTTCGAAATCCTCACGGACGCCGAACTCGCCGAGTTGACGACCGCGCGGCCGGCGCTGGGCGGCACGCCGGCCGACAGGAAATGATCACGGGCGGCTGACGCGGGATCGCGACCGCGGCTCAGCGGCGCAGGCGCTTGATCAGGCTCGACGTGTCCCAGCGGCCCCCGCCGACGGCCTGGACGTCGGCGTAGAACTGGTCGACCAGTGCCGTCACCGGCACGGTCGCGCCGTTGCGTCGGGCTTCGTCGAGGACCAGGCCCAGGTCCTTGCGCATCCAGTCGACGGCGAAGCCGAAGTCGAAGCGGTCCTCGACCATGGTGCGGCCGCGGTTGTCCATCTGCCAGCTCTGCGCCGCGCCCTTGCCGATGACGTCCAGCACCAGCGGCATGTCCAGCCCGGCGCGCTGTCCGAAGGCGACGGCTTCGGACAGGCCTTGCAGCAGCCCGGCGATCGCGATCTGGTTGACCATCTTGGCCAACTGACCCGCGCCGCTGGCACCGATCCGCGTGACCGCGCGCGCGAAGGCGGCCGCCACCGGCTTCATCGCCTCGAAGGGCTCGGCGTCGCCGCCGCACATCACCGTCAGGGCGCCGTTGACGGCGCCGGCCTGCCCGCCCGAGACCGGCGCGTCGACGAAGTGCAGGCCGCGCTCGCGCGCGGCCGCATGGAGCTCGCGGGCGACTTCCGCCGACGCCGTGGTGTGATCGACGAAGACGGCACCCGCGGGCATGGTTGCGAAAGCGCCCTCGGCTCCCAGGGTGACGGCCCGCAGGTCGTCGTCATTGCCCACGCAGGCGAAGACGAACTCCGCCTCGCGCACGGCCTGCGCCGGCGTGGGCGCGGCAGCGCCGCCGTGTTCGGCCACCCAGGCCTGCGCCTTGGCGGCGGTGCGGTTGTAGACGGTCACGGCGTGGCCGGCGCGTGCAAGGTGGCCGGCCATCGGGTAGCCCATCACGCCCAAGCCGAGGAAGCTGCAGCGACGCGGGGCGATCGGTTCGTAGGTTTTCGCGGTCATGGTGATTCGGGCGTAAGGGGATAGAAGGCAGGACGGCGAGGGTACCGCAGCCCGGCACCCTGCACCCTGCATCATGGGCGTACCTGACGGCCCAGGCTCGGCCGACCCGTCGCTCGGAGGAGACCGATCCGGTCCCAGGCGCTCAGCCTGCGCCCGGGATGGTCTCGGGGCTGCGCGCCTTGGAGCGCGCCTCGATCGGCGTGATCCGCCCTTGCCGGACCAGTTGCGCCAGGCTCTGGTCCAGGGTCTGCATGCCGTGGGCCTGGCCGGTCTGGATGGCCGAGTACATCTGCGCCACCTTGTTCTCGCGGATCAGGTTACGCACCGCAGGCGTGCCCACCAGGATCTCATGCGCCGCGACCCGGCCCGCCCCGTCGGCGGTGCGGCACAGGGCCTGCGAAATCACCGCCACCAGACTCTCCGAGATCATCGTGCGCACCATCTCCTTCTCGCTGCCCGGAAAGACGTCGACGATGCGGTCGATGGTCTTGGCGGCCGAACTGGTGTGCAGCGTGCCGAAGACGAGGTGGCCGGTCTCGGCCGCGGTGATCGCCAGACGGATCGTCTCGAGATCGCGCATCTCGCCCACCAGGATCACATCCGGGTCCTCGCGCAGCGCGGCGCGCAGCGCATTGGCGAAACTTAGCGTGTGCGGCCCGACTTCGCGCTGGTTGACCAGCGATTTCTTGCTGTCGTGCACGAACTCGATCGGATCCTCGACCGTCAGGATGTGGCCGTGCTCGGTGTCGTTGCGGTGGTCGACCATCGCCGCCAGCGTCGTGCTCTTGCCCGAGCCGGTGGGCCCGGTGACGAGCACCAGCCCGCGCGGGCGCATCGCGAACTCGCCGAACAGGGCGGGTGCATCGAGCTGCGACAAGGTCAGGACCTTGCTCGGGATGGCGCGGAACACCGCGCCGGCCCCGCGCCGCTGGTGGAAGGCGTTGACCCGGAAGCGCGACAGGCCCTGCACCTCGAAGCTGAGGTCGGCCTCCAGCGTCTGCTCGTAGGTCTTGCGCTGGGTGTCGTTCATCACGTCCTGGATCATCGCCAGGACCTGCGCATGGTCGAGCGGCTCGACGTTCAGCCGCCGGATGTCGCCGTGGACGCGGATCATCGGCGGCAAACCGGCCGACAGGTGCAGGTCCGAGGCCTTCTGGCGGACGGAGAAGGCCAGCAGTTGGGTGATGTCCATGCGAGCGGCGATAAGCTCGGGGGATTATGACGATGCAAGAGACGGGTCCCGTGGAGGGGCCGACACATGAGGCCGCCGAAAGGGCCATCGACGGTGTGTTCTCGCGCCTGTCGGCCGTGCGGCGGCGGATCCTCGATGCCAGCGCCGCCGCCGGGCGGCCCGCCGGGGCGGTGTGCCTGCTGGCCGTGAGCAAGCTGCAGCCGTCGCAAGCGGTGCGCAGCGCCTTCGAGGCCGGCCAGCAGGCTTTCGGCGAGAACTATGTGCAGGAGGCGCTGGACAAGATCGCGGATCTGGCCGACCTGCGGGCGCATCTCGAGTGGCACCTGATCGGTCCCCTGCAGAGCAACAAGACCCGGCAGGCCGCCGAGGCCTTCGACTGGGTGCAGTCGGTGGACCGGCTGAAGATCGCGCAGCGCCTGAACGAACAGCGTCCGCCCGCGCTGCCGCCGCTGAACGTGTGCCTGCAGGTCAACGTCAGCGGCGAGGCCAGCAAGAGCGGCCTGGCGCCGCAGGAGGTGCCGCAGGTGGCCCACGCCGTCGCCGCCCTGCCGCGCTTGCGCCTGCGCGGCCTGATGGCGATCCCCGAGCCAGCCGTCGGCCTGCCCGCGCAGCGTCAGCCCCATCGACAGATGCGCGAACTGTTCGAGGCGCTGCGCGCCCAGGGACTGGCGCTCGACACCCTGTCGCTGGGCATGAGCGATGACCTGGAGGCCGCCGTCCTCGAGGGCTCGACCATGGTCCGCGTCGGCACCGCGCTCTTCGGCGCGCGACCCGCCCGCGGCTGATCTCGCCGGCCGCGTGCGTTGGCGCGCGGCCGGCGTGGACCGTGGGGCCTGACGGACAGGCCGGACCGGTCGGACTCCTCCGCGTTCCTGCGCCCGATCCAGGGCGATAACCCTCAACTTGACGGAAATACATTGGTACAAATAAAATTTGGATCAGGATGACGTCAGGTCATCCGTCGTCCCAGAACCCGGTGCTCCACCGGAGCACATCCTCGGCCACGCCATCCCAGGCGCCTGCCGGGGGGTTCTCGATCCCTGGCGCGCCTTGCGCCTGCGGGCTGCGGCCCGCGTCCGAACTGGAGGATGACCATGAAAAAACACACCGCCCTGGCGCTGACTGCGCTGCTGTCGACCACGTTCAGCGCGCAGGCGCAGAACTGCGGGCGCGTTACCGTGGCGAGCATGAACTGGCAGTCGGCCGAGGTCCTGGCCGAGGTCGACCGCTTCATCCTGAGCCGGGGCTACGGCTGCCGGGTCGAGGTCGTGCCGGGCGACACCATGCCCACGCTGACCTCGATGATGGAAAAGGGCGAGCCCGATGTGGCGCCGGAGGCCTGGATCAATGCCGTGCGCGAGCCGCTGGATGCGGCGGTGAAGTCAGGGCGCCTGCACTACGCCGCCGAGTCGCTGCCCGACGGCGGTGTCGAAGGCTGGTGGATCCCGAAGTACATCGCCGACAAGCACCCCGAGATCAAGACCATCGACGACGCGCTGAAGCGACCGGACCTGTTCCCGGCGCCCGAGGCGCGGGGCAAGGGCGGCGTGCACAACTGCCCGTCGGGCTGGAACTGCCAGCTCAGCACCGGCAACGCCTTCAAGGCCTGGGGCGCAGCCGACAAGGGCTTCGTGCTCGTCGACACCGGCTCGGCGGCCGGCCTGGACGGCTCGATCGCGAAGGCCTACGAGCGTCGGCAGGGCTGGCTCGGCTACTACTGGGCGCCCACGGCCATCCTCGGCAAGTACGAGATGGTCAAGCTCGATGCCGGCGTGCCGCACGACGCGGCGCAGTGGAACGGTTGTAACTCCCAGGCCGATTGCGCCGACCCGAAGAAGACCGACTGGGCGAAGTCCATCGTCTACACCGTGGTCACCGATCGCTTCAAGAAGGCCGGCGGCCCTGCCTACGACTACCTGGCGAAGCGCGGCTGGAGCAACCAGACCGTCGGGTCGCTGATGGCATGGATGACCGACAACCAGGCCACCGGCAAGGACGGCGCACTCCACTTCCTGAAGACCAGCCCGCAGGTCTGGGAGGCCTGGGTGACGCCCGAGGCGGCGCGCAAGATCCGCGCTGCGCTCTGAGTCGATGAGCGGCGCCCGCCCTGCGGAGCCGCCTGAGGTGACCCCTGAGGGCGGGCCGGCGGCTCGCCCTCAAGGGATCTTTCCTGTCCACATCGACGGAGGCACGCGATGGAATGGATCGAAACCTTCCCCGCCATGGGGTCGGACACGCTGCGTGAGCTGAAAAAGGCGATTGACGGCGGCTTTCGAAGCTTCACGCGGGAGTACGGAGAGTTCTGGGAGCGGGTCTTCGACCCGCTGCGCAACTTCCTCGTGGGCGCGGAGGACCTGTTGCTCGCCACGCCCTGGCCCATCGTCATCCTGGTGGTCCTGGGCGTGGCGTGGCTGGCCACGCGCAACGGGCGCATCGTCGCCGGCACGGCGTTGACGCTGCTGCTGATCGGCTGGTTCGGCATGTGGGAGGACACCATGCGCACGGTGTCGATGATCCTGGTGGCCACCCTGGTCGCGCTCGTGATCGGTCTGCCCATCGGCATCCTGATGAGCCGCCACGACACGGTGCAGCGCTTCGTCGCGCCGGTGCTGGACGTGATGCAGACCATGCCCAGCTTCGTCTACCTGATCCCCGTGGTCATGCTGCTGGGCATCGGCAAGGTGCCGGGGTTGATCGCCGTGGTGATCTATGCCATCCCGCCGGTGATCCGCTTCACCAACCTGGGCATCCGCCTGGTGGCCGCCGACATGCTGGAGGCGGCCGACGCCTTCGGCTCTTCGGCGCTGCAGAAGCTGTGGAAGGTGCAGTTGCCGCTGGCGCTGCCCACCATCATGGGCGGCATCAACCAGACCATCATGCTCGCGCTGTCGATGGTGGTCATCGCCTCGATGATCGGCGTGCAGGGGCTGGGCCAGCCCGTGCTCAAGGCTATCTCCAACCAGTACTTCACGCTGGGGGTGTTCAACGGCATGGCCATCGTCGGGATCGCGATCGTGTTCGACCGCATCTCGCAGGCCTATGGCAAGCGCCTGCAAAGGCATCTGGAGGTGAGCCATGGCTGATGCCATCCTGCGGGCGCCCATCGCCACGAGCGCGGCCCCGTCGATCCCGCGCGCCGCACCGACCGGGGCGGCCTCCTCGGTCTACTCGGACAGCCGGCCGGCGGCCGCCTCGGCCGTGGGCGTGTCGATCCGTGGCCTGTACAAGGTCTTCGGCCCGGCGCCCGAGCGTGTGATGCCGCTCGTGCACCAGGGCGTGTCGAAGGACGAGTTGCGCAACGTCCATGGCCACGTGCTGGGGTTGCGCGACATCCATCTGGAGATGAAGCCCGGCGCGATCCAGGTCGTGATGGGCCTGTCGGGTTCCGGCAAGAGCACGCTGATCCGGCACATCAACCGCCTGATCGATCCCACCGAGGGTCAGGTCCGTGTGGGCGATCAGGACGTCACGGCGATGTCGGCGCGCGCGCTGCGCGAATTCCGTCGCCAGGCCACGGCCATGGTCTTCCAGCGCTTCGCGCTGTTCCCGCACGCCACGGTGATGGAGAACGTGCAGTTCGGCCTGGAGATCAAGGGGGTGCCGCGGCGCCAGCGCCGCGAGCAGGCCGCGCGCTGGGTGGAGCGGGTGGGTCTGGCAGGCTACGAGGACAGCTACCCGAACCAGTTGTCCGGCGGCATGCAGCAGCGCGTGGGCCTGGCCCGAGCCCTGGCCAACGACGCGCCGGTGCTGCTGATGGACGAGGCCTTCTCGGCGCTGGACCCGCTGATCCGTCACGACATGCAGTCGGTCCTGCAGGATCTGCAGCAGGAGATCGGCAAGACCATCGTCTTCATCACCCACGACCTGGACGAGGCGCTGCGCCTGGGCGACCACATCGCGATCCTGCGTGACGGCCAGATCGAGCAGGTCGGCACCGGCCAGCAGATCGTGCTGCAGCCGGCCAACGACTACATCGCCAGCTTCGTGCGCGACGTCAACCGCGGGCGGGTGATCCGTTGCCGCACCCTGGTGCGGCCCGGGCCGGCGGTGGCGGGCCCGCGCGTCGAAGCGGGCCTGGTCATCGAGGAGGCGGCGCGGCTGCTCAGCAGCGAAGGGCTGGAAGCGGCCAACGTGGTCAACGCCAAGGGCGCGCATCTCGGGGTCGTGACGATGTCGGACATCGTCGCCGCGATGGTGCCGCCGCGCTGAGCCTGCGGTCCGGCCCCCGGGCCGTCCCGGCGTCCGGCCGCGTGCGGCAGACGCGCTCAGTTCAGGTACATCCCCAGATAGCGTCGACCGCGGCTGACGACGGCCGGGTCGGGGCAGGCGTCGAACCACTCGACGAGTTGCTTGCGGGCCTTTTCGCGCCATTCGCCCTTGTCGCGCAGCACGACCTCGAGCAGTTCGTCGAAGGCGGCATCGAAGTTGCCTTCCCAGACGCGGATCGCGGCCAGCGCGAAGCGGGCGTCGAAATCCTTGCGGTCGGCCGCGATGCGCGCCTGCAGTAGCGCGGCGTCGCCCGGCGGGCGGTTGCGTGCGAGCTCGATGCGCTTGACCAGCCCGGCGTGACGGTCCTTGCGCTGGTCAGCCGGGACGGCGTCGAGCAGGCCCGCGGCCTCGTCCAGCTCACCGCGCGCGGTCAGGCGGTCCGCCAGGTCCATCAGCACCGCGGCGTTGCGCGGCTCGTAGGCCAGCGCCTCGCGCAGCAGCGCCTCGGCAGTCTGCTCGTCCGGGGCCTCGGCGGCTTCCTGGCGCAGCTGCTCGGCCTCCGAGACCTGCGGGCCGAGATGCTTGTCCAGGAACTTGCGCACCGCGCCCTCGGGCTGCGCGCCCATGAACTGGTCGACCGGGCGGCCGCCGACGAACAGCACCACCAGCGGAATGCTGCGGATCTGCAGCGCCGCCGAGATCTGCGGCGCCTCGTCGGTGTTGAGCTTGGCCAGAACGAAACGGCCACCGTACTCCTGAGCCAGCTTCTCCAGCACGGGCTTGAGGTTGCGGCAGGGGCCGCACCACGGCGCCCAGCAGTCCAGCAGCACCGGCACGTCGAGCGAGCGCTCGAGCACGGTCTGGCGGAAATCGGCTTCGGTGACGTCGAAGGACAGGTTCGAGGCGGCACCGCCGACGGCCGGCGGCGCGGGCGGTGGGCTCGAGAAGGAAGGAAAGGTGGCCACGATCGGGTAGGCTCCGAAAGATCGGGCGTGGCCACGGAGCTGCATGAGGTGCGCTGCCCGGGCCGTCGCGCCGGTGAGGATCAACGCGTATCGTAAGGCGTGGCGACCGTTTCCGGCGCCCGCTCCTTTCATGCGACCTGAGCGAGGCCGTCGATGCGGGCGCACGTCCAGACCTTCAGATCCTCTTGCGCTCACAGGCTCACAGGCTCACAGGCTCACAGGCTCACAGGCTCACAGGCTCACA
>CAZFVH010000015.1:33846-35300 GCA_964522465.1 uncultured Rubrivivax sp. | reverse complement strand
GGCTCACAGGCTCACAGGCTCACAGGCTCACAGGCTCACAGGCTCACAGGCTCACAGGCTCACGGGTTCACGGGTTCACGGGTTCACGGGTTCACGGGTTCACGGGTTCACGGGTTCACGGACGCGGCTTTTTCAGGGATACAGCCCGCGCATCTCCCGCGCGCCGAGGATCCGTTCGCAGGCCACGACGTAGGCGGCGGTGCGCAGGGGGATGCGCAGCCGCTCGGCTGTCTCCCACACCGCGCGCAGCGCGCCCAGCAGGATCTTGTCCAGCCGCACGTGGATCTCCTCCTCGGTCCAGAAGAAGCTGCTGAAGTCCTGCACCCACTCGAAGTAGCTCACCGTCACGCCACCGGCATTGCAGATGACATCGGGCACGACGAGGATGCCGCGGTCGCGCAGCACGTCGTCGGCCTCGGGCAGGGTCGGCCCGTTGGCGCCCTCCAGCACCAGCCGGGCCGACAGGCGCCGTGCCCGGTCGACCGTGATCTGTCCCTCCAGCGCCGCCGGCACCAGGATGTCGCAGGGCACGTCCCAGAAGGCCTCGTCGGGCAGGGCCTGCGCGCCGGCGAAGCCGCGCAGGCAGCCGGCGGCGCGCACATGGGGCATCAGGTCGCCGAAGTCGATGCCCGACTCACGGTACACGGTGCCGGAGTGGTCCTGCAGCGCCACCACGCGCGCGCCGGCCTGCTGGAACAGTTCCGCCGCTGCCGAGCCGACATTGCCGAAACCCTGCACCGCCACGCGCGCGCCTTCCATGGCCAGGCCGCTGCGCCGCGCGGCCTCGCGACCGGTGACGAAGACGCCACGCCCCGTGGCCTTCACCCGTCCGAGCGAGCCGCCGAGCTGCACCGGCTTGCCGGTGACCACCCCCGTGGCCGTGCCGCCGACGTTCATCGAGTAGGTGTCCATCATCCAGGCCATGACCTGGGCGTTGGTGTTGACGTCCGGGGCCGGGATGTCCTGCTGCGGGCCGATGATCAGGCCGATCTCGCTGGTGTAGCGGCGTGTGAGCTTCTCGAGCTCGCGCGTCGACAACCGTGTCGGGTCGACCCGGATGCCGCCCTTGGCGCCGCCATAGGGCAGGTTGACGGCAGCGTTCTTGATGCTCATCCAGCCTGCCAGCGCCATCACCTCCTCGAGCGTGACGTCGGGGTGGTAGCGCACGCCGCCCTTGCCCGGGCCGCGGGTCAGCGAGTGCTGCACGCGGTAGCCCTCGAAGTGGGCGATGGTGCCGTCGTCCAGCTCGATGGGCACGTCGACGATCAGCGCGCGCTTGGGCCGGCGCAGCGTCTCGGCCCAGCGCGACAGCCGGCCCAGGTAGGGCAGCACGCGGTCGACCTGCGCCAGGTAGGTGGACCAGGGGCTGCCCGGGTGCGGTGTGATGTAGGACGGCGATGACCCGGCGGCGGGGCTGGGCGGGCGGAGGCTGTCGTTCATGGCACGAGGGCCGC
>CAZFVH010000015.1:0-33746 GCA_964522465.1 uncultured Rubrivivax sp. | reverse complement strand
GCACCGGGCGGGCCCGTCAGGCCGAGCAGGACGCGGTCGTGGGTGTCGAGCAGGCGGGCGATGCGGGCTGGCCAGGTGGGGTCGAGCAGGGGATGCGGTGGTGGCATGGGTGCATCATCGCTCTCATCCCAGCAACCGGGTGGGGAGCCACAGGACGATCTGTGGGAACAAAACCAGGAGCAACAGCCCCAGCAGCTGGATAGCCACGAAGGGCACGACGCCGCGATAGATCATGCTGGTGGTGACCTCGGGTGGGGCGACGCCACGAATGTAGAACAAGGCATAGCCGAAAGGCGGTGTGAGGAAGGAGGTCTGCAGGTTGACGGCGAACAGGATCGCGAACCACAGCAGGACCTGCTCCTGCGCCAGTCCGAAATCCAGCGATGCCAGGATGGGTGCAACGATCGGGATCACGATGAAGGTGATCTCCACCCAGTCCAGGAACATGCCCAGCACGAAGATGAACGTCATCACCAGCGCCAGCACCGCGTACGGGTCGGCGCCACCTTCGCCGACGCCCAGCAGGTCTGCAATCATGGTGTCTCCTCCCAGGCGGCGGAAGATGACGCTGAAAACCGTGGCTCCGATCATCACCGCCATGATCATGGCGGTGGTGCGTGTGGTTTCGCGCAGCGTGGCGACGAACTGGTCCCAACTCAACGATCTGGACAGCAGCGCCAGGATGAAGGCGCCCGCAGCGCCCAGTGCAGCTGCCTCGGTCGGTGTTGCAAGGCCTACGATGATGCTTCCCAGGACGATCAGGATCAGCAGCAACGGGGCGAGCAGGTCGCGCGCCAGCGCTAAAAACATCTGGCGTCGCGCCAACCGCTCCGAGGCTGGGAGCGGCGGCATCATGCCGGGACGGAAGAGGGCGATCAGCACCAACCAGACGATGTACAGACCCCCAAGCAAGAGGCCAGGGAGCAGTGCTCCAGCGAACAGATCACCCACCGACACGCGCAGGGTGTCGCCCAGCACCACGAGCATGATGCTCGGTGGGATCAGAATGCCCAGTGTCCCGGTGGCAGCGATGATCCCTGTGGCCACGCGCGGGTCGTATCGGCCCTTCAGCATCGGGGGCAGCGCCAGTACGCCCATCAAGACGACGCTGGCGCCGATGATGCCTGTAGAGGCCGCCATCACGATGCCGATCACTGCAACCGCAAATGCGTAGCCGCCAGGCAGACCACCGATCAGGCCGGCCAGTGATCTCAGCAGGCGCTGTGCGATACCCGACTTCTCGAGCATCAGCCCCATGAAGACGAAGAGCGGCACCGCGATCAGCAGCCAGTTGGACAGGACGCCACTGAAGGTTCGAGAAACTCCCGTGGACAGGAAAAGCAAGGGCACGTCCGCTGCCAGCGCTGTGAGCACGCCGATACCGGCCAGCACCAGCGCGACGGGGTAGCCCAGGAAGATGCCCGCGAGCAAGCTCACGCACATCAGCAGCGGCCAGAAGTACGACATCAGATCGTCATCCCCGTGCTTGGCGGCGCCGCGCTCGTCTTCATCCGCGACCTCCGCTCAGCAGGGCATGCGCCGTCCGCAGCGCGCGTGACATCCCGAAGACGGCCAACAGCCCGAAGCCCAGCGGCATCACCGCTTTGATGATCCACCGTTGGTCGAGCCCGCCGTAGGACGAGCCTTCCGCGGATGTCCAAGCCGACATCATGTAGGCCCAGGAGAACCACGTCATGATGAGCGCGAAGGGCAGGAGCAGCAATAGATCGCCCATCAGTGTGATGAACTGCCTTGTGCGGCTGCCGAATCGGGTCGCAAGGAAGTCCACGCACACATGTCCTCCGTCGTGCATGGTGGAGACGAAGCCGAGCATCACCATCGCCGCGAACAGGTGCCATTGCAGGTCGTTGAGCCCGGCCAGGCTCAGACGCGACCCGAACAGCGGGATCTCGAAACCCCACTCCACCAGCACGTTGGCCCGTATGGCAGACAACCATACCGTCAGGCATACGCTGACCACGAGCACCGGTACCGTCCAGGACACCCAGCGGCCGGGCGCGGCACAGCCGCGCTCGACCGCGCCCAGCCAGCGCTGCACTGACGACACCTCAGCGGCCCGCAGGGATAGTCTGCAGTTGCGACCAGCGGCCTACGCGCCGCTGGTAGGCCATCAGAGAGTCATGGGCCTCCTTGAACAGCGGGTCCTTGGCAGCCTCCTCGCGCATCACGGTGGCCGCCGCTGTGCGCAACGCCGCCAGTACCGAGTCCGGGAAGCGCTGGATTTTCACGCCTGCAGCTTCGATCTTCTCGATGGCCTCGACCTGTGCGTGCACCTGGTCGAAGAGGTTCCATGTGATGTTGGCATAGCACGCTTCGGTCATCGCCTGCTGGTGACGCGGCGCCAGACCGTCCCAGACCTTTTTGTTGATGATGATGCTGTCCCAGCTTGCGGGCTGGTGCCATCCCGGGAAGTAGTAGTGTTTGGCGATCTTCTGCAAGCCGAGACCGAAGTCGAGCTGCGGCGCCGAGAACTCCGCCGCGTCGATGCGTCCGCGCTCGAGCGAGACGAAGATCTCGCCCGCAGGCACCAACTGCACGCTGGCACCGAGCTTTTCCATGGTCTTGGCGCCCAGCCCGGCGATCCGCATCTTCAGGCCCTTCAAATCGTCGGGTGATCGGATTTCCTTGTTGAACCAACCACCCGCTTCAGACACTACCAAGTGGCAAGGCAGGATCTTCACGCCATGTGGGTCGTATGCTTTCTGGATGATCTCGAGCCCGCCGCCCTTGAACATCCAGGCCAGGAAGAGTTCCGGGTCTGGGCCGAAGGGCATGCTGCCCACGAGATTGGCCACCGGGATCTTGTTGGCCCAGTAGCCGATCCAGTCGAATCCCATCGGGATCGCCCCGCTGCTGACGGCACCGAAGGTTTCGAAAGGCGGAACGACCTCGCCCGCGCCCATGACCTTGATGCGGATCTCGTTGTTGGTCATCAATGCCACACGCTCGGCCCACTTGACCGGGCTCGGACCGATCGATGGCACCTGCAGTCCGAAGACGCTCTGCAAATCGAAGTTGCGCGTCTGCGCCGTGGCGCCACCCGGCAGCAGGGCCAGGGCCAACGCGGCCGCTGCGGTGAGTCGCTTGATCTGGTTCTTCATCTGAAGTCTCCTCTTTCGCGGTGGGGGATCGGGGTTTTGGACAGGCGGGCGTGTTGGCGTACTCGGACTTTCAGCCTGCAAGAAATCCGCCATCTACCGGCAGGCTCACGCCGGTGATGTAGCCGGACAGGGCGTCACAGGCCAGGAAGACGACCGGCCCGACCAGTTCTTCGGGCTGACCCACGCGTCCCATCGGCGTGCGGCGCAGGAAGCCGGCCAGACGGCTGGGGTCTGAGCGAGTGGATTCGGTCATCGGTGTGGCGATCACCCCTGGCGCCAAGGCGTTGACTCGTACACCGAAAGGCGCGAGTTCGACGGCGAGGGAACGGGTGTACAGATCGATGGCCGCCTTGCTGGGTGAGTAGCCGAGGCTGCCGCCCTGCCCGGCCGTGGCAGCGATCGACGACAGGTTGACGATCGCACCGCCGCCGGCCTTGAGCGCATCGAGGAGCGCTTGCGTGACGTTGAAGGTGCCGTGCAGGTTGACGTCGATCGTGCGTCGCCAGTGTGCGGCGGCGTCTGGATGGGCGCTGCTCTCACGGATGATGATGCCGGCGTTGTTGACCAGCAGGTCGACGCGTCCGTATTGCGCGGCCACGTGAGTGGCCAGCGCCTTGCAAGCAGTGGCATCGGTCACGTCCAGCGCCTGGCTCCACGCTTTGCCACCCTCTGCTCGAATCAGTGCTGCGGTCTGGTCGGCCGAGTCCACGTTGAGATCGGTCACCATCACCCTTGCACCAGCCCGGGCCAACCCGATCGCGATCGCCCGACCGTTGCCCTGACCTGCACCTGTGACCACCGCCAATCGCCCGGCCAGGCAATCGGTCCACATGGCCGTGGTGTCGTTCACGGATGAACCCTCGGCTGCAGACCTCCCTGACGGAGCGTCGCGATGTACGGGAACCGCCTCATGCTGCACGTTCGATCGCCACGAGTTCGGGCCGACGCACCTCTTGCAGTGCCGACAGTGGTTGGCCCACCCGTAAGCCGCAGATATAGCCGAACGTCAGTGCCGGCCCGAGCGTGATGCCCGCGCCGGGATAATTGCCCCCCATGATGCTGGCGGCATCGTTGCCCACCGCATACAGGCCGGGGATGGGCTTGTCCGACTCATCCAGCACGCGCGTATGCTCATCGGTGCGCAAGCCGGCAAAGGTGCCGATGTCGCCCACCACCAGCCTGATGGCATAGAAGGGACCGTGCTCAATGGCCGCCACGCAGGGGTTCGGGCCGTGGGCCGCGTCGCCTTGGTAGCGGTTGTAGGCCTTGCTGCCCTTGCCGAAATCAGGGTCCTCGCCGCGCCGAGCAGCCTCGTTGAAACGCTGCAGCGTTTCCTCCAGGGCATTGGCCGGCACGCCGATCTCTCGCGCCAGATCTGGCGGGGTGCGTCCGCGGCGCAGGTAACCCGAGCGAAGATGCCGCCCGATGGGCATCGGGAAGGGTGCCACGCAGCCGAGGCCGTACTGGCGCAGCGTACGGTGATCGCACAGCAGCCATGCCGATACCTCCTTCGCACCCTCGGCGCGGCAAGCTGCCACCATCGCCTGGACGAAGTCGTGGTACGAGTCGCCTTCGTTGGTGAACCTTCGGCCCTGCCGGGTGACTGCGATCACGCCCGGCTTTGCCCGGTCGATGAAGTGTGGCATCACACCCTGGCTGCCGTCCGGGCGCTGCGTGACCGAGGTCGGCACCCAGGCCGCGGCGTGTGAGAGCGTCGTGTCGACAAATGCACCCACGCTCTCCGCCAGACGCAGGCCGTCACCGGTATTGGCCCGGGGAGAGGGCGTGTGGTGTTCGGCCCCGGTCGGGGCGTGCGGGAACAATCGGGCGCGACGCGCTACGTCATGCGGGAAGCCGCCGCAAGCCAGAACCACGCCGTGCCGCGCGCGCACCAGCGTTGCCTTGCCGTCGCGATCGACAAAGGCGCCTTTCACGCCGTCGTGCTCAACCAGCAGGCGCGTGACCGGGCTGCTCAGCCACACAGGCACGCCGAGATCCATCGCCGCCTTCGCGAGACGTCCTGCCAGGGCGTTGCCGTTGGTCAGCGTCATGCCCCTGCCGTGGCGCATCACGTCCAAGGCGTGGCGGGTCAGTCTGCGCACGACGAAGACGAAGGATTCCAGCGAGCGGAACGTACGCATGAAGTGGCGGATTTCGGGGCCTGAGCCCAGCATCATCCCGAACACCGTCAATTCCGGCAGCGGTGGCGCCAAGTCCTTCACGCGGGCTCCCAGCGCGCGGCCGTCGAAAGGCCGTGTCACCATCGAGCGTCCGCCCTGCGACCCGCCTGGCGCCTCGGCGTGGTAATCCGGGAAGATCGCCGGCATGTCGAACTGCACGCAGGTATTGCGTGTGAAGAACTCCACCGCCTTCGGTCCGTGCTCGAGGAAGGCGTCCACGCGTTTGGCGTCGAAAGAGGCACCGGCTTCGTGTTGGAGGTAGCGCCGCGCCGCGCCCTGCGCTTCTACGATGCCTTGCTCGGTGGCAAGGTGGGTGCCGGGCACCCAAAGCCAGCCGCCCGAGCGCGCCGTGGTGCCGCCGAACTGTGGCTGCTTTTCCACCACCAGCACCTTCAGCCCTCGTGAGGCAGCCGTGATGGCGGCCGACATGCCGGACGCGCCAGTTCCGACGACCAGCAAATCGACTTCTTCAGTGGACACTGGATCCTTCATGGCGCTAGAGTGTAGAAATCGTTCTGATAACTGTCAACGCGTTTGACCATGTTGAATGATCAGGCGATAGCTGACTCATTTGATCCAACCAGTGTTTTCACCAATGCCGAAAACCCTAGCTTCTGCCCCAGTGCCTGTTGTCGACCGTCCTGACAAGCCCCGTCGGGGCATCCAGTCCGTCGAGATCGGCATTCGCCTGCTGGTGGAATTGGCGCGTCATCTGGCTCCGATGCCATTGCGTGACTTGGCGCGCGGCGCGGGCATGTCCACGGGCAAGGCCCACCCCTACCTGGTGAGCTTCCTGAAGACTGGCTTTGTGATGCAGGATGCATCGGGGCGCTATGAGCTTGGACCGCTGGCGTTGCAACTGGGTCTTGCGCGGCTGAAGCGCCTGGACCCTGTGCGGGAGGCTGCACCCTTGATCGCCGAATTGGCCGAGACCACTGGCCAGAGCGTGGCTCTGGCCGTCTGGGGGAACCAGGGGCCCACCATCGTCCGGCTCGAGGAGCCGGTACACCCGATGCACGTGAACCTGCGCATCGGTTCGGTGATGGCGCTGGCCAGCACCGCCACTGGCCGGCTTTTTGCAGCCTACCTGCCACCCAAGGTGGTGGAGCAGGCGCTCAGCGATGATGCGGCGCATCGAGGCGGCGAGTCTCTGGCCGATGTCCGCCGCCTGCTCGAACCCCTGCTTGCCGAAACGCGCGCGAACGGCTTGTCGCGCAGCATCGGCCAGCCCATTGCTGGCATCAACGCATTCTGTGCGCCCGTGTTCGACTCCAGCGGCCATCTGGTCATGGGCATCACGGCGATGGGGCCGAGCGCCACCTTTGACACCTGCTGGACAGGTGTGGTGGCTCAGGCACTCAGGCGATGCGCCTCTGAGGTCTCGGCGCGGCTGGGGTCGATGTCGACGAACTGAGCGTCAGGGGTCGACGTGATCGAGGCGAGCAGTCTCCCTTTACAGCTGTTTGGGTCTTGACAAACGATCGTGGCGGCGTGCCACCTTGTCATTTTTTTGCGCGCTTTGCCCTGCGAGCGGAGCATCGACAGGCTCAGCCCGAACGGTTTCTCTGCGAATACCTCGTTGCGACAGCGGCTTGGGAGGCTTTCAGCCCACCCCCAACCCCCACCGCGGCACCACCTGCGGATTCACGCGGTGCGTGGGCCAGTGCCCGCGCAGCACCTGCGCGGCGTGCTGGGCGCCACGCACCTTGGAGTCGATGGACGACTCCACTGAACTGCCGGCGCAGTGCGGGGTGCAGATGACGTTGTCCAGTTGCAGCAAGGGGTGGTCGGCGGGGGCGCCGGGGGGCTGGAAGACGTCGATGCCCTCGAAGACGTCGAGCGCGGCGGCGGCCTCGGGGTGGGTGCGCAGGTGCTGGACGAGGGCGTGCTCGTCGAAGATCGCGCCGCGCGCCGTGTTGACGATCTGCACGTGCGGGCGCATCAGGGCGAGCTCGCGCGCGCCGATCAGGTGTCGGGTCTCGGGAGCCAGCGGCAGGTGCAGCGACAGGAAGTCGCTGCCGGCGAGCACCTCGTCGAAGCTGGCCATGCGCACGCCCAGGCGCTGCGCCGCGTCGCGCCAGGCCTCGGGCCGGCGCGTCCAGGCCTGCACCTGCAGGCCGAAGGCTGCGGCGCGCTGTGCCACGGCCTGCGCGCTCGCGCCGAAGCCCAGCAGGCCCAAGGTGCGTCCGGCCAGGCGGCGTACCTTCGGGTCCTGGCGGGCCGTCCATTGGCCGCGCTGCATGGCGGCCTGCATCCACGGCAGCCGCCGCGCCAGCGCCAGCAGCAGCCCCATCGTGTGGTCGGCCTGCTCGCCCAGGCAGAAGTCCGGCACGTTGCTGATGACGATGCCGGCGGCGGTGGCCGCGCCGATATCGATGCGGTCGGTGCCCGCGCCCAGCCGCGCGATGGTGCGGCAGCGCGGCATGCGCGCGATCAGCGCAGCCGGCACGTAGGCCGACACCACCAGCAGCGCGTCGCAGGCCGCGGCGTGGGCGTGCAGCTCGGCCTCGTCCCGGCCCTCGATCTCCACCAGATGCGCGCCGACGTCGGCCAGCGCCTGCCGCTCGCCGGGCTCGACGGGGTAGGTCTGCGCGTTCAGGCGCAGGGCGGACCAGCGGGCGGCGGGCGTATCCATGACGGTGGGCGCTGAGGTGGGCAGTGGGGTTGGCGTCGTCGTTGGCGGGACAGGACGATCCGTGAGGGCCTCTTCGCCGGGGCCGGCTACGCGTCCATCCCGCCCTTGGTGAATTCCCGCACCCAGCGTCCGTCCCACAGCGAGGGGAAGGCGTGCTGCACGAAGGGGTGGCGTGCGATCTCGGCGTCGTCGAGCTCGATGCCCAGCCCGGGACGGTCTGGCAGGTCGTAGAAGCCGTCCCGTCCCGGTTGCCAGCCGCCCACCAGCGCGGCCCGCCAGGGCGCGTCGAAGTCGCCGAAGTTCTCCTGCACCATCACCTGCGGCGTGGCCCAGCCAAAGTGCACGGCGGCGCACAGCGCCACCGGGCCGATGGAGCAGTGCGGGGCCATGCGCAGGTCGTGGGCCTCGCACAGCGCGGCGATCTTGCGCCCCAGGCCCAGACCGCCGCAGTGCGCCAGGTCGAGTTGCACGACGTCGCAGGCGCGCAGGGCCGCCAGCCGCGCGAAATCCTCCAGCGTGTACAGGCGCTCGCCGGCGGCCATGGGGAAGGGCAGCGCCTGGCGCACCTCGCGCAGCTGCTCCAGGCTGTTCGGCGTCACCGGCTCCTCGTACCAGGCCGGGTCGAAGCGTGCCAGGCGGCGGCCCATCTCGACGGCCGAGCGCACCGACAGCCGGCCGTGCACCTCGATCATCAATTGCACCCTGGGGCCGACCGCCTCGCGCACGGCGGCCACCACGGCCTCGGCGTGGTCGGCTTCGGCCGGCGTCAGGTGCTTCCACGCCTGGCCGAAGGGGTCGAACTTCAGGCCACGATAGCCGCGCGCCACGACCTCCACCGCCTTGCGCGCGTAGTCCTGCGGGGTGAGCGCGCCACCGTACCAGCCGTTGGCGTACATCGGCAGCCCCTCGCGCGCGCGCCCGCCCAGCAGACGCCACACCGGCTGGCCGCAGGCCTTGCCGACGAGGTCCCAGCAGGCGATCTCCAGCGCGCTGATGGCCGTCATCACCGTGCTGCCGCCCTGGTACTGGTCGCGGATCATCTCGCCGAAGGTGCGCTCGATGTCGAAGGGGCAGGTGCCCAGCACGCGCGCTTCGGCCCATTCGTGGATGAGAGTGCGCACGGTCTGCTCCTGCCACTCCAGCGTGGCCTCGCCGATGCCGTGCCGGCCGTCGTCGGTGTGCAGGCGCACGAACAGATAGTTGCGCAGGCCGCAGTTGGCCATCAGCGTCTCGACGCGGACGATCTTCACGCGTGGGTCTCCGGGCTTTCCAGCCGCAGGCGCAGGGCCTGCAGCCAGCGCGCCGCGGTCGCGCCGTCGACGGCGCGGTGGTCCACCGACAGCGTCACGCCCAGCACCTGGCCCACGGCCAGGGCGCCGTCGCGCACCACGGGCTGCTGCACCACCTGCCCCACGGCGAGGATGGCCACCTGCGGCGGCTGCAGGATGGCGCTGAAGCGGCGCACGCCGTGGCCGCCGAGGTTGGACACGGCGAACCCCCCGCCACGGCTGCTGCCGGGCGGCAGCGGGCCGAGCGCGGCACGCTCGCGCGTCTGGCGCAGCCAGTGCGAGATCGCCAGCGCTTGCATGCCGGCGGCGTCGCGCAGCACCGGCATCAGCAGCGTGCCGTCCACGTCCATGGCCACCGACAGGTCCACCTGCGCGTGCTGCACCAGGTGGTCGCCCTGCAGCCAGGCGTTCAGCGCCGGCGCGTCGCGCAGCGCCAGCGCCACTGCGCGCAGCACACAGGCGCCCACTGAAGGCACCGGCTCACCCCGCGCGGCGCGGCCCGCGCGCGCGGCCATCATCGGCCCGGCGTCGAGGTCGGCCTCGAGGTAGAAGTGCGGGGCCTCGCGCATGGCCTCGGACATGCGCCGGGCGATGGCGCGCCGCACCGGCGACAGCGGCTGCGCCTGCGATCCGGGCGGAGCGAGCCAGGCGGCGCCGGCGGGCTCGACGGCAGGCGCCGACGTGCCCCGCGCCGCCGGCGCGTCGAGCGCGGCCTGCACGTCGGCGCGGACGATGCGGCCGGCCGGGCCGCTGCCGCGCAGGCCCTGCAGCGGCAGGCCGGCGCTGCGCGCCAGGGCACGCGCGGCCGGAGAGGCGAACAGCCGGGTCGCGGGTGACGGTGCGGGGGTGTGCAGCGTGTCCATGGCGTCAGGCCGGCTGGATGATCGCGATCTGCTGGCCCATCTTGACGACGGTGCCTTCCTGCTCGATCTGGTGCGCCAGCGTGCCGTCGCAGGGCGCCTCGACCTCGACGATGGCCTTGTCGGTCTCGATCTCGACCACCGTCTCGCCGGCCCGCACCGCGTCGCCCACCTGCTTGAGCCATCGCACCAGCGTGCCCTCGCTGACGGTGAGGTCGCCGAAGGGCATGGTCAGGGGCTCGCCGGGGGGCAGGGCCGGCGCCGCGGTGGCAGAGGCGGCTGCAGGGTCGGCGGCTGTTGCAGCCGATGCAGCCTCGGCGCCGGGCGCGTCACCGGACGCCACGGCGGTGGCCGATGCGTCCGACGCGGCGTGGGCCGATGCCGCTCCCGCACCCGCCGCGCCCTGCGCCAGGGCCGCGCCATCCGTCGACGCCGTCACGCCGCCGCGCATGCGGCGTGGCGCCGGTGCCAGGCCGCGCACCAGGTCGTCGACCGCCGCCTCGATGCGCTGCGCGTTCACCAGCATCGCCCGCTCCAGCGACGGCGCGAAGGGGTGGGTCATGGCGTCGGTGTGCAGCCGCGCCACGGGCGCGTCCAGATGGTCGAAGGCCAGTTCCTGCATCGCCTGACCGAGCTCGGCCCCCACGCCGCACATCGACCAGCCTTCGTCGACGACCAGCAGCCGTCCGGTGCGGCGCACGCTGGCCGCCACCGTGTCGACGTCCAGGGGCTGGATGGTGCGCAGGTCGATCACCTCGCACTCGATGCCGCGGCGGGCCAGGGCCTCGGCGGCGCTCAGCGCCAGCCCGACCATCTGGCCGGCAGCGGCGATGGTGGCGTCGCGCCCTGGCCGGGCGATGCGCGCCACACCGAAGGGCACGTAGTGCTCGCCCACCGGCACCTCGCCCTTGCTGGCGAACAGCGCCTTGCTCTCCAGCATCAGCACCGGGTCCCCGGCGCGCAGGGCGGTCTTCATCAGGCCCTTGGCGTCGGCCGGGTTCGAGGGCACGCACACCACCAGGCCGGGCACATGCGCCCACACCGGGTGGTACATGCCGCTGTGGTGCGGCCCGGCCGAGCGCACCGCGCCCGCGCCCACGCGCACCACCATCGGCGCGTTCATCTGCCCGTTGCTCATGTAGCGCAGCTTGGCCGCCTGCAGCACGATCTGGCCGGCGGCCTCGAACAGGAAGTCGGCGAACATCAGGTCGGCGACGCAGCGCACGCCGGCGGCCGAGGCGCCGACGCTGGCGCCGGTGAAGCCCAGTTCGGAGATCGGCGTGTCGATCATCCGCGTGGGGCCGAACTCCTTGAACAGGTTCTTGGTGTGGGCGAAAGTGCCACCGCGCTCGCCCGTGCCCTCTCCGAAGTAGATCAGGTGCGGGTTGGCGCGCATCTCCTCGGCGATGCCGTCGCGCACGGCGTCCAGCCAGCCCTGCGTCTGTGTGGCCGTCGCAGCGTTGGGCCACACCTGGGCTTGCGCCGGGTTCAACGGCTGTGCGTGGATGTGGCGGTCGACCGTGGCCGGGTCGGGTTCGGGCGAGCGGCGGGCGAACTCGATGGCGTGGTCGACGATCGCGCGCACGCGCGCTTCCATCGCCTCCAGGGCCGCGGCGTCGGCCAGGCCCAGCGGCTCGATCCACTCCTGGCGCGCGCGAAGCAGTGGGTCGCGCCCGAGCCACACGTCGACCTCGGCCTGCGTGCGGTAGATCCCGGCCACCGGGTCGCCCTCGTGGTGCGCCACGGTGCGGTAGGTCTTGGATTCGATCAGCGTCGGGCCCTCGCCGCGCCGTGCGCGGTCCGTGGCCTGCTGCATCGCGCACCACACGGCCACGATGTCGTTGCCGTCCACGGCCACGCCGGGGATGCCGTAGGCCGCCGCGCGGCTGGCGATCTCGGGGTTGCGCGTGACGCTGGCCAGCGGCGTGGCCGTGGCGTAGAGGTTGTTCTCGCAGACGAAGACCACGGGCGCCGACAGCGCGCCGGCCAGGTTGATGCCCTCGTGGAAGGCGGCGTGGTTGCTCGCGCCGTCGCCGAAGAAGGCCACCGCCATGCCGTCCCCGCCCAGGCGCCGTGCCGCCATCCCCGCGCCCACGGCCTGCGGGATGCCCGCGCCCACCAGGCCGTTGGTGCCGAACAGGCCGACCGAGCGGTCGTACAGGTGCATGGTGCCGCCGCGTCCGCCGCAGCAGCCGTCGGCGCGGCCGTAGAGCTCGGCCATCAGGGTGTCCGGGTCCATGCCCTTGGCCAGGGCGTGGCCGTGGCCGCGGTGCGTGCTGGTGATCCAGTCGCTCGGTCGCAGGTGGTCGCAGATGCCCACGCCCGTGGCTTCCTCGCCGATGTACAGGTGCAGGAAGCCGGGCGTCTCGCCCTTGCGGCAGGCGGTCTGCGCGGCCTGCTCGAAGCGCCGCAGCAGCAGCATGCGCTCGTACAGGGCCAGCAGGCGATCGCCGCTCAGGCCTTCGGGCAGAGTCCTCGGGGGGGCATCATGGGGAGTGGAGGGGTCAGTGCTCATGCGGGCTCCTGCGCGGCAGGGGGGTGACGACGGGGCGGTGGCCGTCGGTGGGTCTGCGGGTGACCCGATGGCCGACGGTTCGGAGGGCGGTCTGGCGGACGACGCGGCGGTCGATACGGCGCACAGTGCCGTGGGGCGCGGTCACAGCACCCGCCCCGGGTTGAGGATGCCGCGCGGATCCAGCATCTGCTTCATCTGCCCCATCAGTTCGAGCTCGGTGGGCGTGCGCGACAGCCCGAGATAGGGGCGCTTGAGGCGGCCGATGCCGTGCTCGGCCGAGATCGAGCCGCCCACGGTGTGGGTGCAGCGGTAGACGACCTCGTCGCAGCGGTGCGCGTCGTCGGCGTCGCCCGGCCGGTCGGCCACCGCCAGCAGGTGGATGTTGGAGTCGGCCATGTGGCCGAAACTCACGAGATGGATGCCTGCGGGCAGTTCCGGCCCGGCCGCGCGCAGCAGGGCAATGGCCTCGGCCATGCGGTCCAGTGGCACCGAGATGTCGTAGCCGTGGACGAAGCCGAAGACGCGCTCGTACTCGTAGACGCTCTCGCGCAGCGCCCAGAAGCGCGCGCGCTGCGCGCCCGACTCGGCCACGGCCGCGTCGACCAGCAGGCCCTGCTCGAACATCTCGCCCAGCACCGCCTCGAAGGCGGCCTTGCCGCCCTCGCCCATCGGGGCCTCCATCAGGATGAGCAGGTCCTGCGGCTGCTCGATGGGGCAGGACAGGCCCACGCGCCGGGTGGCGACGTCGACCATCTCGCGCCACAGCGCCTCGAACACCAGCAGGCCCGCCGGCAGTGCGCGCTCGAGTGCGCGCAGCACCGCCAGACCCTGCCGCGTGTCGGCCACGGCCAGCAGGGCGGTCTGCACCTGTTGCGGCCGCGCGTGCAACTGCATCACCACGCGCGTGATCACCCCGAGCGTGCCCTCCGAGCCGATGAACATCTGCGTCCAGTCGTAGCCGGTGTTGTTCTTCAGCATCTTGTTGAGCGATCGCACGACGCGCCCGTCGGCCAGCACGACCTCCAGCCCCAGCACGTTGCGCCGCGTCATGCCGTAGCGGATGACCTGGTTGCCGCCGGCGTTGGTGGCGACGTTGCCGCCGACGGTGCAACTGCCGCGCGCGCCCAGGTCGATGCCGCACATCAGCCCGGCGTCCTCGGCGGCCTGCTGCACGGTCTGCAGCGTCGTGCCGGCCAGGGCGGTGAGCGTGCCGCTGTCGAGATCGACCTCCTCGACGCCAGCCAGCTTCTCAGTCGACAGCACGATCTCGCCCTCGCCCGGGTGGGCCGCGGCGCACAGCCCGGTGCGCCCGCCCTGGGTGACCACCGCCTGGCCGTGCGCATGGCACAGCGACAGCACGGCGCTGACCTCGTCGACGCTGGTTGGCAGCGCCACCGCACGTGGCCGCACCGGCGCCTGGCGCGCGCTGTCGGCGCAGAAGCGATCGGGGATGGCCTCGCCTTCGAGGAAGCGCCCGGGGCCCAGGCGCTCGCGCAGGGCGTCGAACAGGGGGGTGGTCATGCGGTCAACTCCATGGGGGCCTTCGCGACGGGTCTCTTGGCCTGCGAGGCGGGTAAGGGGGACACTGTCACAGCTTCAGCGCCCCATCAGGCTCGGCAGGCCGGTGCTCAGCGGCGGCACGAGCACGATCAGCACGATCACGCCGATCTGGGCCAGGAACAGCCAGCGCAGTTCACGCCACAGCACGGTCAAGGTGATCTCACCGATCCGGCAGGCGACGAACAGCACGATACCCACAGGCGGCGAGATCAGGCCCATCGTGCAGGAGACGATCATCACCATCGAGAAGTGCATGTCGTCGATGCCCATCTGTCGGGCCAGGGGCAGAAGGACCGGGGCCAGGAGCAGCAGCGCCGGCCCGGCCTCCAGGGCCAACCCGATGACGAGGAAGGCCACGACACACGCCAACATGAAAAGTACCGGCTGACCCTCGAAGACCTTCAGCAAGTCGCCGACCCCGTCCTCGATCCCGCCGATGATCAGCACGTAGTTGACGACCTCGACCGCCGCGATGAGCAGGAAGAGCCCTGCCGTCAGCCGTGCCGCGGCGCGGAAGCATTCCAGCACCTGCTGCAGACCGAGCTCGCGGAAGACGAACACCGCGAGGAAGAGCGCATACGCCGCGCCGATCCCGCCGGCTTCCGTCGGCGTGAACATTCCCGAGGTGGTGCCGTAGATGATGAAGCCGGGCAGCGTCAACACCAACAGACCCTGGTTGCGCGTGCTGCGACGCTCCTGAAGCGGTATTTCCAGGCTGGTTGGCGGCAACTGCCCGCGCAGTCCCTTGACGAACACCACCAGACCGCAGGCCAACCCCAGCAGCAGGCCAGGCACGATGCCGGCGAGAAAGAGCTTGAGCACCGACAGATTGGCCACCGCGGCGTAGAGGACCATGATGACCGACGGCGGGATGATGGGTCCGATGATCGAGCCCGCCGCCACGAGGGCGGCGGCGAAAGCGCGGCTGTAGCCCTCCCGCGCCATCGCCTTGATGAAGATGTGCCCGAGCGCGGAGATGTCGGCGATGGCGGTGCCCGAGATGCTCGAAAACATCATCGAGCACACCACCACTGCGTAGGCCGTGCCGCCGCGGACCTTGCCCACCAGCAGTGTGGAGAAACGGATCAGGCGAGAGGCGATGCCGCCGCGCGACATCAGCACGCCCGCGGCGATGTAGAAGGGCGCGGCCAGCAGCACGAAGCTGTCCAGGCCGGCAAACATCTTGGTCGCCATGTTCAACATCGGCAGGTCTTCGTGCCACAGGGCGACGGCTGCCGAGAGGCCGAAGGCGAAGGCGATGGGCAGGCCGGACAGCAGCAGCAGGGCCAGGGCGATCGAGACGACGGTCATGACGGGGAGGACGGGTGGGTGCCGATGGATCGGCGGCTAGAGTACGGGTTTGCCCTCGGCGTCCCGCGGCGGCGGGACGAAGGCGTCCACGAGCTTGACGAGCGCCACCAGTGTCAGCAGCAGACCGCCCACGGCGACCGCCGAATAGAAGAGGTACATCGGCAGGCCGGTGGCCGGCGCCGTCTGCATGCCGTTGAGCTTGACGTAGACCACCCCCTGCCAGCAGACCAACGTCCCGAAGCCCGCACTCAGCGCCTGCAACGAAGCCTTGTGCCAAGCCTGGAAGCGGGCGCTCGCGATGCTGCCGAACAGGTTCATGTCCATGTGCTCATCGAGCCAGCTGACCGCCGCGACGGCCAGGAAGGTCATCCAGATGGCCATGTAGCGGATGGCCTCCTCGCTCCACGGGATCGAGTCGCGAAAGCCGTAGCGCATCACCACCGCGACCAGGTTCAGCATGCAGATCGACAGCAGCAGCCATCCCGCAGCCTGGTCGACCAGACGCACGAGCGGCCGCATCAGGTCACGCAGAGCATTCATCGGAGAACTTTCCAATCACGTTGCGACTGCTTTTCCGGTGTGGACGCCGCGCGACTCCGCAGGGCCGGGATGCGCGCGGCCCGGCCCTTGGAACTGCGCATGAGCCGGAAACTGCAGAGCCTCGTCCCGACCTCGGCGGCGATGTCACTCGCCGTAGACCGCGCGGCGAGCCTCTTCTGCAGCGGCCAGCACCTTGTCGACGACTTCGCGCCCGGCCTGCGTGGCGATGAAATCGATCACGGGCTTCTGGGTGACCTGGCGGAAGCGCTCTTTCTCCGAAGGAGAGGTCACGTGAACCTTGGTGCCGGCTTCGCGGATCTTGTTGACCGCCCCCATGGCGTCGAAGGCCTTGCGCGAGTTGGCTACCGCCGCGTGCAGCCGCGCGCCTTCCTGGATGATCTTCTGGTGGTCGGGCGACAGGGCACGGAATTTCGCGTCGTTGAAGATGATCAGGTGCATGCCGTAGATGTGCTCGTTCACGCTCATGAACTTCTGCACCTCATAGAGCCGGCCATCCAGCACCGTGGTCGAGGCATTCTCCTGGCCGTCGACGACGTTGGACTTCAGCGCCGGCACCAGTTCCGGCCAGGCGATCGGCGTGGCCGAAGCCCCCAGAGCCTGCATGAAGTTCACGTAGACCTGGCTCTGCATCGTGCGCATCTTCAGGCCCTTCATGTCTTCCGGGCCCTTGACCTCGCGCACGTTGTTTGTCAGGTTGCGGAAACCGTTCTCCGACAGCGCCAGCGTGCGGATGCCGGTGGCCTTGCGCATGTCCTCGGTCATCTCGCGCATGGCCTTGGAGTTCATGAACTCCCAGGCCACCGCCGACGACGGGAACAGGTAGGGGATCTGGAAGGCTTGCATCGGCTTGTAGAAGGAGCCGAGCACCGAGTCGTCGGTCAGCCCGAAGTCCAGCGAGCCGTTCTTGACCTGCTCGGTGACCTGCAGCGAGCCGCCCATGGTGTTGAAGAACAGGCGCACCTGGATGCGGCCGTTCGAGCGGAACTCGATGTAGTCGCGCATGGCCTTGATGCCCAGCGCCATGCCGTCGGTGGCGCTGTCGTTGGCGCCGACCGAGAAGCGCAGCGTGATCTTGTCCTGCGCCAGCACGGCGCCGGCCATCGCCAAGCCGGCGACGGCGCCGACCACCACGTTCCTGAATATCGTCCTGATCATCGGGTTGTCTCCTGTGTCGGGTCCAGCGGGGTGCCGCAGTCGTCGCGGCCCATGAACGGGTCTGTCGTCCTTGGGTGCGGCAGTTGTCATGATATGAAGCCGGCAGGATCGTGAGCTCGGGGTATTCCCGGTGTTTCATTTCGCGAAACGAGGCTGTGGACTGCGTGTGTTGCCTGAGCATCGGGCCTGATCCGATGATGCCGTCACTGTCATGACTGGCCTACACTGAAAGCACGATGTTCCAGCCCCAGACCGTCACGCCCGGCCCTGGCGACGCAGACCCCGACAGTCGGGCGGCGCGTGCGCGCCGTCCGCGTCGCGCCACGCCAGGCGACGCCGTCAGCGGTCCTGCCGAGGTCGACAGCGTGGCGCTCCAGGCCCTGCCCACGGCGCTGCCGCGTCGTGGCGGGCGGCCCCTGTACCGCAGCCTGACCGAGGTGCTGCGGCAGGCCATCGACCAGGGCCGCTGGGCGGCGGGCGATGCGCTGCCCAGCGAAGGCGCGATCGGCGCGCGCTTCGGTGTCAGCCGCATCACGGTGCGCCACGCGCTGCAGTTGCTGCAGTTCGAGGGCTATGTGCGCACGCAGCGCGCGCGCCCGGCGGTCGTCCTGCCGGCACAGTCGCGCGCCACGGGCGATACCCGCGCCGATTCGCTGAGCGACCTGATCCAGGGCGCCACCGACGCGCAGATGCTGATGATCAGCTGGCGGCCCGAGGTCGCCCCCGAGGCCGCGTCCATCCTGGGGCTGGCAGCGCAGCAGCCGGTGGCCTGCCTGCGCGGGGTGCTGCGGCGCGACGGGCAGCGCCTGGCGCGCACCACCTTCCATTTCCTGCCGGTCATCGGCGAGCGGCTGCGGCTGGAGGATTTCGACGACGCCGTCGTCTTCCGCGTGTTGCAGTCACGTCTGGGCATCCGCATCGCTGACGTGCGCATGAAGGTGTGGGCCGACACGGCCGATGACGAGGACGTCGCCCAGCTCGGTTGTCCGCCGGGCTCGGCGATCCTGTGCTCGCGTATCGTCTATCGCGATGGGCAGGGCCAGCCCTTCGAGGTCACCGATGCGCGTTCGCCGGCGGCCATGCGCAGTTACTCCTTCCACGTCAAGGTCGATCCGACGTGAGGCGCTGCGCTGCGGGACGACAAGTCGGCGTTGGGGTTGCGGTAGGGGGTCGGCCCGCGGGCCCGGCCTGTCATGACAGCGGTTGGCCTGCGGCGCGGTGGCGTGGCGGGCGGCAAGGGGTTGCAAGATGAACATGTTCGATCTGTCCGGCCGTGTGGCCATGGTCACCGGCACGGCGCAGGGGCTGGGCCGGGCGATGGCGCTCGCGCTGGCCGAAGCCGGCGCCGACCTCGTGCTGCTCGACCTGAACGAGGCCGGCAACGCGGCCACCGCCGACCAGGCGCGGGCGCTGGGCCGGCGCGTGCTGCCCCTGGCCGGCGACGTGACCGATTTCGCGCACATCGACCGCGTCTTCGAGGCCGTCGACCGCACCTTCGGGCAGCTGGACTTCCTCGGCAACGTCGCGGGCAACGCGCGCATGGCGCCGGCCGAGACGATGTCGCTGGACGACGTCGGCTACAACTTCCACAACCTGGTGATCAGCCGCTTCTACACCTGCCAGCACGCTGGGCGGCGGATGCTGGCGCAGGGTCGCGGCAGCATCGTCAGCATCGGCTCGATCGCCGGCGACCGTTCGCTCGGGCGCGAGCAGACGGTCTACGGCATGGCGATGGCGGCGGTGATCCACATGACCAAGGAGCTCAGCACCGAGTGGGCCGGGCGGGGCGTGCGGGTGAACTGCATCCTGCCGGCGCAGGTGGTGGGTGACAACGGGCTGGGCCCGCGCATGCAGGCCGATCCTTTCCTGGCCGACACCTTCCTGCGCGGCATCCCGCGCGGCCGTTTCGGGCGTCCGGACGACATCCGTGGCCTGAGCGTGCTGCTGGCCTCGGACGCAGCCGACTGGATCACCGGCGCCTGCATCCCGATGGACGGCGGCAACCTGGGCATGAACGCCGGCGGTGGCCTGCTGGCGCCGATCATCCGCAAGCACCTGGACGCCCGTGACAGCGCCACATGACGGCCTCGACCCGGCGACAACCCCTGAGGAGACGACCCCGATGAGCTCGAGCCCCGAATACCGCTTGCACTGCTTTCGCGAGAGCGGCAATGCCTTCAAGGTGGCGATGATGCTGGACCTGTGCGGTGCCGACTGGGCGCCGGTGCCGGTGGCCTTCGGCACCGGCGTGACGCGCACCGCCGCCTGGCGCGCCGAGGTCAACGACATGGGTGAAGCCCCGGTGCTCGAGCACCGCGGTGAGCGACTGAGCCAGTCCGGCGTCATCCTGGACTACCTGGCCTCGACGACCGGCCGCTTCGGCGCCCGCGACGCCGCCGAGCAGCGCGAGATCTGGCGCTGGATCCTGTTCGACAACCACAAGTTCACCAGCTACTACGCCACGCTGCGCTTCCAGTACGGCATCCAGAAGACGGGCGACACGCCGGTCACCGAGTTCCTGCGCACCCGCGCGCGCGCCGCCTGGGGCGTGGTCGAGGCCCGGCTCGGTGGCCGAGATTTCCTGCTGGGCGACCGTCCCACCATTGCCGACCTGTCGTTGGCGGGCTACCTGTATTACGACGAGGCCACGGGGATCGACCGCGCCGCCGAGTTTCCGGCCATCGACGCCTGGACCGGGCGGATCGCCTCCTTGCCCGGTTGGCGTCCACCGGCGCAGGCGATGCCACATCAGGGCATCTGAACAGGGCGCCTGGAAGGGTCGGTGCTCGGGCCGTCCGCCCGAAATGTCTACTTCTCGCGACAAAATAAAACGTCCTATTGCCTTGACATCTGACTGTGGTTATCGTCACTCCCGTGGAGCGGCGGGCAGCGGACGGAGGGACGGTGCCTGGCCTTGTCGTGACCGCGGCGCGTGCCACGCGCCGCAGCGGGGTGTTGCACCGGGCTGACGCGGGTCCGGTCCGGCGCGCGCCCCAGCGCAGGAAGAAGTCTGGACGGATGGGTCCCGAAGAACACTCTCTGGCATCTCAGCCCGGTCCTGCGGCCGCCGTGGATGCCAGCCACACGGCGGTCGATCACGACCGTCCGCTCGAATGGCCGACCGGCCCTGGACCGGTGGCGGAGTTGCTCCGCCTGGCCTTGCGCCACGATGTCGACGCGGCGGTGCGTCTGTGTCAGTCGATGCAGCAGGAAGGCGTGTCGGTGTACGCCTTGCTGGACGAGTGGATCCCGCGCGTCGCGCGGCGTCTGGGCGTCTTGTGGCAACAGGATGACTGCGACTTCACCCAGGTCACGATGGCCTCCCAGGTGCTGCATGACGTGGTTGCCCGGCTGCGAGGGGGCCTGCGGTTGCACGCCGTAGAGGGACGGCTCCCGGGCTCGCCCAACATCCTGCTGTGTGCCGTGCCGAGATGCCAGCACACGCTGGGTCTGACCATCGTCACCGAGTTCTTCCATGCCGACGGCTGGGATGTCTGGACGGCGCCCGACAAGACCTTGCAGAGCCTGGTGCAGTTGCTCGAGCGTCAGTGCTTCGACGTCATCGCCCTGTCCTTCGGTGCCGCGCGTGACCTGCCCATGCTGCAGGCCACGATCGCGGCGGTGCGGGCCACCGCGGCCAACCGGGCCACCCCGGTGATCGTCGGGGGCCCCGGCGTGCTCACCGACGAAGCGCTCGCGATCGATGCCGCCGTCGACGGGATTGCGCTCGATGCCGGACAGGCGCTCCAGCTGGCACGCCGGCTGCTCCGCGAGAGCGCCCGTCAGCCGGAACAGGCGCGGCGCTGCGCCACGGGTTGAAGTTCTCGCCCGCCTGCGGCCCCCTCGCGCTTCGCCACAGCGCGGCGGCCCGTCCGGCCACTCACGCCTTCATCCGGGTATCTGCTCGTGCCCTCGGCGGCGCCCGATCCGGCGCAGGCGCATCGCGGCACCCAGTCGTCTCACGCCCAGCCACTGTTGCGCCCAGAATCCGCGTCCGTAGTCGCGTCCGCCTTCGCTGGGCAACTGGTCGCGCACGCCCGTGGGCTCGTAGCGGCCATCATGCACGGCGCTGTTCAGCAGCCGGTCCCACCACGGGAACAGCACCCCGTAGTTGCAGCCGCCCAGGCTGCCCGGCCCGGCGCTCTCGTGGCCAATCCCGATGGCGTGGTGGCGCCGGTGGAACTGCGGGCTGACCAGCAGCCGCGACAACACCGGCCCGAAATCCATCCTCACGTTGGCGTGTGACAGGCTCTCGACGAGCTGGGTCAGGGCCACGGCCAGCAGGAACTGCCCCGGCGCGATACCGATCAGCAGCCCCACGCAGACGAAGACGCTGTCGCGCAGCACGTCGTCGAGCAGATGGTTGCGCGAGTCGCTCCACATCGTCATCTGACGCTGGCTGTGGTGCAGCGCGTGCAACTGCCACCACCAGCGCCAGCCGTGCTGCGCCCGGTGGACGCCGTAGTCCACCGCATCCAGCAGCACCAGATAGATCAGGAAGCTGACCCAGGCGATGTCGGTTACCCCGGGCCACAGGCTGTCCACCGACCAGGCCGCCAGCCCATGCAGACGCAGCCAACCCAGCAGCCCGTCCCACAGTGGCTGCGCCAGGAAGAACATGGCCACCCGGAACAGCCCCAGCCGATGGATCAGCGTGTAGATCATGTCCACGCGAACCGCCGCACGGTCGGTGACGGACTCGACCGGCCGGCGCCGTTGCAGCGTGCCGATCACCGCCACCATCAGGCCCAGTTGCAGCAGTCCGATCAGCAGCCAGGCTGAGGCCCGGTAGCCGTCCTCGAGCAGGTGGCCCAGGCCGACGGCGAACATCAGCGGGCGCACGATCGCCTCGAACAGGGCCTGCTGCGCAGTGTCGAAGCTGTCGATCAGCATGTCGATCGTGCTCACGGGGCCGCCCTGCGCGCCGCGGCGCCGTATTGCGGGTGCTCGCGTAGCGTCGCGAAGCACAGGTCGCGCTGCTTGAGCCCGACGATCAGCGGCTCGAGCACGGCCGGCGCCCATGGGTCCTGGCGCGACCAGATACCCAGGTGGGCGAGCAGCACTTCCCCGGGGCGGATGTCGCGCAGCGCGCGCGCCAGCAGCTGTGCATTCGGATGGCGGTCGCTGGGCAGTTCGTCACCGAGAAAGCCTGCCGCGGTCCAGCCGACATGGGTCCAGCCACAGCCTTCGGCGGCCGCGCGCAGCCCGGCCGACACCTTGCCGGCTGGCGCCCGGAACACCGCACCCATGGGCTGACCGGTCATCTGCTCGAAGCGTCGGGCCGGCTGCGCCAGGGTGCTGCAGTAGCCGGCGGGGTCCAGCACCCGGTCTCGTCCAGCGTGCGGCCCCTGCGTCGGCCGCACACGCAGCCGGCCCTCGGGCAGGTCGGCGCGCCAGACGTCGTGGTCCCAGGTGTGCGAGCCGAAGGCGTGGCCTTCGGCCGCGCGCGCACGCCACCAGTGGGCCCACCGATCGTCCAGGCTGGCCCCGCCCGAGCGCGTGCGCTCGTTGGCCAGGAAGAAGGTGGCGCGCACCTCATGCCGCCGCAGGACGTCGGCCACGAGATCGGCCACGCCCATGTGGCCGGTGTCGAAGGTGAGGTAGACGGCGCGCTCGCACGGCGGCGCGCTGGTCTGCGCCCAGCCGGTCGGCGCGAGTGTGAGCATCGCGGTGTACAGGAGTGCTGAGATCAGGGCAGCGTCAAGAAAACGCAGGGCCGCCCCAAGTTTTCTTGCGCCCCCTCGGGGGGCCGGGACGGGCAGCGCCCGGCCCTTGGGGGCAGCGTCAAGAAAACGCAGGGCCGCCCCAAGTTTTCTTGCGCCCCCTCGGGGGGCCGGGACGGGCAGCGCCCGGCCCTTGGGGGCAGACTTACCGACGCGGCGCATGATCGAGCGTCCAGACGCCATGCGGTGAGCGGCCGACCTTGACCTGACGCGTGACCTGGCGGCTCACCACGTCGATGCAGGTCAGCCGCCGCGCCCAGCGCGAGGTCACCAGCAGCGTGCGTCCGTCGGCCAGCATCTCCATGCAGTCCGGACCGCCCGGTGCCGGCAACTGGTCGACCACCTGCAGACGCTGCAGGTCCAGCACGCTGATCGTGTCGGCCACCCGGTTGCTGACGAAGACCTGCCGGCCGTCGCCCCGTGCGCGGAAGGCGTGGGCGCCGTCGCCCGTGGCGATGCGGCTGGCCAGCACCGGTGGGCTGGCCGCCACGTCCCAGGCCTCGACGAAGCGGTCCCCTGTCAGGCCCACGAGCAGGATGCGGTCTTGCGCCGTCAGGAAGAGGTCGGCCGGCATGCGGCCGACCCGCACCGTCCAGCGCGGTGTCTGCGTGGCCAGGTCGATCGCCATGACCTCGTCGCTGTCCTGCAGCGAGACATACACCACCTGGCTGGTCTGGTCCACGGCCAGATGGCTCGGCGTCTTGGCTGCGGGCAGGCGCCGCACCAGCTGCAGCGGGTGCGGGGCGGTGGGCGTCCAGCGGTAGAAATCCACGTGGTCCAGCCGGTTGGCCGCGGTCACGAACCAGCGCATGTCCGGCGAAAAGCACAGGTGGTAGGGGTCCAGGATGCGCGCCAGCGTGCGCTGAACCTGCGCGGTGGCCGGGTCGACGAAGGTCAGCGAGTTGCTGACCGCATTGGCTACGATCACCGAGCGCTCGTCTGGCGTCATGTAGAGGTGATGGGGCTCCTTGCCGGTGGGCAGCCGCCGCGTTTCGGTGTAGTCCACCGGGTCGATCACGCTCACATCGGCATCCAGCGAGTTCAACACCAGGATCGGGCGGCGCGCAGGGGTGGCCAGGCCGGCCAGCGGGGCGCCCGCCAGACCGGCCAGCAGGGCGCGGCGAGACGCGCAGATTGCGGTTCCCGGCCCTTGGCTGGCGTGTGCGGCGGGCGTGGATACCCGACGCGGTGGTTCCCATCCCTGGGCTCTTGTCGATGCGGTGGCGCGTGCCATGACCGTTCCTTGCCTGCCGGTATGGGGCAGCGCAGCCGGCCTGCGCGCCTGCCGTCCGGCAGATCCTTCCTCTGGAGCAACCTCGGCATCGTAAGTCAGCCGTGGAGCGGTCTGGCGGGCGATGGCCGGGAGGTCGCAGGGGCTCCGTCGATCGTTCCCGGGGCGTCATGTTGTTACAGTGAACCGCTCCCAGGAGAGCCCAAAGATGAACGACCGCCTGCGCTGTCTGTGTCGGCTGGAGGATCTGGCGCCGGCGGCGGGTTTCCTCGCCGACACGCGTCGCCACCTGCACCGCCATCCCGAACTGTCTTTCCACGAGGCGGCCACCGCCGAACTCGTGGCCGGGCGCTTGCAGGCCTGGGGCTGGGAGGTGGCGCGTGGTGTGGGCGGGCATGGCGTGGTCGGCACCTTGCACCGGCCCGGCGGCTCGCGGCGCATCGCCCTGCGTGCCGACATGGACGCGCTGCCCATCCAGGAGGCCACGGGTCGGCCCTGGCAGAGCGTGCACGACGGCGTGATGCACGCCTGCGGGCACGACGGGCACACCGCGATGCTGCTGGGCGCGGCGCAGGAGCTGGCGCGCACGCGGCAGTTCCGCGGGACCGTGCACCTGGTGTTCCAGCCGGCCGAGGAGGCAGGCGCGGGCAGCGGCGCGCAACGCATGATCGCCGACGGGCTGTTCGAGCGTTTCCCCTGCGATGCGATCTTCGGCCTGCACAACACGCCCGGGCTGGCCGCGGGGCACTTCGGCTTCGGCCACGGCGCCTTCATGTCGGCCTCCGATACCGTGCGCATCACGGTGCACGGCCGTGGCGGCCACGCGGCGCGGCCGCACCAGACGGTGGACCCGGTGCTGATCGCGGGCAGCCTGGTGGTGGCGCTGCAGAGCGTGGTCTCGCGCAACATCGACCCGCGCCAGACGGCCATCGTCACCGTGGGTTCGCTGCATGCCGGCTCGGCCGCCAACGTGATCCCCGACGAGGCGACGATGGCGCTGTCGGTGCGGTCCTTCGATCCTGGCGTGCGCGAACTGCTCGAGCAACGCATCCGCGCACTCGTCACCGCGCACGCCGCGGGCTACGGCGGGCACGCCACCGTCGACTACGAGCGTGGCTACCCGGTGGTGGTCAACAGCGTGGCCGAGACCGATTTCGCTCGTACCGTGGCCATGGAACTCGTCGGCCCCGAGCGCGTGGTCGCCCCCTACCCACCGGTGACCGGCAGCGAGGATTTCGCCTACTTCCTGCAGCACCGGCCCGGCTGCTTCTTCCGTCTGGGCAATGGCGAGGACGGTGCGATGCTGCACAACCCGAAGTACGACTTCAACGACGACATCCTGACCACTGGCGCGGCCTACTGGACGCGACTGGTGCAGCGCTACCTGGGAGACTGACGTCTTGTCATCCGCCCTCGGCGGCCGCCGCGAAGGGTCGCTGCCTCGTCGCATCGACCTGCCCGATGTCCTGACCTGGCCCCTTCGATGCGCGCCCTGCTGACCTCCGCCTACGGCAACGCCTATGTCGTGCTCACGCTGTGCGCGATGAGCTGGGGCGGCAATGCCGTGGCCGGACGCATGGCCGTGGGCGAGGTGTCGCCGATGCTGCTGACGCTGCTGCGCTGGACGGGCGTGGTGCTGCTCGTGGCGATGTTCGCCCGCCGGGCGGTGGCCTCGCAGTGGCCGGTGTTGCGTCGCCACCTGCCCTATCTGGCGGGCATGGGCGCCCTGGGCTTCACGCTGTTCAATGTCCTGTATTACGTGGCGGCGCACCGCACCAGCGGCATCAACCTGGGGGTCTTGCAGGGCTCGGTGCCGGTGCTCGTCCTGCTGGGCAGCCTGGCCTTTCACGCCACGCCCATCGGCGCGCTGCAGGTCGCGGGCATCGCGGTGACGCTGTCCGGCGTCGCGGTGGTCACCAGTCGGGGCGATCTGGCCGGGCTGATGGCGCTGCAGTTCAACACCGGCGACCTGCTGATGCTGGTGGCCTGCGCCGTCTACGCCGCCTACACCGTCGCGCTGCGGCGTCGTCCCGACGTGCCGGGCATGGCGATGTTCGGGGTGATGGCCGGCGCGGCGGCGCTGGCCAGCCTGCCCTTTGCCGGGTGGGAGGCGCTTTCCGGCGCCGCGCAGGTGCCGGCCTCGCCCACGGGGTGGGCGGTGGTGGCCTTCGTCATCGTCTTCCCGTCCTTTCTCGCGCAGTTGATGTTCATGCGCGGCGTCGAGTTGATCGGGCCCTCGCGTGCCGGTGTGTTCATCAACCTGGTGCCGGTGTTCGCATCGGCCTTCAGCGTGACGATGCTGGGCGAGCACTTCGCCTGGTTCCATGCGGTGGCGCTGGCCCTGGTGCTGGGCGGCATCGCGCTGGCCGAACGCGGGCGACGGTGAAACGAGGGCTGTTCCGACGGCACCGCTGCAAGCGCTACGCTGAGCACCATCCGATCCCTCGCCAGCCGAACGGAGACCTCTGCCCATGTCCAGGACCCTCATCGTCGCCGCCGCGCAGCTCGGCCCGATCGCGCGCAGCCACACCCGACGCGACGCCGTCGGTCGCATGGTCGTGCTGATGGAGCAGGCCCGCCAGATGGGGGCCGACCTCGTCGTGTACCCGGAGGCCGCGCTGACGGCCTTCTTTCCGCACTGGTGGATCGAGGACGAGGCCGAGCTCGACGCCTGGTTCGAGCGCGAGATGCCCGGCCCCGACACCGCGCCGCTGTTCGAGGCTGCGCGCCGCCTGGGCGTGGGCTTCCACCTCGGCTATTGCGAACTCGATGTCTCGTCCGGGCGCAAGCGCCGCTTCAACACCGCCATCCTCGTCGACCGCCAGGGCCGCATCATCGGCAAGTACCGCAAGATCCACCTGCCCGGCACCGACCGTCACCGTCCCGAGCACCCCTTCCAGAACCTGGAGAAGCGCTACTTCGAGGTCGGTGACCTGGGCTTCCCGGTGTGGCAGGCGCTGGGCGGGCGGCTGGGCATGCTGATCTGCAACGACCGGCGCTGGCCCGAGGCCTGGCGCGTGCTGGGCCTGCAGGGGGTGGAGCTGGTGATGCTGGGCTACAACACCCCGGTGCACAACCCCAACACCCCCGAGACCGACGACCTGAACAACTTCCACAACCACCTGTCCATGCAGGCCGGCGCCTATCAGAACGGTACCTGGGCTGTGGGCGTGGCCAAGGCCGGGCTGGAGGAGGGCGTGGACCAGATCGGCCAGAGCTGCATCGTCGCGCCCTCGGGCGAGATCGTCGCGCAGGCCAGCACCCTGGGCGACGAGATCGTCGTGGCGCGCTGCGACCTCGACCGCTGCGCCACCTACCAGCGGCATATCTTCGACTTCGCCCGCCACCGCCGGCCCGAGCATTACCGACTCATCGTCGAGCGCACCGGGGCCGGCGACCCGTTGGGCGCCGGGGTTGGCAGCGAACGGAGCATCGTTCCGTGAGCGCCCAGGAACTCCTCGCATTGATCGTCTTCTCTACCGCCATGGCCTTCACGCCGGGGCCGAACACGACGCTGTCGGCGGCGCTGGCGGCCAACGGCGGCTTGCGGCATGCGATGCGCTTCATCCTCGCCGTGCCTGTCGGCTGGGGCCTGCTGCTGCTGGCCTGCGCCGGCGGCCTGGGTGCGCTGGTGCAGGCCGCACCGGTGCTGCGCGGGCTGATCAAGGCCTTCGGCCTGGCGTACATGCTGTGGCTGGCGTGGAAGCTGGCGCGCACCGACCGCCTGGCCGGCGCGGCCGGGCCGCGGCTGAGCGTGGGCTTCGGCCAGGGGGTGGCGCTGCAGTTCCTGAACATCAAGGCCTGGATGAACGCGCTGATGATCAGTGCCGGTTGGATCACCGTGGCCGAGCCCATCGGCCCGCGCGTGGCCATCGTGCTGCCGCTGATGATGGCCTATGGCCTGGCGAGCAACTTCACCTACGCGCTGATCGGCTCGGCGCTGCGCCACTGGCTGGCGCAGGGGCGGCGCCTGCGCGTCTTCAACCGCGTGCTGGCGGGGGTGCTGGTGGCCACTGCGGGCTGGATGGCGGCGCTGTGAGGGGCGTGAAGACGGGCCACGTGCCCGACGCGATCCCACCAGTGGACGGGCGGCCGACGCATGACGAGCCCGCGGTCACCGACGTGCGCGTGCCGACCAACGCCGCGCCTGCGGCCCGCGACGTCCGGCGCGGCCTGCTGTTCGGCCTGGTGGGCGTGGCGATCTTCGCGATGACCTTCCCGATGACGCGGCTGGCCGTTGGCGACGCCGCGCACCCGCAGCTCAGCCCCGAGTTCGTGACCGCCGCGCGCGCCGCGTTGGCCGGGCTGCTGAGCGTGATCTATCTGCGCCTGGTCGGCGCGGCACGTCCGGCGCGTGAGCACCTCAAGCCGCTGGCCATCTGCGCCCTCGGCACCGTGGTGGGTTTCCCGCTGTGCATCGCGATCGCGCTGCGCGAGGTCGAGTCCACGCACGCCGCGGTGGTCTCGGGCGTGATCCCGCTGGGCACTGCCATCGTCGGCGCGCTGAGTTTCGGGCAGCGGCCCTCGCGCGGCTTCTGGCTGTGCGCGGCCGGCGGCTGCGCCCTCGTCCTCGCCTTCGCGCTGCAGGCCGGCGGCGGGCGTCTCGTCGCTGCCGATGGCTGGCTGCTGCTGGCCGTGCTCAGCACCGCCTTCGGCTACGTGGGCGGGGCTCGCGTTGCGGCGGTGATGCCGGCGCAGCAGGTGATCTGCTGGGTGGTCGCCGGCACGTTGCCTCTGACGCTGCCGCTGGCGCTGTGGTGGTGGCCGTCGGGTCCGGTCGACGCCGTGGCCTGGGGCGGCCTGCTGTATGTGTCGCTGTTCTCGATGTGGCTGGGCTTCTTCGCCTGGTACCGCGGCCTGGCCCTGGGCGGGCTGGTGCGCGTGAGCCAGGTGCAGTTGCTGCAGCCCTTCCTGGCGCTGCTGTTCGCGGTGCCGGTGCTGGGCGAGCCGCTGGAGCCCGTGACCGTGGGCTTCGCCCTGGCGGTGCTGGCGGTGGTCTTCCTGGGCCGGCGCATGCCGGTGGGACAGCCTCGATCGCGCTGAGACGATGTCAGAGGCCCCTCATCGCGTGCGGCTGGTGCGCATGTCGACATGCACACCACAGGACCTGAGCGAGCCGTTGCACGAGCGCGGCTGTCGTGTGGCGACCTCTTTCACGGCGCGGCGCGGCGCGCGGGCACCGGTCTGGAAGGTCGGTCGGCAGCTCTGCGCGAATGTGTGGATGTCGCCCTGGATGTCGAGCGCCGTCATCGCCCGGGCGCTGGAGTGGGCCTGCGCTGCTGGCTGTCGGCTCGTCCGGCTGGACTGTCAGCGGCAGCAGGTGGATCCGGGGTCGGATCGAACGGCATGCGATCTCCATCCCCAGAGGCTGGCGGGCGCTGCGGGCGTGGGCGCCGTCGCCAGCCGGCGAAGGCACGTGCGCCGGGCACATTGTTGGAGGAAACGGGCCGGACCTTCCTGATCACCCCGGACGCATGAACAGCGCGGCACACACGCTCCTGAGCCATCGATGGGCCGCGTCGTGGTGAAGGCGCGCGTGCCAGTGCTGCTTGACGGTGAAGGTCGGGATCTGCACGGGGCAATCGTGCACGCGCAGGCCGCCCTGGCGCGCCAGCGTCTGGCCGATCTGCCGAGGCAAGGACGCGATCAGGTCGGTCGTCGAGACGATCGCGGGCAGCCCGAGGAAGCCGGGCAGTTCCAGCAGCACCCGGCGCTCGATGCCGTGCGCCTGGAGCGCCGCATCGAGCAGCCGATGCCCCGTGCCGTGGATGATGCCGACGTGCGCCTCCGACCGGTAGGTCTGCAGGTCGAGGGTCTTGCCGATCCGCGGATGTCGCGCGTTCGCCAGGCAGACCCAATCCTGCTGGAACAGCGTCTGCTGGTAAAAGCCCGCTTCGAGCTCTGGGATCAGGCCCAGGGCCAGGTCGGCTTCACCGGCCTGCAGGGCCCGCGCTGTGTCCGCGTCGATGCGCGTGGCGACGATGCTCACGCCCGGCGCCGTGGCGCGAACGTGCGCCAGCAGTTGCGGCAGCAGCGTGATGTGGCTCGCATCGGTCATGCAGATGCGCAATCGCCGCCGGGCCGAAGACGGGACGAACTCGGGCTGGGACTCGGACAGACGGCGCAGCGAGTCGAGAGCCTCGCGAGCCGGGCCGATCAGCGCGTCGGCGCGCGGCGTCGGCTGCATCCCGGTGGGGGTGCGGACGAACAGCGGATCGTTCAGCGTCCGCCGCAGGCGACCGAGCCAGATGCTCACCGTGGGCTGGCTCTGGCCGAGCTGCTCTGCGGCACGGGTGACGCTGCCCGTGCTGTGGAGCAGGTCGAACAGCCGCAGGAGTTTCGGATCGAGCAGTGGCGTGTCGCAGGCGACCTTCATCGGCTTTCGGGACGGCATCGCGCACCTTCCATCGGGCACCGCCCGCAGGAGCTGGTGCCGGAGCTGCATTGCATAACGCAATGAAGTTCATGTCAACCATTGCATGGACAAGGTCTGTAGCCTTGCCTATCGTCCGCACCGACGCCGCGCCTCGCGGCATTCAGAGGGATGGCCTTTGAAGATCTGTGTCCTGGGGGCAGGCGCACTGGGGTGTGTCATCGGCGCTGCATTGGCCGAAGGCGGGTCCGATGTGTGGTTGCTCCACCGCTCGCAAGCCCACGTCGATGCGATGCAGGCCGGGGGCCTGACGCTCGTCACCCCCGTCGGCGAGCGACGTGTGCCTGTCCAGGCCACCACCGACGCCGAGCGTGTCGGCCCGGTCGACCTCGTCATCGTCCTGGTGAAGTCCTTCCACACACGGGAGGCCATTGCCGGAGCCCGCGCACTGATCGGCGAGCACTCCGTCGTGCTGTCGCTGCAGAACGGGCTCGGTCACGAGGACCTCCTCGCGCAGGCCGTCGGCCGACACCGTGTCATCGCAGGGAAGACCTACGTCGGCGGCGTCCTGCTCGCACCCGGGCGGGTCATCGCCGGGGCGGCGGGAAAGCAGACCCACATCGGCGAACTCGACGGATCGATGACCGATCGGGTGCGGCGGATCGCCGCCGTGTTCAACGACGCCGGCCTGGCCACGCGCGTCAGCGACGACATCGTCGGCACGATGTGGGACAAGCTCCTGGTCAACGTCGCCACGGGTGCGTTGAGCGGCATCACGCGGCTGCCCTACGGCGAGCTCTACGCCGTCCCGGAGCTGAAGGCCACCGCCTTGTCGGCCGTGGGAGAGGCGCTCCGAGTGGCCCGGGCGGCCGACATACGACTGAGCTTCACCGATCCGGTGCAGGCGTGGGAGCGTGCCGCGGAGGGCCTCCCGCCCGCATTCAAGGCTTCGATGCTGCAGAGCCTGGAGAAGGGTTCGCTCACCGAGGTCGACTTCATCAACGGTGCCGTCGTGCGCTGGGGCGGTCGCCTTGGCGTGCCCACACCGGTCAATGCCGCGCTCGTGGCCTGCATCAAGGGAATCGAGCGGTCTCTCGCCACCCGTGCACCCCTCGAGGAAACCCCATGATCGCGAAGGCCTATGTCGAACATGTCGCCATCTGGGTGCGAGACATCGCGTGGCACATCCGGTTCTTCCACGATGTGCTAGGCATGACGATGCGCGAGGTCCAGGGCAGTCCCGAGGACCCCATGCAGTACTGGACGCTGGGCGGCATGCAGTTCATCGCGAAGCCTGACTTTGCGGGTCCTGAGGGACGACTCGCCCACATCGGCATCATGTGCCAGGACCTGGAGGCGGCCTTGGAAACGGCCAGGTCCTTCGGCGTCAGCGAGCTCCCCCAAGGCCGCAACTGGCTGCGCCTGCCCGACGGCCTCGCCCTCGAACTGATCCAGGCCAGCCCGGCCAGCGCCGTGGCCGCCGCGCTGGCCGTCGACCCGCGGGTCACCGCCTGATCAAGACACCCGTCAAGGAAAGCGCATGAGTCCGGAAAGACATTGGGATGACGCCCAGGAGGGCGACGAGTGCGTCAGCCCCCCCTACACCGTCACCCAGGAACGCATCCTCGCCTACGCCGACCTCACCGGCGACCACACGCCGGTGCACGTCGACGAGGCCTACGCCAAGGCCAGTCACTTCGGCGGCATCGTCGCGCACGGGCTGTTCGGCCTGTCGATCGCCGACGGCTTGAAGACCCGCAGCGAGTACCGCTTCGTGCCCGGTATGTCGCTCGGCTGGTCCTGGGACTTCCTGCTGCCGATCCGTGTCGGCGACGTGCTGCACGTCAAGTTCAAGGTCGGGTCGATGCGCCCCAGCAGGAGCAAGCCGGGCTGGGGCATCGTCGTGCTGCCGTCCGAGTTGATCAACCAGAACGGCGAGGTCGTCCAGCGCGGCGAACACCGCCTGATGATCCCGCGCCGGCCGAGCCCGCCCGCCGCGAGGAGCGAGGCATGACCCAGGCCCTGCCCCTTGCCGGCATCCGCGTCGTCGACTACAGCCACTTCCTTGCCGGCCCCTACGTCGGCCGCTGCCTCGCCGCGCTCGGCGCCGAGGTGATCAAGGTGGAGCGCCCCGGCAGCGGCGACGCCGGTCGCCAGCACGCCTGGATCCTCGACGAGCGTCAAAGTGGCTACTACCTGCAGCTCAACATGGGCAAACAGGGCGTCAGCGTCAACATGAAGGACCCGCGCGGCAAGGACTTCATGCAGCGGCTGTGCGACTCGGCCGACGTGTTCGTCGAGAACTACCGGCCCGGCGCACTCGACAGGCTCGGTCTCGGCTGGGCCGAGCTGTCGGCGCGCAACCCGAAGCTGGTCTACTGCTCGATCTCGGCCTACGGCCACTCCGGCCCGGACTCGCATCGCGCAGGCTTCGGCCTGATCGCGGAGGCCAAGAGCGGCATCATGCAGATGGTCGGCACGCCGGGCGAGGCGCCACCGCTGCTGCGAATCTCGCTGGGCGACATGTACACCGGCATCCATGCGGTGGCGGCCATCAACGCCGCACTGCTCGGCCGCGTGGCCAGCGGCCGTGGCCAGCACATCGACATGGCGCTGTACGACACGCTGGTGTCGATGCACGAGTACGCGGTGCAGAGCTACACGCTCTCGGGCGGCAAGGTCGTGCCCGAGCAGACCGGCCACGACATGCCGGCCTCGACCTTGTACGGCGTGTTCCGCGCCCTCGACGGCGATCTGGTGATCGCGGCCCAGGTCGATGACTCGTGGAAGCGCTTCGCCGGGCTGGTCGCGGCCCACGGCGGCCCCGCGGGCTTCGCCGATGACACGCGCTTGCATGACCTGAACGGGCGCAACGCGCACCGACTCGAGATCCTCGGCGTGGTCAAGCCCTGGGTGGCGGCTCGCAAGGTCGCCGACGTGCTGGCGCTGCTCGACAGCGTGGACGTGCCCGCAGCCAAGGTCCAGCGCATCGACGAGGTCCTGGCCGATCCGCAGATCCAGGCGCGCGGCATGGTGCTCGAGCAGCAGCACCCGCGCTTCGGCACGCTGCGGCTGCCCAACCTGCCCTTCCGCTTCTCGGACTGCGACACGACGGTGCGCCAGGTCGCGCCCGACCTGGGCCAGCACAACGCACAGGTCGCCGAGAAGCTCGGCTTCACGGCGGCGGAGATCGCCTCCATGCAGGCCGACGGCGTGCTGTTCAGCGCCTGA
>CAZFVH010000014.1:47926-52978 GCA_964522465.1 uncultured Rubrivivax sp. | reverse complement strand
AGTTGGCGTGTACGTTCACGGCCCAGACAGAAGATGGCGAAAAGTGACAGTTTCTGTGCGGCGGCGTTCTAGACGGAAAAGACTGACATGAAACCCCAGCACTTTGTCCTGTTCATGATCCTGGCCGCTGGCCTGTTGGCCTGTTTCCTGGCCTCCGCCCTGGTGTTTCTGAGGGCCTAGTTCTGGGGCATTAGTCCCTAGAGCCATGGCATACCTGACCTATTTCGACCTTGTCGAAAGCCTGATCGTCTCCAGCTACGGCGGCCCCCAGGACGCCGAGCAGCGGGATATTCGGACGGCGATCCACCGGGCGTACGACGAGCTGACCACCATCCGGGACTGGTCCTACTACCACGTTCACGGGCGGATCATTCTCCAGGCCCCGTACAGCACGGGGACCGTCACCTCCAGCGGCACCGCCGTCACGCTCACGGGCGGAACCTGGCCCTCCTGGGCGGCCACGGGCGCCTACCTTCGGGTGGGCGAGGAAATCTGCCGGGTGGCCACCAGAACGTCGAACAGCGTCATTGTCCTGGACTCCGCCCTGTCGCTGAAGGCAAACGTCACGGCCTCGCCGTACATCCTGTACCGCACGGTCTACCCCCTTCCGTCCGACTTCCGCAACCTGGACGAGCCCTCCGATGAATACAACTGGTGGAGCGGTCTGTATGTGACCCCAGACCAGGCCATGAAGCTGGAGCGGGTCAGCAACTCCTCTGGCGAGCCCTACCACTGGACCGTGATCAAGGATCCGGACTCCACCGGCTGGGCGATCAAGGTCATTGGGTATCCGACCGGCACCCAGACCCTGGACTTCACCTACCGACGCTCGGCCCGGCCGATTCGCTGGAGCGGGCATGAGGCGAATGCGCGGGCGGGCACCATCACCTCGCAGTACGTCGCCCCCGTGCTGGATGTTGACGGCAACAGCACCAACTTCCAACCCAGCATGGCTGGCTCCGTTTTGCGAGTCGGTGACGCATCCAACCACCCCGGGCCGATAGAGTCGCTCACCCCGTATGCGGCCGAGATGCTCATCCTGGTCGTTAACGACAACGAAGAGCTGACCACTCAGGGCTCGCTAGAGCTGCCCTCTGCCACCAAGTACCTCATCACCGACCCCATCGACATCGCCCCCCACATGCACGCAGCCATGGATTCGGCTTGCGACTACTGGCTGGCTAGGATCAGGGGCACGGGAGAGGACAAGGCGTTCTCGCTGTACCAGCGGGATCTCCGCCTGGCGATGGAACAGGACCAGCTTGCCCCGCTCTCTGGCCGGTCCAGGGAGGTCTGGCATGACGGCGGCTGGCGGAGCCCCCTGCAAACGGACGTTGGATGATCGTCATTGACAAGTGGGCCGGCCTGGTGACCAACGCCTCGCCATACACCCTCCCTCCGGGCGCGGCGGTGACGCAGGTCAACCTCCAGGTTCTTTCCCCGGGCCAACTCACCGTCAGGCCGGGCCTGAACGCGGTGTCCTTTGCCTCCGTCACCGCTGGCACAGCGGCGATTCGGGCTGCGATGCGATACCCCGACGAAAACGGCCTGGTCTACCAAGACGCCGCTGGTGCCATCCGCGTCGGCAAGGGGCCTTCCTAATGTTGATCGGAAACCGCACCACCGGGCAACTGGCCTCCGTCCGCATTGTGACCGGCGGAAAGGACTACACCTCTGCGCCGGGGGTGGTGGTGAGTGGCGGCGGCGGGACGGGTGTGTCGGCCGTGGCAGTGATGGCTGGCACGCGGGTGGACTCTGTCATCATCGCCAATGGCGGGACTGGCCACACGGCCAGCCCGACCGTGTCGTTTACCGTCCCGTCCGCTGGGGTGACGATCTCCGCAGTCACGGCGGGCACCGCCTCTGCAACCGTCACCCTGGACTCGCCGGTCACAGACCTGTCCTGGCCCAAGCTCATCAGTGGCGGGGTGACGGCCGATGCGGTGTTCTTCAACACCACCCAGCTCACCGCTGCCACAACGGCGGTGACGACCGGCGCGGCCACCCTCATGCACCTGGGGTCCGGAGCGTCGGCGGTGGCATACGCCCACACGGGCGCCCTGCGGCCCATGAGCTTCTTCAAGGGACGGTTCGGCACGGTCTACGGCGTGGATGGCATGGGGCGTGGGATTCGGTGGCCGGGAGGGTCGGCGTCGGTCCAGCCCATTGGCCTTCACAAGCCGGCCGTGGGACCAGCGGTGACGGCTGGCTCCACCTCCGCCGGCAAGAGGGTGTCTTCGATTCAGATGGTTGACGGCGGGCGGGGGTACTCCTCCGTCCCCACGGTGACGATCTCTGGCGGTACTCCCACTCGCCCGGCCACGGCCCAGGCCCTGATTGTCAACGGCTCTGTGGTGGGCGTGCGAGTGTCAGACCCTGGCTCTGGCTACCAGTCCAATCCGACCGTCTCCTTTTCTGGAGGGCTGGGATCCGGGGCGACGTTTGGCGTGGGGGTCAATGGGGTCATCTCTGGACTCCGCGTCACCAACCGGGGCTCTGGGTATGTGCAGTCTGGCACCCAGGCCCCGACCATCGCCGTGAACACCAGTAATGGCCTGACGGGCTTCGTCGGCGCCGTGGTGGTCAACGGCGACGGGTTGGTCGATAGCATCCAGGTGATTAATCCCGGCTCCGGAGCCACCACCACGCCGACCTTCACCATTGGGGCCGGCACGGGGTCAGGGGCGGCTGTCGCGGCGGACGTGACGTACTCCGTTGTGTCTGTGTCCGCAACCAGCGGCGGCAGCGGATTCTTCACGCCCCCGTTCATCACCGTCCGCCCGGCCTCCGCCGACCCGTTTGGCGGCGGGGCCGAGCTGGAGGCCACGGTTAACTCAGCCGGCGAGGTGACCGCCGTCACTGTCATCCGGGGGGGTCAGTACACCGCCCCGCCCACGGCGTTGATTTCCGACACGCACGCCCGAGCCCAGGCCAGCGTTGCCGAGCCTATGCGGGGGAAGTACCTGTGTGCCATCCGCTACATCGACAACACCGACGCCGAGGTGGGCGGGCCGCTCGCCTCGTCCATCTCCCATCTGGTGGAAGTAGAGGCCGGGACTGGGTCCGGGCAGTTGCTATGGACGTTTTCGCACCCCTACGTAGACGACCGCGTCACGGCGATGGAGCTGTGGAGGACATCGGGCGACCAGGCGGTGGTGCTGTTCCGCGTAGCCACCATCCAGAAGACCGACCCCAACTGGGCCACCACCTACACCGACACCCTGAGCGACCCCGACCTGACCGACCCCAAGCGGGAAGGCTACGGGCTGATGCCGGTCACACTCCCTAGCGGGCAGATCAACGCCCGGCGGTTTGAAGTGCCGCCTGGCAAGTTTGCTGTTGGTGTCATGTTCCAGGACCGGACATGGTACGCCGTAGACACCTCTGGCCAGGCCCCCAACAGCCTGTACTACTCCGAGATTGACGAGCCTGAGAGCGTGCCGGCAGCCAACGAGCTGGTGTTGCAGGAAAACACCGGCCTTCCAGACAAGATTGTGGCCCTCGTCCCCTTCGGCTCCATGCTGCTGGTCTGCCAGACCTCGCACATCTACCAGTTGATGTACGTGGCGCAGCCGGTGCTGGATGCGTCGATCCTGTTGTCCGCCCACCGTGGCGTCCTGAACAGCCGCTGCTGGGGCGTCCTTTCAGGGGTGGCGTTCCTGGTGGACTCCGTGGGCCTGTACGCCTTCGACGGCAACTCCGAGCAGAGCATCTCTGTCGCCGTCGATAACTACTGGCGGGATCGGATCATCGACTTCTCCAAGTCGGACAAGTTCCACGTAGCCTGCGACCCCCTGACTCGCACGGTGCGGTTCTATTACTGCCGCGCCACTGACACGGAGCCCGTGCGGGCCCTCTGCTACTGCACAGCCACGCAGGCGTGGTGGGAAGAGCAATACGCCACGGCAGTCACGGCCACCTCCTTGCCGACGATCAGTGGGCAGTTGCGACTGACTTCCGGCGGGAGCGATGGTGCGTGGCGTAAGGACTCCGGGACACAAGACGGCGGCACGGGAGTCTCCTACTCGCTCCGCACGGGCAACATGTCGCTCACCGACGAGCCCGACCGGGGCATCGCCGTGCAGTACAAGCCCACCACCGGGGACAGCAACCTGGATGTGTCGCTGCACTTCAACAACTCCGACACCGCCAGACAGAATGCCATTCAGTCCAACACGGGCACTGGCTTTACGGTGACCGCTGGCGGGCCGGCGACGATCAACCTGAAGCGGACGCGGTCTGCTCTGGGCGAGGCGACCGGCACGGCAGTAGCCCACTACTCTGGCCGCAAGAGCGAGCGAAGCGCCGGGGGCGATCAGCATCTTGCCGTACAGGTCGCAGGCACTCAGGGGGCTGACCAAGTGGCCCTGTTTGGCGTCCGCATCATGGGGGTCAAGTAATGCTTACCCAGGCCATGCCGGCGTTAGCGCAAGCCATGCAGGGCGTGATGCCCCAGATGGCCGTGCGGCGGATGATGCAGGCGCTGGGGAACTGCAACCAGCCCCTGGAACACCGTGGGCCGGTGTCGATCCGCCCCACCACCAGAACTCCCGAGAACGAGCTGGGCCTTGGCGGCGGGCAAGGCGGCGGAGGTTCTTTTGGCCCGGGGGTCTACAGCGACGGCGGAGTGTGGAACCAGTCGCTGATCAACCAGTTCACAGACGTGTCGCAGATTTTCAACAACAACTCTTTCGTAGACCTTGCCACGTTCAACAACTACCTGAACACCGTTAACAACAACTTCGGCGGCGACAGCTTCCTGTTCAATAACAACGCCAACTACAACACCAACCTGTTCCCCACCACCATCATCAACGGCGTCATTGGGTCGGACGGAATCAATGGAATCAACGGCTTTAATGGCGTGGATGGCCAGCCGGGCGTGTCTGGTGCCGCCGGCCTTCCAGGTGCGGCGGGTGCGGACGGTGCCCCTGGCGTGGCCGGTCCTGCTGGGCAGGCAGGCGCTGCTGGGCTAGCGGGTGCCGCTGGTGCTGCTGGGGCCGCTGGCCCCCCGGGAGCTGCGGGCTTGGCCGGTCGGCCTGGAATCCCGGG
>CAZFVH010000014.1:44710-47826 GCA_964522465.1 uncultured Rubrivivax sp. | reverse complement strand
CCAAGGCCGGTTACCCGTAGCCGCTTTTCGGGCATTAGTCCGTAGGAGTACAGCATGCAGATCCGTGAGCGACAACTTCCCGGCGGCGGCATCATCCGGCACGTCTTTGACCCCAATGCGGCGAACAACGCCGCCGCCCTCCAGGGCGCGCAGATCAACGCCGCCGCGCAGGTGGACGCCGCCCGGGCGGCAGCGGCAGGGCAGGCTGAGTACGGCCGGGCCATGGGGGCCGGCAGCGCCTTGTCCGGCATTGGCCAGGGCTATGGCCAAGGCATCTCTGGCATTGCCAGCGCTTATGGCAACCTGGGAAGCTCCATGGCCAACGCATCGGGGCAGCACTCCGCCGCGCTGGCCGGTCTGGGCGGTGCTACGGCCAACAACTATGGGGCCTACGCCAACTCCATGGGGAGCATCGCCAACGCTCAGGCGAATGAGCGTGCCGCCGCCATGGCTGCAATGGCCCAGTCGGAGAGCGCTCGCCAGCTCGCCGCCGGCAACATCGCCAACCAAGCCTTGGCCTCCTATGGGGCGCTAGGCAACAGCGCCATGAGCGCGTGGCTTGGCAATCAGCAGGCATACAACCAGGCCCGCGCCCAAATGGGCCAGTCGGCCGCCAACGCTTTCGGTGCCATGGCGCCGGCGGTGGCCAACGTGAGCAATGCGGCGTCGAACGCCTTTGGGGCCAACGCTCAGTCTCTTGCGGCGATGCAGGGCTCCAACCAGCTAGCCACCTCGCAGCTTGGTCAGTCTCGCAACCAGGCCCTGGCCGGACTGGGAGGGTCGATGGCCCAACTGGGCACTGGCCTGGGAACCGCCAGCCAGGTCGCCAATGTCAACCTGGGCTTCGGCGGCGGTGGAGGCGGCGGTGGTGGGTTCCGAGCCTCCGGCCCCTCTGGCCCGGTGGCGTCCGGATCATTCAGTGGCTTCGGCGGTGGCGGCGACATGAGTGGCTCGTCCTACCGTGGCCCAGGCCCAGAGTTTGCCGGGATCGCCAACCGCAGCTTCGCCGGCATGGGCGGCCTCCAGGGTGGCGTGATGGACTCCTCTGTGCTGGACTCCCTGTCGTCCGGCAACGCCATGGGAATGAACCGGCTTGGGGAGGGGTATGACGCAGCCCGCCGCCAGGTAGGCGAGGGCTACACCAACCTGAACCGCAGCTTTGCCGACACCAATCGCATGCTGGATCAGGGGTCGCAGGCGATTGACGCCCAGCATGCCTCGTCCCGCAGCATGCCGTTTGACATGTTCCAGCGTTCCTTTGGCAACTTCCGCCAGCTTGCGGGCGACGGGTACGGCCAGTTGATGGGCGGCATGAATCAGTTCTACGGGAACGTCAATGCCAACCGGGCCAACTTCGCCCCCATGGTGAACAACGCCCGCGCTGGATTTCTCTCTTCGTCAAACGACCTCCGGAATCTGGGCGGCCGGATCAGCAACGACTTCCGCCAGGGCCTGACACAGTCAGCGGTGCCCGGTGCCCTGCAAGGGCTTGGGAATCTCACGCAGAGCCTGGGTGGCCTTGGCGGGATGATGAGCCGGTTCCCGCAGGCAGCGCCGCCGCAGCAGGGCGGGGCCTTGTCGGATCTGTTCGCCAGTTTTAACCGCCCAGCCCGAGGTGCAGGCCGTGGTTAACTACCAGTCTTACGCCCAGTTCACGCCCCCGCCGTACCAGGAGATGCCCAAGCAGCAGTCTCCCTACCAGGGCCAGAACCACCAAGACGTCTTCAACGCCCAGATGCAGGCCAGGGCTGTGGACATGGATCGCTATGCCCAGCAAAAGCGAGACGAGTACGAGTCCGCTGCTGGGCGGGCCCAGCGTGAACTCGCCCTGTCGGGCCTGTCGCAGATGTACCAGGCACGCGGTAACGAGCGGGATCTTCAGACAGGTCGCATGCGGATGCTGCTGGAGGGGCTGCTGTGAATCAGGTTTCCATCGACAACCAGCGGCTGCCCAAAGGGTACACGCCCCGCCAGCAGTCCGGTGCGTTCAACAACTCCATGGCCCAAGCGATGGCGGCCGGTGACCCGCGCTATCAGATGAAGCAGTACGACCGCGCCGGGTTTTCCCGGGGTGGGGCGCAGGCCAACCAGGCCGGCATCAAGGGTGCGCAGGACATGGCCAATGGAATCGCCGCTGCGTACCAGGGCCAGATCGATGACCAGCAGTACAACGCAATGACCGACCTTAACTCCCAGGTGTCACGGGAGCAGTTCGGCCAGGCGCTGGGTGGATTGCAGCAGCAGAACGCCTACGCGGACCAGATGGCCATGCTCCAGCAGATGGGCGCGTTGTTCGGATTGCTCGGGTAACCAAGGTAAGGACTATGAAGATCGACTTCGACGCCGACGAGTGGCTGGACAGCATGACCCGCGACGGCATGAAGAAGTTTGTGAAGAAACTTCTCACGGCCAGCGACTCGCAGGAGAAGACCCTGCTCCGCAAGCTGTCGGGCAAGCAGGAAAAGAACGACCTCGCTGACCTGGACGAAGAGATGCACGGCAAGCCCAACGCGCCCGAGGTGACGGATGACGACCTCCCGTACGACGGCGACGACGAGCTGCCCGATGTTCCGCAGAAGAGGGGGAAGAAGTAATGGCTGGCCCGCAGCGATTGACAGAAGTTGGCAATGTCTTTGATCTGATCGGTCAGGGGCACATGGGCAAGAACCTGCTTGCCAGGGCGGACCCGGCTCTGCGTGCGCGCATTCAGACGGCGGCCGACGCGGGCGACCGCATGGCGTTGCTCAAGATCCTGTCGGAGAACACCAATCTCACCACCGCCCCCAAGGCTCGCTCGCAGGACATGCCGTACGACATGCCGGCCCCCAGCGGTCGCGACCCCATGCCGGTTGGCGAGCGCTTGGCCAAAGACCAAAACATCACCGACACTGTGCGGCAGGGCTTTGGGCCCATTGCCGACATTCCTGAAGTGCGGCTGGATGCGTACGGCCGGATGGCGGACGCGGGTGGGGCCGAGGAACTGCTGAAACTCCTGGGCAGATCTGCGCCGCCAAGCCAGTTCTCGGTTATGGACCTTCTCCCCAACAACCGGCCGCTGTTCTCTGCGGATACCGGCTTTGGTGGTGGCGGTAGTTCGATGGACGTTATGCCCGGCG
>CAZFVH010000014.1:43286-44610 GCA_964522465.1 uncultured Rubrivivax sp. | reverse complement strand
AAGCTCGGCATGGATCTCATGTACCCGCCCGGTGACAAGCAGTCTTCTATGGGCGACGGCGAGATGTCCACCGCCGACTTGGCGGCAGAAACCTCGCCTCCTCCGAGCGTGATGACCGAAGAGCCGGCACCGCTCAGTCCTCGGGACCAGGCCCAAGAACTGATTCGCAAGCTGAATCTGATGCGCCGCGAGGCGGGCGGGGAGGTTCCCGAGGCCCCGGCCATGCAGCGGGAAATCAACCGGCTCATGGCCATGTCGAACCAAACCTTGGCCGCCGCCTCTCGGGGCGAGGTAGCCACGGGCGGGAGCGACTACCACATGCAGGCCGCCCGGCTGATGGCGCAACTGAACGACCAGCGTCGGCGGGCTGGTGGTGAGGTGCCGCAGGCCCGGCAGATGATGGCCGAGATCGCCCGCCTTCAGCGGCTGGGGGATGATCAGCGGAACGCACGGCAGGCCCCGAGGAGAGCAGGATGAGAGGCATCAGCCCGGCGGAGCGAGAAGAGGCCATGCGCATCCTGCGAGCAAAGCAGGCCCTGGCCCGCGAGGGCATGCCCCGCACGCCCGATGGTCGTCCTGCGCTCAACGAGGACGAGGCCGCCTTCGATGCCGAGATGGCGATGGCTATGGGGCAGCCTCTCTCCTATGGCAATGGTGCCGAGGTGGATAACCTTGAGGCCGCCGGCACCCCCATTGTCATGGAGCGGGATCTGATGCCGGGCAGCAGCGAGGCCCTGCTGGCAGCCCGGGAGGCCGAAGAGGCAAGGAGCTGGGAGGAGCGGGGTCAGTTCTACGGCCAGCAGCGGCAGGCGTACGAAGCCGAGTTCGGTCCCATTGGCGCCCGCAATGCCGATGTGACCTCCGAGCAACTCCAGGCCCGCGAGCGCCGCCGCGAGCGGGAGGATGTTCGTCGCCACAGCCCTTACGCAGAAGAGCAGCGAATCGCCCGCATGGCGGAGCGAGCGGGCGTGTCGATGGCCGAGGCGCGGGCCATGGTGCAACAGGGCTACAACCAAGCGGCGGCGGATCGGGGCATCCCCGCAAGCGCCGCGTGGCAGGTCGATGGCCCTAATCGCTCCGTGCCGCCTGACTTCGACCAGTTCCGCGATGCCTACACCGGGCTTCGGGACGCCGTGCGGGACAAGCGGGCCGAAGACAAGGCCGCTCGCATGGCGGAGGTGTCCAAGCGGGCCATGCTGGCCCAGAACCCGATGGGCTACCTTGGCCGCACGGACATCACCGACGAACAACGCGAGCTTGTAACCCAGCGCATGCAGGGCCGTCGCCGGCCGGGTGACGATCCTCGCATTCGGGTGGCGGAGAT
>CAZFVH010000014.1:17866-43186 GCA_964522465.1 uncultured Rubrivivax sp. | reverse complement strand
ATGGAGGCCAAGTACGGCGAGGGGGTGCGCTCCATTGCCGCTGGGGACTACGGGACGCCAGTCGCAGAGGAAGCACTGAAGGCCATGGCCAGAGACTCCGACGAGGGGTGGCTTGGGTTTTGGGAGGCAGACGGCAGGCGCATGGATGCAATCCTCTCACGGCTTGGCGTCACTGATCAGGAGGCTCGCCGCGCGCTGGTGGAGAAGTTCGGGTACGGCTCGCCCGGTCTTCTGCCTGGCTCGGGTGACGGGCGTGGTGGTCTTCTGTCTAATTGGTTTGCCGGCCGCCCCTGGTAGCCCATGAGTTCTCCCCTCTTTGACATCTACGATCCGTACGGGTCGCTGGAGGAGCAGGCCCGGCTGGGCATGCTGCCGGAAGAGTTGGATGAATACGGGATGCCAAAGAAGCGGACCCGTCCCACTCTGGCAGACCTCATGCCCGAGGAGGAAAAGCAGACCCTCCTGGGAACCCTAGCCAATGCAGGGTCCAGTGGGCTCAGTGGGCTGGGGTGGCTTCTAGACACTCCGGGCAGCATGATCCGGGGAACCGTCTCTGGCCTGATGGACGGCGATCCACTGAAGGGCGTGCGGGCCCTGTGGCAATCTTCCGACGACCGCGTCAGTGGGCGGGAGCTGTTCCGCCAGATGGGCTTGGTCGGCAACGACGATACGTGGTTGAACTGGGCTGGCTCCATGGTGGGAGAGGTGGCCTTAGATCCCTTGACCTACCTCAACCCGCTGGCAATCCTGGGCCGAGGCGCGGCTGGGGCTGCCGGGCGTGCAGCCGGACGGGCAGGCATGCTGGACGATCTTGCCCTCACTGCCCGCCAGGCTGGGATGGGCAAGCGGGAATACATGCTCACGCGCACGCCCGCCGAGGCGGCGGCCGAGCTGGGCGGTGATGCGTTGGAGCGGTTCAATCGGGCCGCGCGAGGGAAGGGGCTGAACCCCGACGAGCTGCTCCACCAGCCCATGGGTTCGCTGATGGAGTTCCGCCTTCCCGGCATGGAAGTTGGCACTCCCATTTCCTTTGGCCAGAACTTCGACCGAGGGGCCGCACGGTTCTTCGATCAGTTCGGTGAGGGGCTGGCGACGAATCGTTTCACTGCCCCTGTAGTGAACCGCGCCACGGCGGCGTTCGACCCGACCGTCATGGGGCGAGTGAACCGCGACGACCAGTGGCGCGCCCGCGAGGCTTTTGCTGGAGCCCGGGAGGGGGAGCGGGAGTTCCGCGAGCGACTGGCGGAACAACTGCTGACTGCCGAGCGCGCCAACCGCGCACCACTCAGGTCGTTTGACGATCAGTACATTCAGAACGCCATCGTTGACAGCATCGAAGCGGCCACCCCTGAGCGACTCGCCGGCCTGGCCCCCGAGTCCAGGCAGGCCATCGAACTGATGGAGTCTGTCCCCGAGTGGCGGCAGTATCGGGACTTCTTGCGGGATGAAATGACGGCTCGGCAGGAACGCCTAGCCACCCTTGGCGTCAACACCCCCTTCCTTCAGGGTGATGTCGGGTTCTTTCCTCGGCAGCAGGTGCAGTTTGCCCGGCCCCGAAAGCCTGTCATTCCGGGGAACGAAGCTCGGCGCACGCGCGGCTATGAGCGTGGCCCGAATGTGTATGATGTGGACGATGTCGTCGGCATGTCCCGCCGCCCGTATCTTCAGGAGTTGACCCGCGAGCAGATGCGCCGCCTGATGACGGGCGACCGAGGCGCTTCGCTGCGTGACCGGCTCTTCGGTGCGGCCGATGATGACATCGCCGGGATTTTGGACGAAGGCGCTGCGGAGATCGGCGTCAATCTTCCCTACGACTCCCTGCGCACCCAGACCGGGGAGACAATGGAGAGCCTGCGGGCTTTCCTGTCTGACCCGGCGCTAACCGCTGCGGAGCGGGCCGAGCCGGAACAGGCTCTCCGAGAACTGGAGCGGCAGTCCCGGCAGATGAAGACGCAGCTCGGCCAGTTGCTGCGCTCGGCCGACCGTGGGTTTGCCGATGCCGGCCGGGGTCTGTTCGACCGGCACAGCGCCGCCGACATCCTTCGCTACGGTGTTGGTGGAGCCAGAAGTGAAGCCAATGCTCGCGTGGTCACGGACGCGCTGGTTAACGCCGCCTCGGACATCCCCGCCAATCAAATCCCCGGCGGTGGATACACGCCGCTCCTGGACGCCGCCGAGCGGCTGGGGTTTGCGCCGGCTCAACTGCGAGACATCTTGGCCGACCGCATGCCGGGGAGGGATATTGCTTCGCTGTCCGTGCCCGACCGGGTGCTAACGGAACTGCGGGCCGTTGCCCCGAGAACCATCGCCCCTGAGCGTGGCATGCTGGGCCGCGCGTGGGATTCGTACACCAATGCGTTTAAGGTGGGCGCCCTCGCCAACCCCGCCTACCACACCCGCAATCTGTACTCCGGTGCCATCTCCTCGCTGACCACTGGCGGGCTGCATCCGATTCAAACGGCCCGCAGCATGTACGCAGGCTGGCAGGCTGGGCGTGGCAACTATGGTCCGGTGCTGAATCGCCTGCGCAACGCGCCCGGGTTTGACCACCTCACCGACCAAGAAATCATTGACGAGTTCCTGATCGGTGGGGCCAGGAACAACCTCGGCCAGGGAATGCTGATGGAGGGCGACGATGCGCTCGCCAACGCGGCCCAAAATCTTCTCATTGGCCGCGATTCTCAGGCGCCCGTGCCGTGGATTGGCGAGGACGGTTTGCTGTACGACTCCACGCGATCATGGCCCGAGTGGGCTACTGTCCGGGGCGTGGATTTCGCCGGAATCCCGACCGACCGTCAGGCTCCGACCCGCACGCTTAATCCGCTCTTGGATCTGAACGAGCGCACCGGCCGGCGGGTGGAAGATGCCTTGCGGTTGGGAACGTACATCGAAGGGCTGCGCCAAGGAATGTCGCCAGACGCTGCGGCTGGTCTGGTGGCAAAGGCCCAGGTGGACTATTCGCCCAGAGCCTTCACCGAGTTTGAACGTCAATTAAAGAGGTATGTCCCGTTCTACTCCTATTCTAGGGGGATTGCCCCCCTGGTGGCGGAGAACATCCTGTATCGCCCCGGTGGTTTGCAGGGTCAGGTGACCCGGGCCGTGAGTTCCGCCGCTCGGCCATCGGAGGAGAACTTCGTCCCCGAGGATCTTCGCAAGACCACGGCCGTCCAACTGCCCGGCGGGTACGGGGAGGAAGGGAATCTTCAGCGATACCTGACGAAGATCGATCTGCCTTGGCGTGGTCTGGTTGATTTGATCTCGCCGGCCGTGGGTAACAACGCCTTGGACTCTGCGACTGGCACGCTCCAGAAGAGCGCCATGAATCTCCTCGGGCAGTTGAACCCGCTGATCAAGGCCCCGCTGGAAATGGTGTTGGATCGCCAGCTCTATTCGGGCAGGGAGTTGAGCGACACCTACAGCATGCTGGAGCAGGACATCGGGCCGATGGGCCGACCGCTGGAGCAGATCCTGGTCAACGCGCCAGGCGGATCGAAGCTGATGGGCATGATCCGCACCGCCCGGGACGAGCGGCTTTCTCCCCTGGAGCGGCTTGGAAAGCTCGGGTTCAACTACGCCTCCGGGTTTGGCGTGACCGACCGCGACCCAGAGCGGGCTAGAAACCAAGCCGCCAGGACGATGCTGACAGAACTGCTCAAGGCTACGCCGGGGGCAAGGACGTACGAAAACCTGACCATCCCCGACGAGGTTCTCCAGACCCTGCCAGAGGACCAGCGGCAGCGGTACTTGCTCTACAAGATCATACAGTCCGACGCTGCGAAACGGGCCCGCGCCAGGAAGCAGGCTGAGATGGATCCGCTGGAACTGCTAGGCGCCGTCCGATAGCGGCGGCACCGTGGCCTCTTCCCGCTTCTCCTCGGCCAGAAGCAACCTGTCGATGTAGTAAGTTTTTGTGTTGGGGCTTCTGTGTCCTAAGTGTCTACTGGCGTCTTTTCCGACGCTCTCGGCGTAAGTTGCCCCGCTGCGCCGCAGAAACTTAGTGCTGCCCTGCATCTGGGCCATGTGACAGAGCCGCCGCATCTGGGCTAGAAGTTTGTCCCGGCAGATCAAGTCCCCGAATATGCGTGGGCCTCGCCGGGGCAGTTCCGCAATGGCTGCCAAGGCGAGGTCGTCCAGGTAGCAGACGTGTGGCTCCCTGGTCTTCACCTGACGAACCAGCAGCCTGTGGCCACGGATGGCATCATGACGAATCTCCAGCAGGTTCCCGAGACGCAGGCCGGTGGAGTAGGCCACCAACAGCCATGCCTTCATGAGCGTGGCATGCGGGCACTTCTGGCCCCCAGTCAGGTTCGCAGCTACCGCCAACAGTCTGCGAATTTCCGCGTGCGACCACGCAATTGGGCTGGGCGGGAGCCGCTTGACACGCCTCAAGGGTCGGAGTATACTCGCGTCCACCAATCGCTCGCCGGCTGCGAAAGTCAAGAGCCGACCCAGCATGCGGCGATGGTTGTACACCGTGGAGGGTGCAAGATGGTTCAGGGCCTCAGTCAGGTAGGCATCGATCTTGTCGGGGTGCAGATCCTCGGCGCGCCACGGCAGGCGGCGGCAGAGTACCTCAAGCTGCTCAAGGTAGCCGGGACTCCCGCCTACCCGGTTGCAGTAGACGCGGGCAAGGTCGATCAGATTCATGCCGCCGATTGTGGCCATGGCTCATCCTCCGGTAAGGGTGGGTCACCCTCACTGAGGGCGGCGCACCGTTGGTCGCGGCGGACTAATCGGCACAATCCTCACAAATCAGGGCAGCTAGCTCAGTTGGTTAGCTGCCTGGCTGTCTGGATCGCCTATCGCCGCTGGCCCATTCTTCGGGCCTTCTACATGGCGGGGCTGACCTTTCTGGCCTGGCTCTGCTCTACGGGCGAGTTCTGCCTGCTCATCTCTCTCGGACAGTTTGCCAAAGCGTGGCGACTGCTCCGTCGTCCCTGAAGGATCGCCGTGCCCCACGGAGGGGGCTTTTCACACCGGAGGTGAACGCATGGATAGCGATTTTGACAAGCTGCCGCTGACCGTCATCGGCATGTCCAATCAGGCTTACCACCAGCAGAAGGGATTCGACAGCCGGTCGTTCCTCTGCTCCGTCCAGAAGGGCGGCGGGGATGCCCAGTTGTGGCTGGACATGGGCAACTCCCTGTTTGGGGGGAACTCATCGACTGCCACCGGCAGTGAGTTTGACGAGATCGTCACCCAGATCCTGGGCGGCAAGCGGTTTGACGATGTGGTGGTCGTTGCCCCTGACGAAGTCCTGGGGGCGAATCGCACACGGAATACCAAGGCATTCCGGGAGTGGGCCGCTCAACAGTCGGGTGTGATCTGCACCGCCGACACCAAGTGGAAGTACGGCAAGATGCTGGACTCCATGCGGGGGAACGATGCGGTCTATGAGTTGATGACCAAGACCACCAGGACGCAAGTCTCGGTGTTCTTTGAAGCCTTCGACCACAAGCTGAAGGTTCGCCCTGACGCCTGTTGCGATGACAAGTGGTGGGACTTGAAGACCACCTCGTCGCCGTGGGATCGCATCCACCGCAGTGCGTTGGACTACGGCTACTTGGAACAGGACTGGCTGTACAGGCAGGGTGCCTACGCGATTGGCTACCCGCCGTTCCGCATGCCGTTTGTGTTTGTCCAGACGGTCGCGCCGTTCTCTTGCCGGGTGTTTGTCCTGCCCGAGGAGATGGTGGCCGAGGCTGGCAAGCGTTTGATCAGCACCATGGAGGAGGTCCGGCTGCGCCGTTCTACGGGCATGTATGTCCCGCAGGACGCGGACGAGATTCAAGAGATGGCCTTTCCGCAGTGGGCCATGCGTCAGGAGGAGGTTGTGGAACTATGAACGATCACACGGAAATCTTGGGGCCATCGTCTTCCCCGACGACGGGCAAGCTGACCGAGGCTCTTGCCAAAGCGCAGGCCGACTATCAGGCGGTGAAACTGGACTCCAGCAACCCGCACTTTAAGTCCCGCTTCGCCAGCTACCAGCAGTGCTGCGAATCCCTGCGGGGACCGCTCACGGCGAATGGCCTGTGTCTGCCTGACTTTCGTCCGGGCCTGGTCGGTCAGACCTGGGTGGTGGTCGGGACTCTGCGGCACGCCTCTGGCGAGTACATCCAGGGCTGCGCTCCGCTGCTCATGCCCAAGGGCGACATGCAGAGTTTTGGCGCGGCGATGACCTACGCCAAGCGAACACTGCTCATGGCCCTCACGGGCGGGTTCTCTGGCGAGCCAGACGATGACGGGAACACCGTGCAATCCACCGGCCCAAAGACGGGCGATGTCTACAAGTCGATGGCCTATGAGCAGGGAGCCAAGAAGGCCATTGCCGAGGCCGAGACGATTGCCGAAGCACAGAAACACTTGGACACCGTGCGGTTGCGGGCCAAGGAGAAGTCCGTCCCGCCTGAAGTGTTCAAGCGGTGCGAGGCTGAGTTCAACCGCGTATGGAAGCAGGAGGTTTGACTATGGGATACCAGCAGTTTCTGGCTCTTGGGAACGTGACCAACGAACCCGAGATCCGTCAGGTCGGTGAGAACGAGGTCGCCAAGTTCTCCATCGCAGTCAATGGCTACAAGGACAGCGTGGAGTACTTCGACCTGGAGTGGTGGAAGCCCAACGGGGCAATGGCCTATGTGGCCAAGGGCACCCAGGTGTTTATCTCTGGCGAACTTCAGACCCAGCGGTGGGAGAAGGACGGCCAGAAGCGTTCCAAGATTGTCGTCAAGGTCCGGTCGCTGAACCTGACCGGCGGCAAGAAGAAGGCAGAGCCGGCGGAGGAATTCGCCTCTGACTTTGCCTGAGCGAAGTGCGCGCCCCCGGGGCGGAGGCCACCCCTCCACCTCCGCCCCGGGTCTTTTTGCAGGAGGGGCATGGAGGGAAACATGGAACTTTGGAACGTAAATGTTGCGGATCGGATCGACAGCCGCGGGGTGTTTGTCCTATTCATCGAAGGCCAGTCGGTGATGATCGATGGCGAGGAGTTCGTCCGGGACAAATGGGACTGCATCACCCGCCGCAATGCGCAGTGGTTTCCATCCAAGGCAGCGGCCACACTGGCGGCGGCCGGCCGCGTGGAGGAACTCGCCAACATCCTGCTGAAGCAAGCAGCGGAGCTGCGGGAGGCCGCCCATGCTCCTGCGTGATTACCAAGAGGAGAACGTCACCGCCAATCTGACGGCGATGGCCGAGGGCTGCCGGTCCACGCTTAACGGCATGTTCACCGGCGCCGGCAAGACGGTCATGTTCTGCACCATGGCCAGCCGGACAGAGGGCAGGACGCTGATCATGCCGCCGCTCCGCGAACTGGTCTGGCAGGCGGTGGAGAAGGTCCGTGATGTAGTTGGCATGGACCCCGGCCTGGAGATGGCTGAGTTCCGCTGCGAGCAAGATGAATGGTGGAGCCCGCAGATCGTCGTCGCCTGCAAGCAGACCTTGATCCGTGGGCGGTACAAGAAGTTCACCGACATCTCGCTGGTGGTGGTGGACGAAGCGCACCTGTGTTTCTCCGAAGCCTGCTTGGAGATGTTCCGCTGGTTCAACGATCACGGGGCCATGGTCGCTGGGTTCACTGCCACGCCATTCCGGATGGATGGCACGGCGATGATGGACTACTACGAACGGTCCATCTGTTCTCTGGATATTCAGTGGGCCATCGACAACGGGTGGGCTGTCCCGCCTGAGTGCAAGATCGCTCGCGTGCAGGGTCTGGATCTTTCCGCCATCAAAGTGGTCGGGGGGGATTTCCACCAGGCGGAACTACAGAAGGCGATTGAGTCCGAGGCCAACCTGCATCGGATCGCCCTCATTACCAAGGAAGAGATGGATGGCCCCACGGTTGTATTCACGCCGAGCGTTGCTTCTGCCAAGGGCGTGGCTCATTACCTCAACAACAACTATGAGATCCCCGCCGTCTATGTGTACGGCACCCAGCCCGACGAAGAGCGGACGGAAGCCTTGGCTGCGTTTAAGTCTGGGCGGGCCAAGGTGCTGGTCAATTGCCAGGTGGTTGCCGTGGGCTTTGATCATCCTCCTACTCAGACTCTCATTCTCGGTCGCCCAACCAAGAGCCGGTCATTCTGGCTCCAGTGCGTCGGCCGGGCGACACGGGCGTTAGGGGGTGTGGTGGATTTCCCCGGCTCCACCCCCGAGACGCGGATCGCCGCTATCGCTGCCAGCCAAAAGCCCCGGTTCAAGATCGTTGATTGCACCGATGCTTCCCTAGACCACCGGCTGATCACGGCGGTGGACATGTTTGTCTCCGGAGACAAGGAGACGAAGGAGGCGGTCAAACGGTTTGCTGAGAAGAAGCCGCTCACCCAAGCGGAGATGGACGCCCTGGCCCGGGAAGAGATGGAGCGGCGAGAGATCGCCAAGCAGATCGAAGAGCGCCGCCGGCAGATGGTCGGCCAGGCGCAGGGGCGGGTGGTTGGCCAGGGGTTTGATCTGACCACCGGGGGGAAGCGGTCGGTGGGGACGTACACCAATCCCCTCCGAGGGAAGTTCGCCGGGCTCCAGATGAATCAGTTGCCTGGCTACTACGTGGACTGGGCCTGCAACAACCCCGGCCTCAAGGGCTGGATCAAGAACACGTTTTTGAAGGAAAGGAACCGGCGGCGTGAACTCGCAAAAGCGGTCTGACTTACTGCTGGATGAAACCGTCCAGCAGATCACGGAGGTGTTTGAGGTTAACCATGTCTTCCCGAAGACGTTCATCAAGGAGGAGAAACGAGATGGGTTTTGGAAGCGACTGTGGAATCGTATTGCGGCATGCTTTGGCTCACGCCCCCGAGCTGTACCGCCGGTGCCTGATCAACGGCGAGGCACCCAAGCATGTGGCTCGGACGCTGGGGCTGGACAAGTCCCAGGTCCAGGGCGCCGTCCGGATGCTGCGGAGCATCGCCTTCGTCCCCAGTCCTGAGCGCTGTGCCCTGGTCGTCATGAACGACTTCGGCATGGAGGACGAGGACATCGCTGAAATCTTCGGCCGCACCCCACGGTGGGCGGCGGCGGTCAGGTCGCATGCAGCGGAGCTGCGTGAGGCCGAGCCGATCTGGCGGCACATGGAATACCTGGACGAAGGGCTTCGTCCGAATGATCCGTGCCCCGAGGAGATTGTTCGCCGGGCTGCGATTGAACGCCAGAAGCGTGAGTCGGAGCGCAGTGATCTGAGCAAGTATGCCTTGACGCAAGGCGGGATGCGTCAGTTCTCATGGAATGGAAGACATGCATCGTTCCTTTCGGTCCTCGCTGACAAGTGGACAAAACGCGGAGCGTAAGTGGGTCGATCTCTTGCGAGCAGAGGGCCGGTCGGCGGCTCACGGCAAGAAGCTGGTCATCAAAACTCATTGCAAGAACAAGGATCATGTTGAAACCCCAGACGCGGTTGCTCTCCTGTCTGTTGAGATCAAGGAGCGCAGCCTGTCCTTTACCTCGCCAGAGGATTATCCGTACGACACGGTGTTTGTTGACGACTGCCGGGGCTTGGCGCGGGAGAGTCTCACGCACTTCGCCTACGTCTATGTCTCCAAGCCCACCGGCAAGTGGGTCTGGCTCACGCCGCTGGACCGTGACGCGACTTGGACAGAGGAGGTCACGGTTGATCGCGGGCGCGGGCATCAGGTGCCGGTTCTGGTGGCGCCCAAATCACACCTCCGCCCAGCAGCGGAACTCATTGCGCTCATCTACCCCCATGCCTATCTGGATCTAGTCGATGGAGAAACAGACATCTTCCTCTCCGGAGGTGGAGAGACTGAGGAACGAGAACGATACGTTGCGAAGACGCATCCGGATGCTGGAGGCCGAGCTTCGCGCCTTAAAGGGAAAGGTAATAACCATGTGGGGTGAAGCATGAATGACAACCAGCGATGGAAGGCTCGCCGCGCCCGAGCCCAGCGGGCGGCCCGCGACCGCCTAATGAAACGCGCGCTCTCGGAGGTCTGCCAACAGCACCTCCCGGACTGGACGGAAGACAAAGTTGCTGCGGCTTGGGCGCTGATGTCGGCAGAAGGTTTGGTTGACGAGCTTGCCGCTATCGCACAGGGAATGAGCGACGAGCAGTATGCGGCCTTCCGCAAGGCCATGGCGGATGAAGGGTAGGTGAAGCATGACTGAGCTGGAACAACTGAAGGCCGAGGTGGAGGCGCTCCGCAGGGCGGTCGATGCCTTGCTCGCCATGGTGAATGTGAAATGAGCGGACCACTGTTGTTCTTCGTTTCCTTGATCTACTGGATCGTCGCCATTGATCAGGCGAGGAAAGGATCCTGGGCCGGGTTCCTGACCTGGTCCGCGTACGGGGTAGCCAACTGGGGGCTGATGCTCACTGCCAAATGAATGCCGACATTCCCTTTCTGAAGTGCTGGGTCCGGGCGCAGTTCATTTCCAAGAAGGAAGGGATGGAGGAGGGGTACGCCTTTGCCATCCAGTCCTACCCCGGCCGGGCGCTGGCGTTCCATGTCATGCTCCAGTCAGGGGCGCATTACCGGGGGGTGCCGATCCACGCCTTGGCTCTGGAAAAGGACGCTCCCCTTCGCCCGCTCGGGGATCTCCAACTGTGGGACTGCTTTACCTTCAACCCCCAGGTCCACTGTTACAACTACCTCCGGGACCATGAGGCGGTCTGTTACACCCGGGCCGGGAAGGTAAAGGGGGTTTACCTGTTCACCGTGGATTGGCTACCCGACCACAGCGGGCCGGGTTTCACTCATTTAGTGGAACAGAACAAGTGCGGGCATGTCCTGGCTCTGGAAGACGGGAACCTGTGCTGCCTGCCCACCAACCGGATCGCCTGGATGGATGCCTATTTCATAGGCAAAAACCCCGACCCCCGTGCCCAAATGTACAGCATCCAGTCGGAGGTCTGGCAGGCCGAGGATTCCACGTTCGATGTCAGCCAGGCTGAATCGTACATGTACGGCCCCCAGGATGGGCCTGGAAGGGCCGATCCGGAGGCCGACCACCCAGTTTAACATCCCGGCCGACCGGCCCGCAGATCGCAAATTTGAGCGTCTGGGGCAATGGTATATGTGAGAGCCATTTTGCTAGCACTGATCGCTCTTCCTGTCATGGCCGAGGAGATCCCGGTCCTCTGGGTTCCTCCCTCCCAGTTCCCCCCTACCCTGCGGGACATCGCCGGCCGGCTGCCGAGGGACACGGACGCTCGGGACGCCTGCCTGATCACCTACACCCATGAGGGCTCCCACTTCCTGTGCCGGGGGCGGCCTGGGTTCCACGGCATTTACGTGGGCGACGGGCGGCGGTGGGAAATTCCCACTCCCCCACTGGTCACCGAGGAGGTGTTCGCCAGGATCCCCAAGGAACACCGGACCAGCATCTACCCGATCTATCTCAGGCAGGGCAGGGACGAGTACTGGGCTTCCCAGCCGCTGATGATCCTGGATGAGTGGCGGGCATACACGGCGGGGTCGCTCGCCAGGCAGGAGCTGGGCCTGCGAACCAGGGCCGAAACGGTGGCCCACACAAAGACGATGGCGAGATTTAGCAAAACGCTCCACACTATGGCCAAGGAGATCCCCGAGTACGACATGACGGAGCTGACCAAGTTCTGTCGGTGGAACCTTGGGGAGTGCTACAGGATCGACGGATTCGACACGGAGGTCACGTTCGATTGACGGCGCGGGTTGGGTGAACCTTCTGGCGCGCCGCCATGATCTCGCTACCAGAAGGGATTGTTCCGCAGCGAGAGGCCAGCCGCAAGCGACAGGGCCAGGAACACGGGTGACCGGAATCACCCGATAAGCAGGTCGCATATCACCAGCCTCCGGTGGCATGGTGGTCGCCTTGATCCTCCTAACTGACCGGCGGACATGGGGCGGCGGCTAACCCGGGCTACGGCCGGGGATTAGTCGCCGTGCGCCATGAGCCAGCCTTCAGACCAGCAAACATAGGCTGGGCACCGAGAGCCAGGATCGGAACAAAGGATGATTAGAAGAAGGGGAGGGTCTGCAAACACGCTGGCGGGAAACGGGATCATCCGTACACTCCTGCTTCGGAGGGTAGATCGGATGGAGCGTGGGCAAGCTCACTAAAGCGGACAAACTTCTGTTTCAGGAGTTCGCCGCCCTCTTCAGATCCTGTGCCGTGTGCTGGTGGCCTGAGTCGGACATGCACCGCCGCATGGAGATCCACCACTTGGTCGGAGGTCGGGGCCGCAAGCATGACCGGCGCAACCTTCTGACGCTTTGCAAGAACTGCCATGACGTTCTCCACCTCGGCCCGAAACTGACAGGACTTCCAGACCTAAACAAAGGTATACTGCTGACCTGTAAGCAAGAGACCGACCCTGAGTTCTATGACCCTGTGTTCCTGGCCTCGCTCCTTCACAAGCAGTGGCTGGGCTATGACCCCGAGCCGGTGCCCGAATGGTATCTCTCGCAACGCGAACGGAACGTAGGCCCATGGCGGAAGCCCTGACCTGTCAGGTGATCAGGGTCACCAGACCCGACACCCTCCTGGTCCGGACTTACTGTCCGCAGATCCAGGGCAACACCCACATTCATCTGGTCTTGGAGGGCGTGAAGTGTGCCCGCCGGGCCAAGCAAGAAATTATCGACTGGGTGGAGGTTCACGCCGACGCCGGTCGGTTGAGGCTGGTGACCTGGGAGTGGTTCCGAGACACGTACGGCCGGGTACTGGGTGACCTAGCGGATCTTCAGACTGGTGAACCCCTGACCCAGTGGCTGATCGACCGCGACGTTGCCCAGTCCCGGCCGGACCACTACCTGGAAATCCTTCGGAACATGGTGGACTGCGAGGAACCAAACGTATGACCGTCACAGGATCTTGGTGGGTTCATTCTGGTGGCAAGGCGAAGACGAGCAACTACACCATCACCTTCTGGTGGCCGCCCGAGGGAGACAGCAGGGACTTTGCCTACCACTCCAAGGTCGGGACATGGATCGGCCAGAACGCCCGGGTGCTGGACAAGAAGTCTGCCCCAGAGTGCGTGAAGCTGGTGGCCGAGCAGTTCCCCGAGGTCATGGCTGTGGAGGTCTGCGACCACCAGAACCGCATGGCGAGGATGAGCCGATGAACTCACGGCAGAAGGGAGCCCGGGGAGAACGCTGTGCTGCCGCCGCCTGGTCGGAGGTCATGGGCGGCGCCGCCAGGAGAGGACAGCAGTTCGCTGGCGGGACAGAGTCGCCGGACATCGTCACGGACTTTCCGGGGATCCACATCGAAGTCAAGAGGACCGAGCGCGGCAACCCTTATTCCTGGCTGAACCAGGCCATCGCTGACGCCGGGCCCGACAAATGCCCACTGGTTCTACACAGGCGGAACAACCAGGAATGGATCGTCATAGCGAGGCTCACCGATGTCCCAAGACTGGCGGCAGAAGTTGCTGCGAAAGCTCAAGCTGTGGGCGGAGGAGCGGTTCCCGATCCCCTACCCGGTCAGGGTCTACCTCCGACCAACGAATCGGATGAGCGGCCACCTCGGGTTTTTTATCTATGACGACGACGCCGAGCGTGGGGTTATCTCAATCCTGAACACCCAAGACAGGGTCGGGATTATCGATACGTTTGTGGAGGAGTGGGCCCACGCCAGAACCGTCAACTTAATTGACACGGAGGACAATCAAGATGATCCATACCACCATCCCAGTTTCTGGAGCGAGTACGGAAGAATCCAGCAGGCCGCGCGTGAGCGGGAGTGGTGACCCGTACCTCCCGGTCTGCGAGGACTTGCACACTTTGCTGTCCCGGAAGAGAACCTACTACGGGTGCCCCGACGAGGGGCCCCTGGACAATGCGATGGGGGTGCTGGAACAGGGCATTGAGCCGTGGGTTTACCAGCTCGCCAGAATCGGGGAAAAGTGTCGCCGCTGCAATGGCCTGCGGGGGACATTTACCAATAGGGACAAGGTGATCAAAACCCTGATGGACATCGCCGGCCATGCGGTGGTGGCTATCGCCTGTTTGAAAGAGGAGTTTGATGAATCTCAAGGTTCTTAGGTGGTTGCTCCAGCACCGAGAGGTGTTGATGCAGGTCATCGCTGCCGCCAAGAAGTTCAACCCTGACGCGCAGTACATCGACCAGTGGGAAGTGATCGATGAGATCGCCCGCTTGGTGATCCCGGTGTTTGAGAAGGAGGGCGCCGATGTCGTTGAGATGCTGCGCTTTGAGTACGACGCCGAGGTCGAAGCCTTCTCCCTCGGGGCGGAGGTGCAGGCGATGGGCGTGGACTGGAAGCAGCTTGTCGAAGTGATCCTGCCGATCCTTATTGCGATTCTCAGGGCGATCTCCGGTGAATGAATTCGTCCACCTCCCTCCGTACCGGGTTGATCTGGTCAATGTGCCCAAGTCGGCGCAGGAGGGGGTGGACTGGGCGGTGGCGTCATACGGCATCCCGGCGCTGTGGAAGCAGACCCACGGCGCCGGGGTGCGGGTGGCGGTCGTTGATTCTGGCGTAGCCCCACACACATCGCTGAAGGATGTGGTGGTGGACTACCGGAACTTCTCTTCGGACTCCGAGGTCTACGACTCCCTTGGTCACGGGACGCACGTAGCCGGAATCATCGGCGCCAAGACGGGCGTGGCCAAGGGGATTGCGTCGGGGGTGGAGATCGTCTCCCTCAAAGTCCTCGGCCATTCGGGCATGGGGTCGAACGACGCAGTCGCCAAGGCTGTGTCGCATGCGATTGAGTCGAAGTGCGACATCATCTGCATGTCCCTGGGTTCCCCCAAGCCCAGTGCGATTGTGCATGAGGCGATCCGCCGGGCCGAGGCGGCTGGGGCGATCATCGTCTGCGCCGCAGGCAACGACGGAGGGGCGGTGAACTACCCGGCTGCGTTCCAAGAAACCATCGGGGTCGGGGCGGTGGACAAGAACGGGAACGTCTGTGAGTTCTCGTCTCGGGGGAAGGAGATCGTCGTCGCCGCGCCGGGTCAGGACATCACCTCCACCTGGCTGGCGAACGGCTACGCCACCATCTCGGGGACGAGCATGGCCGCCCCGTTTGTGGCTGGTGTTCTCGCCCTGTATGTCTCAGCCGCCAAGGCAGAGGGCAAGACTGTCACCCACAAGTCGGCCCTCAAGGCGCTGGCCGAGACGAGCCGTGATGCAGGTCATCCAGGCCGGGACGCTGAGTACGGCTGGGGGCTGTTGGATCCGCATCGCCTGCTGAACTTCTCGGCGCAGGCTTCGGTGGACGGGGTGACGATCTTCATTCCGGGAGCAAGGGTTCTATGACGCAGATGCAGATTGTTTCGCTGGTCGTTGCCGCTGCGGTGGCGGCGTACTTCTATCTCCCGGGAATCAGATGGCCCGTCGCAAAGCCAAACAGCATGGCCCAGATCGAATCTGTCTTGGCCATCAGAGACTCAGCCTCCAGCCCCGAGGTACGCAAAGCATGCTCCGCTCTGCTGCAAGCGTTGCTCCAGTGAGGCATTGGATTGTCCTGGCTGCCGTGTTGTTCGCGGCTTCTCAGTTCATTCCTATCGGCCCCCAGCGGTCAGCCGCAACCGGCCCCGTATCAGAGGCTCTAAGGTCGGCCTCCTCCTCCGACCGAGCCCGCATCGCCAGCGTCTATGCTGCGCTTGGCGATCTGATCGAACGGGATGGTGGCAAGCTGATCCCAACCACCGCCGTGTGGCGCGCTATCTACGCTGACGCGCTCCGGCTGGCCGCTGGGGGGACAGACTTGGTGGGCAAGTATCCCGGCCTGGATGTGGCCGTGGAGAAAGTCTTGGCCCAGCATTACTCGCTGGACAATCAGCCGATAGACCAGACGCTGGCCAAGAAGATTGCGGCCGGCTGCGCGGCAGTGGAGAAGCAGAGTGAGTGACGAACTAAGCTCTCCAGTCAAACTGCTGTCGGCCTATGAGGACGGGCTGCAAGGCTACATCGATGACCCCCGCGAGCGAGGCATCTTTTCCGAATCGCAGAAGCAGTCTGTTTACTCCGAGCCCAACACAGCCGGGAGTGGCAAGGGGCAGAAGGCTTTGCTATGGCCGTATGCCCAGGCGCTGGACAAGCTGTCGTACACCGAGCGCCAGACGGAACCAGACTGCACCAGCCATGCGTCTCGCAATGCCCGCGACACCAGCCGGGCAACGCAGATCCTTGTTGAGCGCCGGGCCGAGGACTTCATTGCCCGGGGCGCTACGGAACCGACGTATGGGGCGCGTGGCCATGGCGGTGCGGGCATGTCCCCGGCCCGAGCGGCCAGGTTTGAGAACGAGACGGGCTTCCTGATCCGCAGGAAGTATGATCCCGTCGATCTGTCCACCTACACCGGCAGCATCGGGGACAAGTGGGGCCGACAGGGCGGCGTGCCCGAGGATGTGAAGGCTCTCTGTCGGCAGAACAAGGTCGGCATCATCCGGCAGATCACTCGCATCGATGATGCCATTGATGCTTTGTTCAACGGTTACTGCCTGACCTCTGGGCAGTACGCAGCGTGGTCGCCAACGGCAAACAAGGAACACGTACACCCGCGTGCGTCTGGTGGATGGAACCACGCTATGGCTACGGTCGGCATGGACTTCACACGGAAGTTCTGGCCGTTCGATGTGTTCTTCATCCAAAATTCTTGGGGCCCTTGGAATCGCCCGCCGGCTGAGTGGCCAGAGGATTACCCAGCCTGGGTGCCGGGCATGATTGTGACCAAGGCATCCGACTGGGAGGTCTGTGTGCGCAGCAACGACTGCTACGCATACGGATCGGTGGACGGGTTCCCTCCCCAGAAACTCCCCGACTACGGCACCATCGGATTGCTCCGCCATGACTGACCTCCTTGTGTTTCTTTCTCTCCTCTCGCCGCCGGACATGACCGGCCCGGTCGCCGTGCATGCGGCGTACGTGATCCACACGCAGGGCTTTGACTCCCCCTCCAAGGAATGCTGCAACGCTTGCAAGGGCACGGGGTTCATCACCCACGGTGATGGGCACAAGACTCCCTGCCCATGCCCTCCGGACTGCAAGTGCAAGGCCGTGAAGCATCCGCCCGCGTTACTGAAGCAGGACTGCAAGGAATGTACGCCGACCAGATAGTGGCGCAATGCCTGTACGAAACAGGCGCCCGTGGGATGAGCAAGTACTCGCCCGAGCTGGCGTACCTGGGATTGATCTACGCCCAGGATCCGGCGATGCGGCGGAAGATGCGGTCAGCGTTTGTGCGGTCGCACCCCAAAGCGGGCAGTGTGTTCCTCATCTTCGTCCTGCCCATCCTCATCAGTGTGATTTCCAACTGGATCGTCAAATGGATTTCCAATCGGACGGACCTTCCCCGGATTCAGGGTCAAGCCTACGACGCCTTAATCGGGTTATCGCCCGTTATGACGGACACACTCATATCTACCAGTACCCCCCCGAAGAATCGCACCGAGCCAAGCGAATGATCAAGTTGCATGTGGAGGAGGGGGCGTTGCACCCCTACGCTGGGCTCATGTTGTTCCACCTTGTGGGGAGAGGCGATGCAGATTGAAGTATGGATGCTAGTGCTGACAGCGGTGTGTGCGGTGGTGCCGTGGGCGTTTTCGATTCACGCCAAGGTGGCCGTGATTGCCAGTTCAGTGGAGCATTTACCCGAGATGGTGGAGGAGTTGCGTGATGTACTCAGGGAGCATGAGCAGCGGCTAGACCAGCATGCAAGTGAGATCAAGGCTCTCAAAGAAAAGACAACGCTACGTCGTTGAGTACATGCCCTTGGCCACCATGTTGGCCAAGTTCTTCGTCCAAACCAGGCCACCCTGGCAGAAGGGTGTGTTGGTTCCGGACCTAGAGAGCGAGGGATTCCTTGCTCTGTGCAAGGCGGCCCGCACGTACGACGAGTCGAAGCTGCCCTACCCCAAGGCGTACTTCGCCAGGGCCGTGATGAATGCGATGTACAAGTGGATCAAACGCAGCCAGCGCAGCCCGGCAGAGTGGAAGGTCAGCCTGGAGGAGGCGGAAGAGTTGCTCCCCCTCATGGAGAACCCCGACTACCTCCGCCTGGCGATTGAGGATCTGCCCGACGACGAACGCAGGCTAGCCGAGGACAGGTTCCAGGGATTCCAGACACTCAGGACGATAGCGGAAGGGCATCAGATTTCCCTTCGGGTTGCGTCGGTGAAGGCGCGCGCCTTAGCCAAGCAGCTTGCGTCTGCACTGGATATCCGGCTCTCGCCGCACGGATCAGACCATACACATCTGAAACGTGGTAGTAACCCTCAGAGTTTTTCTTCACCACGGGCTTCCGGCAGTTCACGCAGGCGACCGCGATCCGGTTGATCGACAGCCCGCTGGTCCGCATGGCCAGCATCTTCCGGCCTAGCTCCCGCTCCTTCTCGCAGGGCACCCACTGCCCGGCCTTGCGAACCCAGCCCCATGGTCTAGTGCCACCATAGGGTAGACCCTTGGCCTTGCGGTGGGCTATCGACACCCGGATCCGCTTGCCGATCTGCTTGCGTTCGTACTGACTGAACACCGCACCTTGGAGGAAGACCATCTCCCCCTCGTCGGTGCTGAGATCCACGGGGAAGTCCAGGATGTGGAGCTTGACCCCTACCTCTCGCCACTGCATGACCGTCAACGCAGCGTCCACCAGGGAGCGGAAGGCCCGGTCCTTGGTGGTGATGACCACCGTATCGCCGGATGACAGGCGGTCCCACATCTTCTTGCCGTCCGGCCTATCCCTGAGCGGGATAGACCCGGACACATCCTTGTCCACATAGACATGGGCGAGGGGCTGGTTGGTGCGCTCGGCGTATGAGTGCAGCGCCGCTACCTGTGCCTCGCTGGAGTTGTCCTGTAGATCAGTCGATACCCGGCAGTATCCGTAAAGCATGGTGTTAGTCCAGGGAAACCCACCAGAACACCGCAGTCAGGATGACCGCACCGCACATGAAGTCAATCATCGAATCACCTCCAGGATTATACGCAACACACAGATCACCAGCTCCACAATCATCGGGGCATCCGTGCCCATACACACCTCCTTATGCAACCGAGAACACCGGGGCCTTGCCCCACTCATTGAAGCACTCCGCCAGCACCCGCTTGCCGGTCGGGTCCACGTACAGCGTCACCCTCCCTGGCGAGGGAGGGGTGAGCTGGCCGGAATGATTGACCTCCGGAAACGCATCGTCGCTTTGCAGGAGCGAGGTCATCACGGTCGGCCCGATGGCCCCGGCGAACTTCTTGTACGCCTCAAGGACATCGTCGGCCGCAGCCTTGGATGACACCGCCTCCTCCAACTGACGCTTGGCAAACACCATCCCGTCCGCATTGACCGGCCAGTTCAAAGCCTTGGTGAACACCTCGGTATCGAACAGCCACTGCACAACTTCAAGCTCTGTCATCAATTGCCTCCATTCGCATCGGGGTTAATCCACTCCGTGACACGGGGCAGCACCCCATTCCACGGCTCAAACACATCCTCGCCATCGGCAATCCTGCCGAACTCCAGGGTCACGCCGCCGTAGCTCTTGTCCTCCGTGCGGCGAAGCAGCTTGCGCGACTCCCAATCCACGGCGTACTTAACGTCTACGGTCTGGCCTGCATCCTGCGGCATCTGTTGCCAGTACTCAGCCATCACTTCCCTCCCTTTCCGTAGTCTTTGTCCCAGTCCTGCATCTCCCGGGCAAACCCGGCAGCCATCTCCTCATGGTCGCCCACGCGCCCAGGCAACCCGTCAATATCGGCCCCCTCTTGCAGCCGGGCGCCAGCATATCCGGCGCCGCTCATGTGAATCATTCGGCCGATCTTCTTGTCCATCACGCCTCCTCCAAAAGAAAACGCCTGATCCGTTCGTACAGATCAGGCTGAGTATCCCGAACCACACGCTCCGCCTGCACCAGCAGGGCGATAGCATAATCTACCGTCGCATCAGTCCAGTGATCCAGTCTGGCCATCGGTTCCCTCCGCCTTGGCAATCGCCGGCAGCAGCACATCCAGGAACGCCCTGAACAGGTCTGCGTCTGACATCCCACTGAAGTCATCGCCATCCAGAATCCGCTCGCAGTCATTGGCAATAGCCTGACAAGCGTGCATGAGATCGGGGGCTGCGGCGATGAGCGGTACGTTTGCTCGCTGGTTGTGTGTGAATACGGGATAGCAAATCAGATCGCCCCCATGCTCCGCATAAATCTCATGCAGCTCCCCGTCTTCGGGCTCCCGCACCACCCATGGTCCCGGCGTATGCCCCATCACTCACCCCTCCCTTCGATACGTTCGATTAGTTTGTCAACGTCTTGCCACCAATGCCTTGCCGGATAGCAGTTGACCCCGGCTTCATCGCAGTCAGCCTCTAGCGCACCGACCGCATCGGCCCCTCGCCGCAGCAGGGCCAGCATCTCCGACGCGGAATCGACAAGCCGCTCCTGGACGCATTCCTCGCAGCGACAGACGGCATACTGTACCCTCATCACTCACTCCTCCCTTCTGCCTTGGCGATGGCGGCGTAAGCAATCGCCAGTCGCCGCTCGTCCTCTGAAGTGTCAGCGTCACGGTCGGCCACCTCAATCCAATCACCCAAGCACGCGGCAACGAGTTTGCAGGCATCCAGCAACTCCGGTGCTGCCGCCAGCAACCGCTGACTCTCTCGCCTGTCCCGTCCCCGCAGGATGCTGGGGTATTCCGAATCAGGATATGGCATCAGTCTTCCTCCTTCGCATATCGCACAACCTCCACCTTGTCGCCGGCCTGCAACGGCAGCCGCCAGTCGGTGGCCTGTTCATTGCACACATAAACCGCACAGTCATGGCGAGACAGCCAGTCCACGCCGGACACCACATAGTCCTCGTCGTTGAAACGAATCTTGTCGCCTTCCCGCAAGGCGCCTGCCTTTTGCGTCAGCATCACACAGGCTCCTTCTTGGCGAGGCCTAGGTCATGCAGCGTGCCGGCCGCACGCTGCCGTTCGTCAAACAGGTGAACGTCGTAGTCCTCCACGCCTACGCGACTGATCGCAGCACTGAAGAAAGCGTCGGCCTTGGCAGAGAAGCGGCGCTCCTCCTCCAGGTCTGTGATCAGGGCGTTCGCAATCTGCTGCACCAGCGTGGCGTCTTCCTCTTCCCGCAGCCCGCAGCACAGGTTGCGAAGGGCCCCCAGCGTATCTCGGTAGTCCTCTCGCTCGCCCAGCCATCGTTCGATATCCGCCAGCCGCGGCGGGTCGTAGTCCCCAGCAAGCACGCATTCAGCACGCCACTTCTGATACCTCTTAGTGGTCGCATCGCTGTAACGATGTCTCATCGCTTCACCCCGTCCTCATAGGTAACGGACTCGCCGCCGGTCACATACACGGTGACCGGACCCTCAGTGAGGAACAGGCTGTAAGCGCGGGCCAAATCGTCAACGGTTGCATCGTTGTTTAACCAGTCGCGCAGCCGATCCTCGGCCGCATGATGCGGCAGCTTCAACGTCGTAGTCATTTGCTCACCTCATACACACCCGACCACCACCCGGTCTTGTCCTCCACCATCAGGCCCACCTCCGACAACGCATCGGAGAGGGCATCGATCTTGTCGTACTCCCCGCAGTCGTAGTTGACATAGGGACACAGCGGTTCCCCGCGATCATGGTGCAGGATGAGCAGGGCTGTGCGTCTGGCATGGTCTTGCATCTGCTGCTGGATCGCAGTGGCAGGCTGCGGATCCCATTCCCCGGGCGCATAGCATCGGAAGTCATGGCCGACCACCCGCCGGATCACGGCAGCGGCTTGGGCCATGCGTTGGAGTTGGTGTTCAGTCATGCGTCCTCCTCTGCGATTTCGATGGCCGCCATGACGCCATGCTGATCGGCCAACGCTTTGTGGTAGGACGCACGGTCATCGGCGTGAGACTGCCGCCCCGCCTCCTCGGTGTCTGCCTCAATGGAAAGGCGCACCACCTCACGCAGCGTCTCCAACTGATCGCCCGTCAGATACAGGCGGTACAAACTCTTGTGGTCGATGTCACTCGCACTCACACTCCACCTCCCCCCGTGTAATCAGATACTCCCATCCGCATGCCCGACATGAGCATGCGAGAAACTCCACCCCCATCGGGGCAGCCCATCGAACCTCCTCGCACCCGCACATGGGGCAGGAGAACGGTGACTCATCCATTGGCATTCCTTTCTGCTTTGATGGCCTCCAACGCAACCCGCCGGGCTGCCTCATCCTCTAGCGACATGGCGAAGTAGTTCTCGCCTCTCAGGATCATCGTCCGGAGCCTGCTCGCCAGGGCCACCCGCTTGCCAGTTGGGTCATCGGCATAGGTGAACGGGAACTCACCTGCCGAAACGATGGTGTTGCACAGGTCATCCGCGGCGGAGTTGAAATCGGTCAGGTCGTAGAACCTCCCGGCATGGAGCCGCTCGTTGAACTCCCTGCCCAGGAGGACAACGGCATCCATCAGGTCGCCGTACCCATCGTCTCCCCGGTCGAACCCGAACTTGCACGCATCGCCACCCTTATAGGCCAGACTTTTGTAGTGGTCGTACGACAGGCAGAAGTGAACCGCAGTGGACACTGACCATGGCGATTCGCCGTTGGCCGCAAGACGCAGGAACTCATCGGCCGCCGCTTCCGCCACACGCTCATGCCGATAGAGCATCGTCTTCAGCACCACCTTCCGAAACACATCGGCCATGGGCCAGAAGTGGTCCGGGGAAAGCGGCGGTACGCCACACTTAAACCGCCGGAACTCCTTCTCATAGCGGGCCTTGGCCTGCTGGAATGCCAGAGCCTCGGCGTTGATGCCATCCAGGATGTCGGTCGTTTTGGTCATTCGATCACCTCCACCTTGCCATTGGTTTCAATCCACACCTTGGCCCCGCAGGACAGGGGTTTGTCTGGGCTGTACACCACGGTGCATGGCCCATCAATCTGCACACGGTGTGCGTACCGATTGTCCTTGTGAGTCTTCACTGTCAGCACCGGCTCCCGCTCCCCTGTCTTGGAGTTGGAGCGAATGATGTGCTGGTTCACATGCACCACGGTCTTCATGCAACAGCCTCCTGGGTTGCTACTAAACGCCCGTCCACTATCGCATAGTTTACCGGGTCATCGCTCTCATCGACACGGAAATCCTCAACCAGAAACCACCGGGCAGCGAGGTCGGCAGCAGATCGCTCGGCCTCCTCCTGGGTGGCGAATCGCAGGCCATTGCCTGCCCATTCCCTATGCACATAGACCATCGGTCGGTAACTCATTGCACATCCTCCTGGTCGGGCTTCAGGATCAGACACATCAGGGTGACGGGGGGCTGGTCTTCGCCGGACGCAAAGGGCGTGCCGCCACCAGAGAACACTCGCACGTTCATCGCCGTGGCACCCTCGTTGATGTTGGGCGCAATGGCAGGCACCTTGCTGGTGTGCTGGTAGATGTCGATGCAATCCGGCACGCCGCCCGTCCGGTACGGGATGAAGCAAAACGTCACCTGCTCGCCGTCAGATGTGCGGCAGGTGATGGTGTGCATCCCGTCTGGCACATCGATGCACAGGTGCGGGCAGTTGTTGAACTTGCCGTAGCCACGCTTGGCAGCATGGGCCGCAGTGCCCCAGTCCATATCACTCCTCCTCAAAGGGAAAGCCTTCCTCTGCCAACAGGTCTAGCGCGGCATCCGCAGCCGCAGCCTGGGCCTCATCTTCTGCCATGTTCTCATCGAAGTACTGCCAGAGATCGAAGTCAGGCAGGTCCATAGTTCCCAAGCCACACTTCGATTCGATGACGGCATCGACCATCTTCCGGAAGTCAACTAGTCGCATCGGTCACCTCCGCTCCAGGTATAGATTCGCCCCGCACCTCGGCCACGCTCCGCAGATACTCCTGATCGTCGGGGTGCAGGTTTGGGTACTCCCGCACCAAGTCCTCAAAGAACCCCTCGTCGCCCCGATAGGGGCAGAAATACCAGGACTCCAACTTGCCGCCTCGCAGCATGGCAACCTGATGGTCATCGTTGACCAAGAACACGTTGCCGCTGTTCCGGTTGAACGCCGGCCGCACGCGGTCATCGCTGAAGTCACCGGGCAGGCCGTGGTCGCCCCATGCCCGCATAATGTCGATCAGCATCTGCCGCTCGCGCCAGCAAGAGCAGATGTCCGCAAAGTCCTCGGTGTATGTGTCATCACGCATGTCACACCTCCTCTGGCAGCAGGGGAATCACGCGGCTGGCGTACAGCGTGCCGCTGCCATGCTCGCCGCGGGTCACCACATACAGCACGGCCTTGCCCTCTTCCACGCGGCAGTAGACCTCCTTGCCGGTGCCATACTTCGCCAAAAACCCGCCCAGCTCATCGGCCAGGACGGGGGTGGGCAACGTCACCCGATCACCGTTCTTCATGTCACACCTCACGCCTGAAGGATGGGCAGGTGTTTGATGGCAGTCATCACTGCCTTGCCACCATGCCCGGGGATGTAAACGTCCGCACAATCCAGCCCGACTTTGCGTCTCCCCGCACCGTCGCAGAGATTGCAGGTCAGGCAGGACAGCCGATGCCCGGCCTCCTTGCTGGCCGGACAGAGAATCTCGCCAGGAGCAGGCTCGCCATCCCGCATAGTGCGGAAGCAACGCCAGCCCATGCTCTTGGCATGCTCACGGGACCACGGGCCAGTAAGACCGTGGACAGACGCCATGAGGAACCGCTGGTAGTCCCGATAGCCCAGGTTCGCCCACTGGTGGGTGTAGCCCGTCCAGCCACCGGAGATGTCTGCCAGATGGCGGAGCAGCTCCAGGGGGATCAGGACAGGCTCGCCGTATGTGCCAAACCGGATCTTGCGACCCTGGATGAACTGGTCATGATCGACGGGACTGTAGTCCACGTAGCGACCACGCCTGAACGCACCGTAGACCATGGCAGGGCCCTGGCCGACGTTGACATAGCACGCCCGGAAGTTCTTTTTCTTCCGGTTGCGGCGCTTCTGCGTGGCAACCAGCCCACGCATGACGCAGTTACCGCAGATGGCGAGATCGCCACCTGATTGCACAGCCGCGACCGGGTGAACATGCGACCTAATGATGTAGGTCTGGAGCATGCTCCCCGTCTTCGCATTGGAAGACTTGCCCAGTGGCATGATCACCACATAGGGCGAGCCATCGAATGGCGAGACACCTCGGTGCAGAATCACACCAAGGGGCCGGGCGGTGCGTGATCGTTTGACCATACGCACCTCCTGTAGAACCGACTACCGAACGGCAGCCGAATAGCCCCCTACTGGAACCCGGTACTGGCCTTTGCTTCGGGGTTCCCGAGTACGCGGGCCGCTGATTGCACCGCGTTTTGGTTTCAGCCCAGAGGGGGCTATTCGGACACCGTAACCGGCCGCATGCACGCCACCCCGCATTTAGGGGCGACGATTTTCCGGCATGCGACCGGCACCACGGCAACCGAACCCGG
>CAZFVH010000014.1:16178-17766 GCA_964522465.1 uncultured Rubrivivax sp. | reverse complement strand
GAGCGTTGATCGCTCACTTACTACATTGCCTCACGGACGAAAAAATCTTGGAAGATTTTTCGCACGCTCACTGGCCGCAGAATCCGGGCCAGTGTGGAGCGTTGGCCGCACGGAACACGGAAAATCCGGCCGTGCGTGAGCGTTGGAGCGAGTGAGCGAGACATTCAAGCCTCACTCACTCACTCACACTCACTCACTCACTCACTTACTACATTGCCTCACGCCGGAATAAATCTTGGAAAAATCTTTTTCGCCTAGATTCCAGGGGATTGTAACTCCGATGGTATGTGATAGAGTGAGTGAGTCGCCCGGGAGAGTTTCCCGGGGAATGTCAAACCGGAGGGTAAGATGATGGAAACCGTGAGCCTTTACTTCTGTCACACCGGGGCTTGTTGTGCTTGGCCGATGGAAGCCTATAACCCCGCGGATCTCCCCGGGGAGGATCATGCCGCGATTCAAGAGCGGTTCTATCGGGACGCGAGACGCGACGGGCTTGGGGAAGACGATGCCCGGGAGGCCGCAAGCCAGTTCTATCTACACTGGCTTGCCCGGGCTTGGGCAAGGCTTCCGATCCCCCGGGGGGATCATGCCCGGGCGTACTATTCCGTCCGGGCCTATGCTCGCCGGTCATTCTGGCACGGGTTCACCGGGCAGCGACGGCAAGCCCGGGGCAAGCGCATCCCCCGGGGGAGCGACGGAAAGCCCGTGAAAATGAGTGTGAAAGCCATAGCAGAGGGAGAGATTCAAGCCCGGGAGCGAGCGAGGGAGCGGGCGGTCTATACTCCCGCGATGGTCGCGGAGGCCGTGGAGAGGATCGCCCACAGTCCCGCGTTAGGCCGGAAAGCCTACAGGCTCGCGAAGCGTATCGGGCTTCCGGGGGTGAGGGAGTTGGTGAGGGAGGCTTGTGGCTTCGCGGCGGAGTGACGATCCGCGACCATCGGCACGGTAGGCCCGGGAGGGGTGAAAGCCTCCCGGGCTTTTCCATGCGCGCACAGGATCGGAACCGGGGGAGCCAATGCACCGCGAACCGTCCGCCCCGGTTTTCCCCGAGAAAAACATACGACATTTTTGTCGTACTTCTGCGGATGAATGTCCGTCGATTACCTAAGTCTAGGCGGGCCATAGACTTAGGCCAGCATGGCCAAGCATGGAGCCAGACCCCCGGAGCCCCCCAGTCGCGTCGCGCCTATTAGGTCATATCCACCCCTGGATTTTTTCACCCCCTCTACCCCCATGTGTTTCTCCCCCGTTTTTTCCCCTTTCCTGTGTGACACCGCCTGTGACGCTTTGCATTTTGCCCCCTGGTTTGCGTCTTGGGGCCCGGTTGTGTCGCAATGGTTGGTATGGGATGTTGTCGCTGCTGTTCAACGACGGGTGCATGCTGCAACAACGGTGTGTGTACCGAAGAAACATGCGCCGACTGTGAAGACGCAGGCGGTGTGTTCCAGGGCGTAGGGACGGAATGCTCTGGCGAGGATTCGGATGAGTGCCCCTGCGACCCTCCAGCTAACCCCTCCCTGTGCGAGAAGTGCGACGGCGTGTCTTCGGTGTCCTACTGCCCGGAGGAGCGGCCCAACTGCTGTGATGG
>CAZFVH010000014.1:8565-16078 GCA_964522465.1 uncultured Rubrivivax sp. | reverse complement strand
AAGGGCTGCGACTGGTGTGAAGAGCATATTGACGAGATCGACGGCTGGCTGGCCGAGGAGGCCAAGAAGCGGAAACTGCCTTACCTCGCCGTGGCGGGAAAGACTCTGATCCGCCTGGCGATACGCAGGGCGAGGAAGAAGGGCAATAGCCACTAGGGAGACACCATGGCTTTTGATCTTGCAGCGGCGATGCGGGCCGCCGGCAATACGCCGGACATGTACGAAAACCAGGCCCAGGCTATGCAGGACTTGCAGGCCCGTGCCCAGAACGACCCCGCCTTCCGCCAGCAGATGATGACCCAGCGGGCGCGGGACTGGTATCAGGGCTACATGGGCCGACCCGCCCCGCAGATGCAACAGCCCATGAACCTCAGTCCGTTTCCGGCGTTCCACCAGGCCTCCATGAATCCCGGCGACAACATCCGCAACCTTTTGGGACAGCTCAGACAAGCCGGCGCAATCGCCTAGGAGAACATAATGGACCGCCCCAATGACCGTCTGAATCGGTTTATCGCCAACTCAGGCGCTGGTCTGGATGCCGCTGGTCGTCCGGTGTATTCCGGATCCGGCATGATGTACATGGGCCCGGGGGAGTTCTCGCGCACCCAGCAGGTTCATGCCGGGCTAGAGCAAGACGCTATGCGAGACGACCCGCAGGGTAATGTGATCCGCAAGCTCTTGGACGCCCTGAAAATGCGGAGCCTGCCAGGCAACATCGGCTTTAACCCTCCGGATCTCCCCAACATTAGCACGTCGATGCAGATCGACAATCGCGGCAACTGATGGACTCTTATCTCGCCATCATCTGCGAGCAGGAGGAGCTGGAAGATGACATCATCTTCTGGTAGTTGCTGCAAGGAGTGCGAGGGGGCGAAGATAAGAAAACTGCTGGAGGCGCTCCGTGGACAGGGAAGGTGACAAGATCCGGAAGCTGATCCCCAACCGTCCAGTCAAAGACGTTCAGGGCGGCAAGAAGTTCGTCGTCAGAGCCAAGGTGGGGGATGAGGAGCGGGTCGTCCGTTTTGGTGACGCCAGCATGGGGCACTACAAGGAAGGCTCCAAGCCCGGCCACGGGGATGAAGGACGGCGGGCGAACTTCAAAGCCCGCCACAACTGCGACGAAAAGACCGACAAGCTGACTCCCGGCTACTGGTCATGTAACTGGAGCTGGTGATGGCTGACGCCCTTGGCCTGTATCAATACTACGACCCGAATCGGGCCGGCTGGCAGGCGCCCAAAAGCAACTACTCCCCCGAGGTGGCCGGGCTGCTGGACGCCACGGATGATCCCGGGGCTGTGATTCGCGCCCTGGTGGCGGAGTCTAGGGAACTGGCCAAGGCTCAAGAGCCCACGCTGATGGACTCACTGTCCACGCTTTCGGCCACGCACCGCCGCAAGCTCCCAGGCCGAGCGGCGGCGGATGCCCAGCGGCAGCACTTCCTGAATCGGGCCTTGGAAATCTACGGCCGCCCCGCAGGTGATCGAACCCCATCGGCGTGGGCGCAGCTTCCCGAAGCGATGCAGGCCGACATGCGGAACTATGCCACTAACGCCGAGGGGTTCCGGGACAACATCGCCAAGCCGTATGAGTACACCGGCTGGATTGGTCCAGGATCGAAGCTGAACACCGCAGCCACGTACCTGCAATCCCTGCCGGCCGCCGCCTATCAAGGCGCTCACATGCTTGCGAACGCTGCGGGCAATGTGATCGACGGCGGCGGGGGTGGCGTGAAGACCACGGGTGAGGCGCTGGACGACTTCGCCACAGCCGGGGCTACGATGTGGGCGCCAGCAACGGCGGCACTTGGCATGGACGACAGCGTGCCATCGTCATGGTCCCGCGCTGCAAAAGCCAGAGAGGCGATGGATGAGCAGCCGTGGTGGCTGCAAGATTTCGTCGTCGATAACCGCCCCCAGCAGCGCGAGTCGGTGATCCTGGAGTCCGGGGCGGGGAGGCTGGATGACGGCGAGGGGCTGCTGACGGGCTATGGCGTGGACAAAGTCCTCGGCAAGATGCCAACCCGCATCTGGGGCGGGATCATGGACGACACGCTGAATCCCATGTGGGAAGGCGCCGGAATCGTCCATGCTGCTCGGGCAGGCAAGCACGCCGCTGCTGCGCGCGGCCTGGCGATGGAACACGCCCCGAGCATTCTCTTGGGAGGTTACACCACCTACTTAGAGAACGAAATGGACAAGAAGCTCAAGCGGCTGGAAGAGGCGCAGCGCTAGGCCATGGGCAAGATAGACGAAATCACACAACTGGCGGCAAGGCTGGCAGGTGATGCGCCGCCGGTTGCTGGGTATCTCACCTACAACCCCGGCCCCGGCATCTACTCTCGCATGGAGCGAGCGGTTGAAGCCCTCCCTGAAAACGTCCGCGTCCAAGAACTCCCCGGACTGCTCAAGCGATACAAGGACGGCATCCCCGGCTGGGAGCTAAAGGCCGTCGATCTGGACTCACTCACGGCTGGCCGGGATGTGGTCCCCCGGTCGGAAATCCTGGCTGCCGTCAAAGAGCGCAGCCCGGTGTATACGCATCGGGAGGTTGTGCTTGGGGGCAGGCCGCAGACTGGCGTGGAGCCAGTGGAGACTGAGGCGGGCGGCAAGTCCTTGGTACGCTCTATCGACCGACAGGAAGACGCTTCTCGGCTGGGCGAAGGGGTGTCGCACGGCGACCCCATGTACTCAGAGTACAGCCAAGGAGGACGCGACTACACCGAAGTCTTGTTGACGCAGCCTGGCCACAGCGGCCTGGGGTTCAACAGCCACTGGTCCGGGACAGGCAAGCCGCAGGACCAAGCCGTCGCACACGCCCGATTCGACACTCACGGCGATGCTCTGCGAATCAATGAGTTGCAGTCGGACTTGGGGATACACAACCGCAAGATGCGCGCGCGGGGAGATGTGCAAAAGGTTTATGACGAGCCGCCGCAGTTGCCCTCCGAATCGGACGCCGACTACGCCGAGCGGCTGACGGAGCTGGGCTACGAAACCGCGTGGACCGACGATGGGTTTTTGGCGGTGGGCGGCCGCGTTAAGGACAGCGTAAAGCCATTTCCCCTAGAAGACGCCTGGGCCGACCTCCTCATCAAACGACTTGCCCTAGAGGCTGCACGCCAAGGCCACCGTGCCATCGAAGTTGCCAGCCCAGCGTCGGTGTTTGCCAAGACTGGCAATCGCGGCGATGCGGCGGCTTCATTGGCACGCATGGAACACTTTTACGGAAAGGTCGTACCCGGCGCCGTGGAGCGGCTGGGCCAGCGAATGGGGGGGCTGGCCGAAGAGCAGGTTGAGCAGCTAGGCCCAAGGCTTCGCTATGAGCTGCCCTTCAACGGCGGAGAGCTTGTGGCGGAGCCCAGGGGGGCGGCGGACAGGATCTTCCGCCGGGAGTTCCCGCAGTCAGGCCCAATGCCGGCCTTCGATGTTGGTCCAGGCATGGCCTACAACAAGCTGGAGTGGGCCTACTCCCACAAGCCAGAAAGCGTTGGCGAGTATGCAACGCTATTGCAGTTTGCTTTGGCCAATCGCTTAAAGTCCGGCGGCATGGAGATCGAAGAGGCGACACGGGTAGCCGGGCAGCGCATGCCAGAAATTGTTCGCCTGGCCGAAGAGCAGGCCCGGCGCGCCGACGCATACGACCGCGTTCAGGAGCTAAGAGACGCCCAGGCCGCGCAGCCGGGGTGGAGCCCGAGCCGGCTGGAGGCTGGCCGCCGCTACATCATGTCCGACGAAATGCGCCGCCGCATCCTCCAGGAAGGCATCCCGGCCGCCGTTGCCATCGGCATCGGCACGGATCAGGTCTTGGATCGCCTGGACAAGCAGGCTCCGCCCGCGCAAGTGCGCTAGGGGTGTAACAAACCCGCCACTTCCCCGCCATTAGTTTCCTAGAGCCCGCTCCCCCGAGGGTTAGGAAACAATGGCAGAAGACGAAGTAATCAATGAGTCCCCGGTAGCTGAGGCCCCCGAGGCTCCGGTTGAGTCCGCGCCTGAAGCCCCGCAGTCGCAGTATGGCGGGTTCTCCACGCCCTATGAGGCGTTCAAGCAACTGCCAGATTTCCAAGGCCAGGACGATCTGACCATCGCTCGGAATCTGTACCAGGCGTACAGCGGGTACGGCGAGGCCGCCCGGCAGCTCCAGCAATACCAGTCGGTGATCCCCCACGCCACTGAGTACCTCCAGAACAAGAAGGCGTACGAAGAGTGGAAGGCTGCCCAGGCTGCCGCCCAGGCTCCGAAGCCGGCCGAGAAGCCGAAATGGTGGAACCCGCCTTCGGTCGATGACTCCTACAAGAACTGGATCATCCGCGACCCCTCCACGGGCAAGGAAGTCATCGCTCCCGACGCCCCCTATGAGGCAAAGGTCGCTCTCCAGAAGTATCAGGCGTACACCGCTGACTTTGCTCGCAAGTTCGTCACCGACCCCGAAGGGACGCTGAAGCCCTTCATCGAAGACGTGGCGATGCAGAAGGCCCAGGAGCTGGTGCAGCAGCAGCTCAACCAGTACCAGGCCAAGAACTACGTCTCCAGCCTGGAGCAGCAGAACGCGGATTGGCTGTACGACCAGAATGGTCAAGTGAGCCGGGAAGGCCAGGCCATCCAGGCGTACATCCAGCAGGCTGCCCAGATGGGCATCCAGTCCCCGGACGCTCGGTGGCAGTTTGCCACGGGGATGCTCCAGAGGGATCTCCTGAACCTGCGCTATCAGCAGATGCAGGCGGCTCCTCCCCCCCAGCAGTTTGCTCCCCCTGCCCCGGAATACGCGCCCCCGGCCGACCCGGTGGCGCAGTCGAACATGCAGTTCCTTCGGGAGCGTGCAACCCGTGCCCCGAATCGAAGTGCCGGAACCAGTGAGCCTCGGGCACCGCGCCAGAGGATGAGTTTTGAAGACAGGCTGAAAGGCCAGCTCGTAACTGACGGAGTCATCTGATGAGCAGCAGTGTTGATTGGGCTCGTAGTATTGCAACGACGATTGTCAATCACCTCCGCGAGGAAGAGATTACGTCGTTGCGGAAGTACAAGTTTTTCGCCGCCCTGGAGGGTGCCGGTCAGATCCGCACCAACATGAGCGGACGCGGTTTCGACTGGGAAATCCAGTACCGGAACCACAATCCCAGTGGCAACAACGGCGAGACTCCTCGGAACTTCGCCCGCGAGAACCTCTGGAAGAAGGCAGAGCTTGAGTATCGGGGAGCGCAAGTTACCGATGCCATTTACAAGCGCGAGATGCTTGAGAATCGTTCGGCCCAGGCCCTTGTAAACGTCGCAGGTAAGATGGCGAGCCGCCTTCTGACCAGCATGGAGCAGTACCTGGCCAAGGAGTGGGTGCAGGACGGTTACGCCTCGGGCAACGAGCTGCGGTTCCACGGCATTGAGTCGTTCATGGCTGCGACCCAGACCATCGACTCATCGACCACCGGCGCCACGGCCCGGTCGGCCAATGCGGCGGACCCGTTCTTCTATCCCAACGACACCTACGCCGGTCTTTCGACGGTCCTGGGTGCCTACGGCGGCAGCGCCACGGCGACGGGCTTCTGGCCCAACGGTTCCAGCGATCCGGAGTTTGACTTTTACTCTCCGGTGATTGTGAACGCGGATTCGTCCTACTTCGGGGCTTCGACCTGGAAGGACAACTGTGTGAAGGCTGTCCGCGAGGCGCTTCACCAGACCCGCCGGAACGATACGAAGGAAGATCAGGTGGACATGGTCCTTCTGGACCGCCGGTTGTTCATCGACTTCCTGAACACGCTGGATGCCAAGGAGCGGGTGATCGTCAGCCGGCAGAACGGCCTGCGGTCGTACGGCTTCACGGATGTGTTTGAGCTGGACGGTGTGGAGGTGTCGGCGGAGAACTCGGTTCCTGCCAACACCGGCTACGGCCTTGCGGTCGGCAACATTGAGTTGCTCTGCATGGAAAACCAGCTCATGGTCAGTGAAGGGCCGTTCTACGACGAGCTGACCCAGCAATTCCGATACGTGGTGTCTACACTCGGCAACCTTAAGTTTAAGTCGCCGCGCAATTTCTTTAAGCTCGTTGTCTGATCAAGGAGAAAGTGAACGATGAGTCTGTACGTTGATCCTCCCTTCGCCCTTGGCCAGACGCTTGGTGTCTCGTCCGCTTCGGACGGCACTGGCTGGGTTGGCGCGGTGAAGGTGTTTCCTGACGTTGAGGTGCCAACCGGCAAGGTGCGCAGCAATCGTCTGAAGAAGTGTGTGGCTGTCCGGAATACCTCGGGCGGTGCCCTTCTTCCCAAGCGGGTTGTGCGGTTTGCCGTGGGCACGGCTGGCACGGCGCTGTTCTCGGCGGTTGACGGGTACGCCGCCATTGCTGGCAATGAGTTTGTTGGCGTGGTGGACGAGTTCCTGCCGGCCTCTGGCGTGGCTGCGAACGATGTGTTCTGGGTGACCGTGGACGGCCCGACCGAGGTGGCGCATGCCCTCTCGGGCTCGGGTGTGGCTGTGGGCGACCGGCTGGCGGCCATCACGGCCGCGACCAGCGGTGCGACCACTGCCGGCCGCGTCACGCCGACCACGGTTGGGGCGGCCACCACGGGCGCCGACAACCTGGGCCTCGGCGTGATCGGCTATGCCTGCTCGGCGGGTACGACCACCGGGGCGGCTGTGCTGGCGATTGTTCGCACCAACGTGGCGTGATCTTCCCCTTCGGGGGTTCGGGGGGCAGCCGGCCGGGGGTAACTCCGCCGGCTGTTTCCATATATGGACGAACTGATCTACGGGCTGATGAACGACCAGGCGGCCATCCAGAATCTGGATTACCTGCGGCAGCTCATTGCCGAGACGCGGGCCGAAGTTCCGTATGACGACATGGCCCGCCTCCGGATGATCTACGGCATGGGGGTGGGGACGGACGCAGTGACTGAGGAGGATCGATGATTTCCCCAAACGGCATGGACCTGAATGCTTGGAGGCCGAAGCCTAGCAGCCGGCCGGGCCGGACTCGCAACGCCGGGGGTATCACCGGCCCCTACGATGGCACCAGGCGAGCAGCCGGCGGGGCCATCGTTCCGGGCACCAACCCTGGCCGGGCCCAGTCCCAGCAAGACCCCTACGCTGGCTCCACGGCCTACGAGCCGCCCCCCAGCAACCGACCCAACGTCCAGGGCGGGCAGATGTACCAGGCGTACGCCCCAAAGCCCGCGCCGGCTCCCAGCCCGCAGGGCGTTGCGAATCGCTATGACGGCGCCGGCTGGGATGCCGATGGGAGCCGCATCCAGGGCCAGGCCCCGCCCGCCCTGGGCCCGTTCGGTGCATCGCAAACCTACGGGCAGCAGGCAGGCTTCCAGCAGCAGATGCCATCCTTCCAGTTCACTGGCGGTACGGACTGGATGGGTAACCAGTACACCGACCCCAACGCCATGATGGCGCAGCAGGGCGCCATGGCCTTGGCCCTGAACCAGCAACGTCAGGGCATGCTGGGCCAGGGGCAGTTTGGGCCCCTGAACCCCCAGATGGCCTACAACCAGGGCATGGAGATGCTCCAGCAGGGCTGGCA
>CAZFVH010000014.1:4841-8465 GCA_964522465.1 uncultured Rubrivivax sp. | reverse complement strand
GGACATGCGGGACGCGGACGGCGACGGAGTAGTGGACTACTACCAGTCTGGGCCGGGCATGCCGGACGCAAGGATGGCCGGCGGGAAGCCAGAGATTCCAGACGCACGCGGCGGGTTTACCTACCCCGGCCAGGCCCGGCCCGCCCAAGACCCGTACGGCTCGTCCACGCCGTACCGCATCAACGACTACGATCCGATGAGGTCTGACTACGGCATTAACGAGCGTATGTATAGGCCCTGGACGGACAAATATGGAGTGGCTCGCGATCCCCGGAATGGGGAGCGGGACAGTGACCTAGATGGGGTAGTTGACCAAAGCCCGCCGGGCGGCCCGGCCCCCGTCCGTCCGACCAATCGCCCGCCCCCGACTGCCGAGGAGTTCCGCCAGCAGCAGGCGGAGATCAAGCAGAAGCAGGCCGTGAACGACCTGTACCGCCGGGCCAACCTCCAGCCCGGAGCATCCACGGACGAGCTGATGCTGGGGCTGATTAACAACAGCCGAGGCGGCACGTTGGTTCGGCCGGAAGAGATGGCGGGCCTGCCCGAGGATATCCGTGGGGCGGTGTCTCAGTACCAGGATCTTGCTGCCATGGCGCAGGGCTTGGATCGGTCCACGGCCCCCGGCGCCCAGCAACGCCGGCAGGACATCGGCGCTGCCATGGAGCAGATGAAGAGCCGCATGACCGAGCGAGCCCAGACCTCCCAGACCCTCCAGCGGGACTATGGAATGTCGCCCGCCGAAGCTACTGCCTGGGTAAACCGTGAGATGCCCATGCCTGACCAGGCCGCCACCACGCGGGGGCTGCAACAAAAGCAGAATGCGTACCAAGAGCAGGCGCGGACTGCATCGCTGGACAGGCGGGCCAAGCAAGAGATGGAGGCCGCCAAGCCCAAGGCGCCGTCAGCCACCGACCAGTGGAACCGGATTAGGGCGACAACGAACACGCAGACCAAGCCTTTGTCCCCGGCGCACCAGCGAGTCTACCAAGCCATGGTGGACGAGCAGCGGAAGGCCCGTGGCATGGGAGACACTTGGGAGGCGTCGGGCAGCCCGATTGCCAACTGGGGCCGTGCCAGGAACGCGCGCGTCGGCACCGGCTTCACCGGAATCCGCTAGCGGTCATCTGTTCAGTTCTATATACTTGTCCACCTACCCCCCGAGGTGACACATGCAGCAGAAGTGCCGCACTGCCGAAGCCAGTCGGCTGGCCATAAACGCCGCCAACACTGCCTACCGGAAAGCGAACCCGGATAAGGTTCGGGCCTGGCAGGAGCGCTATCGCATTAATAACAAGGATAGGTTCCGCCAGTCGCAGAGAGACTACAAGCGGCGTCGGTATCATGCGGACCCTGAGTACCGGGTGGTGATGCAGTTGCGTGCGAGGCTTTCTAAGGCCGTTGGGCGTGGCTCAGAAGTTTCGGCCGCCATTGCCCAGTGCGGCTGTTCTGCCAAGGAGTTGCTGGACAGGCTGGAGGCTCAGTTTCTCCCGGGCATGAGCTGGCAGGGCCGCAGCGCCTGGCACATCGATCACATCTATCCCATCGCAGCCATCGACCCGCAGAACCGCCGTCACGTATTGGCGGTGAACAATTGGCGCAACCTGCGGCCGGCTTGGCCCCGGGAGAATCGCAGCAAGAGCGACAAAGTCAGTGAGGCCGCCGCGTGTCTGTTTGAGCAAATCCTTGAGTTGATCCCCGAAACGAAGGAATCCCATGCAACAGAAGTTTAATGTAGCGTTTGCGCACTTCGCCTACGGCGGCAATGGCGGCATTTCGTCGGAAACGCCAGACATTCGGGAGTGGCAGGTTCCCTTGGTGTGCGAGCTGGCGCGCGATCCGCGTATTGATCAGATACGCATTTTCAACATCTCAGACACGCCAATCACCATGAGCCGCAATCAGGCGGTGGTTAAGGCCCGCCAGATGGGCGTAGACGTTCTTGTCATGGTGGACAGCGACATGAAGCCAGACATGTACGCCGGCCAAGCGGACGCCAAGCCGTTCTTTCAGTCGTCCTTTGACTTTCTGGTCAATCACTACCACAAGGGGCCAGTTGTCATCGGATCGCCTTATTGCGGCCCGCCCCCGGTGGAGTGTGTGTATGTGTTCCGGTGGAACAACCTCCAGTCCCATAACCCCGGGCCGGACTTCCAGTTGGAGATGTACGACCGGCACACGGCCGTGAAGATGGCCGGCATCCAAGAGTGTGCTGCGCTTCCCACCGGGCTGATTATGTTCGACATGCGAATGTTCGATCTGATTGAGCCGGCCGACGATGGCTCCAAGCCGTTTGCGTACTATGAGTGGAAGGACAAGTACGCGGCCGAAAAGGCATCCACGGAAGACGTAACCATGACCAGGGACATGTCCTTGGTCGGCACGCAGAAGCTGGGCTACAACCCCGTGTACTGCAACTGGGACGCATGGGCCGGGCATTGGAAACCCAAGTGCGTGGGCAAGCCCCAGGTGATCACCGCCGAGGGCGTGTCCAAGAAGATGCGGGACTGCTGGGAGGCGAATGTAGAAAGTGGAGTCAAGATTGTTGACTTCAAATCCCCCGTCTTGGACAAGCTCCCCAAGCCGTTCGATGGCATGGGGATGGAGCTTCCTGCCGAAGACGCCGATGCGCTTGCTGACATGGTCACGCAGTTCAAGGCCGTTCATGGCCGCAAGCCACATGTCTGCGAGGTCGGGTCTTGGGCTGGCAGAAGCGCAATCGTCATGGCCAACGCTGGGGCGTTGGTGACCTGCGTGGATACGTGGGAGGGCTCCAAGAACGACCAGGGCTGCAAGGCGTACGACGGATCTCGGGGCTCGCCCCTGGAGGTGTTTAAGCGAAATACGCTCCATCACGCCATCACGCCGTGGGTCGGCAGGTCGCCAGAGGCCGCCAATGACTTTCCTGACGGTCATTTCGACATCGTCTACATCGACGCCGAGCATGACTATGAGTCTGTGAAGGCCGACATCGCCGCCTGGAAGCCCAAGGCCAAGCACATCCTGGCCGGGCATGACTACCACTCCTTCCCGGACGTGCGTCGGGCCGTGCAGGATTCCGGCATCACGCCGTACACCAATGGCAACGTCTGGATGACCCGTGTCGGAGCCTGAGAAAGTCTGCATCGGCTGCGGCCTTTCTTGGCCAGCCACTACGACGCACTTCCACAAGTCCAAGGATGGATTCCACGCCCGCTGCCGGCGGTGTCGGAACCAGAAGCTCAAGGGCGAGCGGAAGAAGAAGCAAAACAAGAAACTGGATGAGATTGAGAAGGGCGCGGTCAGCCTCTTTGTCGCCTCGGCCCGTCTTGGTGGGGCGAACATCCCTCACTCCTCGGAACTCCTTGAGATCCTCATGGAGTACTTCGGTGGAGTCCGGGGGTTTGGCAACACCTTTATGAAGCAATACTTCGACGCTCCTGTCGGCGGGGCGTTCCGCACCAAGATGCTTGAGTCGGTCATGCGGCTGGTGACGAACAACACCGCAATGGGTGGCGCCAAGAAGCCCTTGGAGCTGATGTCCGAAGAGGAGCTGGAAGGTGAACTGCGCCGCCAGGTGATGGAGGCGGCCATGCAAATCAAGAAAGTTGAGGTGATTGATGAAGTGCGAAACCTGCCGCTGGTGGA
>CAZFVH010000014.1:0-4741 GCA_964522465.1 uncultured Rubrivivax sp. | reverse complement strand
CCCATGCCCCACCAGGAAGAGTTCCACCAGTGCATGGCTAGTGAGCGCATCGTCTTGGGTGGCAACCGAGGCGGCAAGACGCTGGCCGTGGCGGTGGAAGCAGCCCGCGCGGCGACTGGGCAAGACCCCTATAGAAAGTACCCCACGGAAGGTGGCAACCTCGCCATCGTCGGGCGGAACTGGCCCCACATCGGGCTGGTGATTTATCCCATCCTCCTCAAAGCCGGGGCGTTTCGGATCATCAAGGATGCCGAGACTGGCCAGTGGAGGTCTATCCGCCCCGGAGACGACAAGTCCAAGAGCAAGCCTGCTCCGCCGCTCATTCCCCCCCGGATGATCAAAGATACGTCTTGGGTGCTGAAGAACGCCGGCTACCTCAACAAGCTGGAGTTAGTGAACGGCTGGACGATCTGGTGCTTCTCGTCCGAGGGCGACCCTCCCCAAGGCTATCAGGCCGACATGATTTGGCTGGACGAAGACCTGAACAATGAGCGTTGGGTGGGGGAGTGCCAAGCACGTCTGGCTGATCGCAAAGGCCGCTTTGTGTGGAGCGCGATGCCCCACTCAAAAAATGATGCGCTGATTGGTCTGTGTGAGCGCGCCGACAAGGCGGTGGAGGAAGGTGTTGAGAATCCCATCATCAGGAAGTTCACCTTCCGCTTCTTGGACAACCAGTTCATCGACCAAGAAGAGAAGAAGAAGAACCTGGAGCGGTGGAGCGCATTAGGGGCCGAAGAGGTCAAGATGCGTGCCGAGGGCGAGTTCACCACCGAATCCACCCTCATGTACCCGTCGTTCAATCGGTCGGTCCACATCCTTTCCAGGGAAGAGCTGCCGCAAGTCCCGCCAGACTGGACGCGGTACGTGGCGATTGACCCAGGCCATGCGGTGATGGCGACCCTCTTTGCTGCGGTCCCGCCGGACGAGAAGTTCCTTCTCTTCTATGACGAACTCTACATCCGGAACTGCAACGCCATGATCTGGGGGGAGCAGTTCTTTGAGAAGGCCAACCAGCAGAACATCTATGCGGCGATCATGGATATGCACGGCGGGTTGCTGCGTGATCTGGGTTCTGGCCGGCTGCCGCATGAGCTGTACTCCGAAGAACTCAAGAAACGAAAGTACAGCTTCCAGATCGGCGGAACCTCGTTCATTCCAGGCTCGGATGACATCCCGGCTCGGACCTCTATGGTCCGCCAGATGATGCACATCCGTGGGGACGGGACCACCAGATTCAAAGTCTTGGAAGGCTCTTGCCCCAACCTTCTTCGGGAGCTGAAGCGATACCGCAAAAAGACAACGACGGTCAACGGGCAAGTGTTTGTCACCGACCACCCCCAGACCCGGGGTGAGGTGCATGCCTGCCAGGCCGCCGAGTACCTCTGTGCCTTTGAACCAAAATATCACCCACCCCCCCGGAACTTTGGGCCTGATCCGTGGTGGGTGAAGTGGATGGTGGACCGCAAGCGCCGCCAGCGGGAGTCCGAAGACTCCTGCATCATCCTTGGCCCATCAGGAAGAACGAAATGAGCTTTGAAATGCCCAAGGCCGCCTTGGGGGATATTGTGCTGTTCTACGCCCATGAGGGTGCCACCCCGGTCCCGGCGATTGTGGCCGTCACCGCCACCAGAACCCTGACCCTCTGGGCGATTGCTGGTGAACTTGGGGGGGTGGTGAAGCCCTCGGTCCACCACCTCACGGATCCTGGGGTAAATGAGTTCCCCGACTGGAAGCGGTACGGCTACTGGGAACACAGGCCCAAGGATCCGACCATCTCCATTCTGAGCGAGAAACTCAGCATTCTGGAGAAGAAGGCCAAAAAGGACTGAAAGGGCATTAGTCCGTAGGAGAAACCCATGGCCGAAGACAATCCCCTGCGCCCAATTTGCAAGCGCTGGTTGGAATGCATCAAGCAAGCCGACAAGTACAAGCGCCCCTTCAGCGAGGACGCGCGGGAGGCCATGGGGTTCTTTGCGGGCGATCCGGACTTCATGTGGAAAGATTCCTACTCCCGTGGTGAGCGGGGGTACAACAAGGGCATCGATCCCCCACCGTTCAGAATGATGGTCAACCGTGTCTGGGAGGCCGTCCGCTTATTCACGGCGGTCATCCATCACCGCAACCCGACCAGGACGGTGACGCCCAAGGACTACCCCATCCTTGGGCCGCAGCTTCTCGGAATCTTTCCGCAGCCGCCGGTCCCGCAGATGGGGCCGGACGGTCCTGTCATCGGCCCTGACGGCCAGCCGGTGATGATGCCCGACCAGGGCATGATGATGTACCAGCAGATGCTCCAGAATCAGCAGATGATGATGGAGCGGCGGAAGGTCATTGCTCAACTGCTGGAAGGTTATCTGAACTACACGCCGAATGAACTGAACCTCAAGCATCACTCTCGCAAGGTGGTGGAGGAAGCGTTCATCAAGGGCGCTGGTGTGTGGTGGCATGAGCTATACACCCCGCCTGGCGGTCAGGTGAAGATGGCTGGGTCGTTCTATGACACGGTCGATAATCTGGTCTGGGATCCCGACGCCGACGAGTTTGAGGACATCCGCTGGGCTGCGCGGCGGAGGATTCAACCTGTCGATGAGGTGGCAGCAAAGTTTGGTCTGTCCCGGGAAGACCTGAAGGGCCATGTGGAATCCTACTCCCGACAAGCCGACGCTACGGAGCGTGGCTATCAGCAGGAGAAGAAGGCCGGCAAGACGAACGACCTCATCGTCTACTGGGAGATTTATTCCAAGACCGGCTTCGGGGACAGGCTGAAGGACGGCGACCAGGATCTGCGCGGCAAGTTCGATGCTGTTGGCCCCAACTGCTATCTGGTCGTAGCCGAGGGAGTGGATTTCCCGTTGAACATTCCCCCCGCGATGTTGCAGGAGGAAGTTGACGAGTCGGGTGTTCCGCAATCCCTGTTCATGGCCGCCCAGTGGCCGATCCCCTACTGGGCGGAACCGGCGGGCTGGCCGTTCACCCTCCTGGCCTGGCACGGCAAGCCCGGGTACTCATGGCCCATCTCGCTGATCCGGCCCGGGATTGGGGAATTGCGATTCATCAACTGGGCGATGTCGTTCCTCGCCACCCGGATTGCGACCTCCAGCCAGACGCTTATCGGTGTGGCCAAGCATGCCGACCCGGATCTCAAGGCGAAGATCCTGGAGAAGAACGAAGGCGGGTTCAACATCGTTGAGATTTCCGAGGCTGTCGGGCGCTCGGTGAACGATGTGATCTCAGTCTTCAACATGCCTGGGGTGACCCAGGACATGTACAACATCATCGCCCAAGTCACGGACCTGTTTGACCGGCGCGTCGGGCTGACAGAGTTAATTTACGGCATGACCCGGGCATCCTTCAGGAGTGCCGCAGAGGCGGCCGTGAAGAGCGAGCAGATCAGTGTCCGGCCGGATGACTACGCTTCGATCCTGGAAGACGCCTTGTCTGAGGTGGCCCGGAAGGAAGCCCTCCTGGCGCGGTGGCTTGTGTACCCCCAAGACGTAGCTCCGGTCCTGGGGCCCATGGCCGCGCAGGCGTGGCAGATGCATGTCCAAGGGGAGGATCCTGAGTCGGTGGTGCGGGAGTATTCCTACCGCGTTGAGGCGGGGTCTGCGAGGAAGCCCAACATTGCGACTCGCATTGAGAACATGAACAGCTCCATGCAGATCATGATGCCCGTGGCTCAAGGATTGTTGCAAGCTGGCCAGCCCCAAATCTTCAACGCTCTCTTGGAAGACTGGGGCAAGTCCATGAATGTGGATGTGTCGAAGTACGTGGTCCCCCCTCCCCCGCCTCCTCCGCCCCCAGGAGAGCAGGCACCTCCCGAGCCGGCCCCGGCCCAATAGTTCTATATGGAATATCCTCCTGAAATCCTCGCCGCCGGCCCCAAGGCCCTGAATTTGTACGAAAAGGCCCTCCCTTACGGAGAGCGGTGGGCGGCCATGGTCGCCCTCCAGCAGCCCCCCGGGACGAGCGGGACAGACCGGGCCTTCTTGGAGGGCAGGCAGAACAACGAGCAGTTGGACGACATGCCCCGCCGGCAGGCTGCCTATGTTGCCAAAGAGGCCCGCCAGGCGGGGATTTCCATTGCGGGCAAGTACTACTGCGCGGGCATTGCGGACAAGCGCGGCTGGAAAGACCCCGAGGCGTGGGTCACGTCGAACGACGACGTTCTCCGGGTGGCCAAGAAGCGCCGCCTGCATGTCACCGGCAATGTGAACTACGACCCCGGCGAAGCCCCGCCCAAGCGGGTCTTGTTGTCGGAGTCGATCATCAAGGACGAGATCCGGAAAGAAAAACGCAAGAACCCCAACGCCAAGTCGGGGGAGCTGCGAGAGAAGATCATTGAGAAGCACGCCTACAGAGCAAAGGGAAGACTATGAACGAGATCGCCAGGCACTTTTCCCCCGGCGCGGTGATTACCGCCAACTCCACGGCCGCCACAACGGCAGGAATGTTTCCCTTCGGCCGTTTTGGCGGGGCGTGCGTAATGATCGCCGCCTCCAATTCCTGCACGGGTATTAACTGGCACGGCACCGTCGATCCGGCCGTGCCCCCCCGTCAGATTTACAGCGACGGCTCGGCAGTGACCTCGGCTGTCACGGTGGGCATTCTTCCCGTCCCAGACGCCTGCTTTGCCGTGAACTATGTCGTTCCGGTGGTGGTCGGCGGAACGACCTGTGCCATGACGGTTATGGCCAAGGGCTGATCCCTCCGACCTTACATCAACCTACTAGAGCGTCACGCC
>CAZFVH010000013.1:14898-54440 GCA_964522465.1 uncultured Rubrivivax sp. | reverse complement strand
AACGCAGGTTGGCCTGCACGTGGGTGAAGCCGCCGAACCAGACCAGGTCGACCCGCTTGTTGACCAGGGCCTCCACTGCTGCGGGGTAGTCGCTGACCGGGGTGAACTCCACTTTCATGCCCAGCCGCCGGCTGAGATAGTTGGCGATGGGCATGAACTTGCGCACCTGCTCGGTGGCGGCTTCTTCGGGGATGGTGGTGACGCGGAAGACCTGCTGCGCGTGCGATGTCGCGCCAAAGGTGACGAGGGCGCAGGTCAGCAGCGCCTTCAGGGTGCGGGAGGGGGACAGGCTGATCATGGCGGGGCTCCGGAGGAAGCGGGCTGGGCGGTGTCTTGCGTGCGGCGGGCCGTACGACTGACCGTGGGTGTGCAATGTAGGCCGGCCCCCGCATCGCTGCGCAAGCTCGGGTTTTCGCCTTTCATCGACGCCATCCGGGAGCCGGGACCTCATCGAGGGCCACGGTGGCCGTGCTCCGATCGCACGCGCCGCCCCGCGACAATGGCCCGGCCATGCCCACACCCCGCTTCGTCGACCTGCACCGCATCGACGCGCAGGCGCTGGCCGCCGAGGCCGCCGCCGGCCTGCTGCAGCGCCCCGCCGCCGTCTCGCCCAAGTTCTTCTACGACGCGCTCGGCTCGCGCCTGTTCGACGCCATCACCGAGACCGCCGAGTACTACCCCACGCGCACCGAGGCCGCGATCTTCGCCACCCATGGCGCGGCGATCGCGCAGGCCGTGCTCGCGGCCACCGGGGCGGCGCCGGTGCTCGTCGACCTGGGGGCGGGCAACTGCGCCAAGGCCTCGCGCCTGTTCGGGCTGCTGGCGCCGCGCCGCTACGTGGCGGTGGACATCTCGGTGGACTTCCTGCGCCAGTCGCTGCTGTGCCTGCAGCGCGAGCACCCGGCGATGGAGATGGTGGGCGTGGGGGTCGACTTCTCGGCCCGGCTCGCGCTGCCGGCAGACCTGGTCGACGGGCGCGCGCTGGTGTTCTACCCCGGCTCGAGCATCGGCAACTTCGACCCCGGGCAGGCGCTGCGCCTGCTGCGGCAGGCCCGCGTGACGGCCGGCGGCGGCGCGCTGCTGATCGGCGTGGACCTGGTCAAGGACGCAGGGGTGCTGGAGCGCGCCTACGACGACGCGCTGGGCGTGACGGCGGCCTTCAACCTGAACCTGCTGCTGCACCTGAACCGCCTGCTCGGCGCCGACTTCGACGTGCGCCAGTGGCAGCACGTGGCGCTGTTCGACCCCCGCGCCTCGCGAATCGAGATGCACCTGAAGGCGCGCGCCGACCTGGTGGCCACCTGGCCGGGCGCGCGCCGCACCTTCGCGGCCGGCGAGCGCGTGCACACCGAGAACAGCTACAAGTGGACGCGCGCCGGCTTCGAGGCCCTGCTGCGCGAGGCGGGGTTCGGCGAAGTGCAGTGCTGGAGCGACCCCGCCGGCTGGTTTGCGGTGATGCTCGCGGCGGGGTGAGGCCGCCCTGCCCACCCCGCAGGCGCCTTCAACGCGCGCAGCTGCGCAGCCCCGCCGGCACGTCGCTGCGGTGGCCGGGGAAGAAGTTCCGGTAGCGCGGGTGGCGCATGCGCGGCTGGGTCAGGTACGAGGCGCCACGCAGGACCGGGCGGCCGTCGAACCAGGGGGCGGAGTAGTCGCGGTAGGGGTGCGGCACGAAGCCGGGGTAGGGCGCGAAGGGGCTCGCGGTCCACTCCCAGACCTCGCCCCAGCGGAAGGCGCCCGGGTGGGTGCAGGCGGCGCGCTCCCACTCGGCCTCGGTGGGCAGGCGGCGGCCGGCCCAGGCGCACCAGGCCTGCGCCTGCTCCAGGCCCAGGTGGCAGGCGGCCTCGCGCAGGTCCAGCGCGTCCCAGCGGCCGTGGCGCCAGCGTTCCCAGCGCTCGCCCGGGCCGCCGCCGGCGCGCCGCAGGTGCGCCGGCGCCGCGCAGGCCCCGGCCTCCACGCAGGGCAGGAACTCGGCCCAGCGCAGCGCCTGGGCGTCGATCTCGAAGGCGCCGGTGGCGACCTCGTGCGCGCCGAGCTCGTTGTCGAAGGCAAAACCGGAGTCCGCCGCGTCGGCCACGCTGCCCAGGCGCCAGGGCGCGGCCGCCAGGCGCAGCGGCGGCGGCGGCTCGGGCAGCGGCGCGGGCTGCCAGCGCGCGTCGTCCACCGGCACGCCCAGGCCCTGCGCCATGTAGAGCGCCGCCTCGTGGTGCATGTCCTCGTGCAGCAGCGCAAGGCGGAAGAAGTACAGCGTGTCGTCGTCATCGGCCCCGGCGCCCTCGAGCAGCGCGAGCACGGATCCGAGCTGCGCCTGCAGCTCGGCGCGCGTGGCGGCGGCGTCGGGCAGCGGCAGGCTCCAGCGGCGCGCGTGCGCCACCGCGCTGGAGTCGTACAGCGCGTCGGCATCGGCGCGCACCCCGGGCTGGCCCGCGCGCAGCGGCGCCTCGGGGTCGGCGCGCCAGCCGCGCCGCCACTGCGGGTTGCGCGTGGTCCAGCGCGCCTGGAACCAGCCGATGTGGCCGAGCTCCCACAGCGGCAGGTTCAGCTGCGGCCGCTGCGGCACGCGCAGCCCGGGCAGCGCGCGCTCGAAGCACGCGAAGGTCGCCAGCGTGTCGGCGCGGCTGTCCTGCAGCGCCTGCGCCAGCGCGCGCGCGTCGCCGCGGCGCGCCAGCCGCGCGGCGGCCGGGACGACAGCGGCCGGCTCGGGGCCGGATCCGGGTGGGGGATCAAGGGGCATGCGGCGGGCAGCGGATGCGGGGCGAGGGCCAAGCCGCACCGAGGCGCCGCGTGACCATGGCTCGGAGCTTACCCCCGGAAACCGCCGCAGGGCCCCTCTCGGACAAGGGCGCCGGGACGACCCGCATGGCGTTACGCTTGGCGCATGTCGCGCCGCAGATCCATCGTCATCGTCACCCCGGCGCTGGCCGACGCCAATAACGGCAACTGGCAGACGGCGCGGCGCTGGGCGCGCATGCTGGGCACGGCGTACCGCGTGCGGCTGGCGGCGCGGTGGTCCGTCGGCGACGAGCCCGCCGACGCGCTGGTGGCGCTGCACGCGCGGCGCTCGGCGGCGTCGATCGCGGCCTGGGCGGCGGCGCGCGCCGAAGGCCGGCTCGCGCCGGGCGCGCCGCTCGTCGTGGCGCTCACCGGCACCGACCTCTACCGCGACATCGACACCGACGCCGACGCGCAGCGCTCGCTCGCGCTGGCCGACGCCCTCGTCGTGCTCAACACGCTGGGCGCGCGGGGCCTGGACGCCGCCGCGCGGGCGAAGTGCCACACCGTGCTGCAGTCCTGCAGCGCGCGACGCGCCCTGCCCAAGCCGGCCGGCCACCTGCGCGCGCTGATGGTGGGCCACCTGCGCGAGGAGAAGGACCCGCGCACGGGGTTCGCCGCGGCGCGGCTGCTGGCCCACCGCGCCGACCTGCGCCTGGACCACGTCGGCCGCGCGCTCGACCCCGCGCTCGGCGCCGAGGCCGCGGCGCTGCAGGCGCAGCACCCGCGCTACCGCTGGCTCGGCGGCCTGGACCACGGCGCCACGCGCCGCCGCATCCAGGCCGCGCACGTGCTCGTGCACCCGAGCCGCATGGAGGGCGGCGCGCACGTCATCATCGAGGCCCTGCGCAGCGGCACGCCGGTGCTGGCCTCGCGCATCGACGGCAACGTCGGCCTGCTGGGCGCGGACTGGGGCGGCTACTTCCCGCCCGGCGACGCCGCCGCGCTGGCGCGCCTGCTCGAGCGCGCGCGTGACGATGCCGATATGCTGCCGGCCTTGCAGCGTCAGGCTGCGGCGCTGGCCGACGCCTACGCGCCCGAGGCCGAGGCCGCGGCGCTGCACCGTGTCGTCGCCGGGCTCCTCGGCGCAGACCGCTGAACGCACCGCCGCGCCGCCCGTGGCCGCGCCCGCCCCACCGCCGAACCGGAGACCCGCATGAACGCCCCCGAGAGACCCGCCGCCGCCGAACCCCGCCTGACCTCGCTGTCGCATGGCGGCGGCTGCGGCTGCAAGATCGCCCCCGGCGTGCTGTCCGAGATCCTGAAGGGCACGGCGGCGATGCCCATCCCGAAGGAGCTGATGGTCGGCATCGAGACCGCAGACGACGCCGCCGTCTACCGCCTGAACGACGAGCAGGCGCTGATCGCCACCACCGATTTCTTCATGCCCATCGTCGACGACCCGCACGACTTCGGCCGCATCGCCGCCACCAACGCCATCAGCGACGTCTACGCGATGGGCGGGCGCCCGATCCTGGCGCTGGCGCTGGTGGGCATGCCGATCAACGTGCTGTCCACCGCCACCATCGGGCGCATCCTCGAGGGTGGCGCCTCGGTGTGCCGCGCGGCGGGCATCCCGGTGGCCGGCGGCCACACGATCGACTCGGTGGAGGCCATCTACGGCCTCGTGGCGCTGGGCCTCGTCCACCCCGACCACGTCAAGCGCAACGCCGACGCCCGGGCCGGCGACCTGCTCGTGCTCGGCAAGCCGCTGGGCGTGGGCGTGATGAGCGCGGCGCTGAAGAAGGGCGTGCTCGGCGAGGCCGGCTACGCGCAGATGATCGCGACGACGACCAAGCTCAACACCCCGGGCCCCGACCTGGCCGCGCTGCCGGGCGTGCATGCGCTGACCGACGTGACCGGCTTCGGCCTGGCCGGCCACGGCCTGGAGATGGCGCGCGGCGCCGGCCTGGAGGTGCACCTGGACTGGCGCGCGGTGCCGCTGCTGGACGGCGTGCGCGCGCTCGCCGCACAGGGCTTCGTGACCGGCGCCTCGGGCCGCAACTGGGCCGGCTACCGCGGCGACGTCGTGCTGCCCGCGGGCTTCGCGCCCGAGGACCAGGCGCTGCTCACCGACCCGCAGACCAGCGGCGGCCTGCTCGTGGCCTGCGCGCCCGAGGCGCTGGACGCCGTGCTCGCCACCTTCGCGCGCCACGGCTTCGACCGCGCCGCGGTGGTGGGCCGGTGCGCGCCGGCGCAGGGTGGGGCACGGCTGGTGGTCGGGTGAGGGCGCCGCTGAACGGCAAGGTCAATGGCCGGATGAGCGGCCTGGTGAAAGGCTGGGTGAAAGGTCGGATGAGCGGTCGGATGAGCGGTCGGATGAATAGTCGGATGAGTAGTTGGACGAACGGCCCAGCGAAGGATCCAGTGAACGGTCCTGGCTGGACGGTCGTCTCGTCACGGGGAGCGACCGGGTTGTCCGTTCGTCCGCGCGCATCGGCCTTCGGGAGCGAGGCTTGACCCCAGGGGCCGGACCGAGGCACGGCGCCGCGGAAGTCTTCGCGGTATTCCTGCGCCTCGGGCTGACCTCCTTCGGCGGCCCGGTGGCGCATCTGGCCTACTTCCGTGACGAGTTCGTCGCCCGCCGGCGCTGGCTGAGCGAGCGGGCCTATGCCGATCTGGTGGCGCTGTGCCAGTTCCTGCCCGGGCCGGCGAGCAGCCAGGTGGGGTTCGCCCTGGGCCTGTCGCGGGCCGGCCTGCCCGGCGCGCTGGCCGCATGGGCCGGGTTCACGCTGCCGTCGGCTTTGGCCCTGATCGTGCTCGCCCTCGGTCTTGCGCAGGCCGGTGACACCCTGCCCGCCGGGGTGCTGCACGGCCTGAAACTGGCCGCGGTCGCCGTCGTGGCGCAGGCGGTGTGGGGTATGGCCCGCGCGCTGTGCGTGGGGCCCGTGCGCGCCACGCTGATGGTGGCCGCTGCCGTGGTGGTGCTGTGGGTGCCGGGGGTGGCCGTGCAGTTCGGTGTGCTCGCGGTGGCGGCCGGGGTCGGCTGGTGGCGTCTGCGTCCGCCGCCGCCGTCGGTGGCCGGCGCGACCGCAGCCACTATGGCGGCGTCCCCCAACCCTGTGGCGACCGCAGCCACCATGGCGGCGTCCCCCAACCCTGTGCCGACGCGCTCGGGAGCGGTGGCCGCATCTTCCTCTTTCCCCGCGGCGGGGGTTTCGGGACCTGTGGGCGCGTCGTCCTCCTCCACGGCGGCTGCGTCGGGCTCGGACGACCTGCGCGTGCCGGTGTCGCGCCGCGCTGCCGCCGTCTGCCTCGCGCTGTGCCTCGGCCTGCTGGTGGCGTTGCCGCTGTTGGCGGCGGCGCTGCCACATCCGGCGCTCGCGCAGTTCGATGCCTTCTACCGGGCCGGCGCCCTGGTGTTCGGCGGTGGGCACGTCGTTCTGCCACTGCTCGAGGCCGAGGTCGTCGGCAGCGCCTGGGTGCGCGAAGACGTCTTCCTCGCGGGCTACGGCGCCACGCAGGCCGTCCCCGGGCCCTTGTTCACTTTCGCGGCCTTCCTGGGTGCCTCGATGCAGCCGGGGCCCGGCGGCTGGGACGGCGGCCTGCTGTGCCTGGTGGCCGTCTTCGTCCCGGGCCTGCTGCTGGTGCTGGGGGCGCTGCCCTTCTGGGCGAGCCTGCGCCGTCACGCGGCGGCGCAGGCGGCGCTGGCCGGTGTCAACGCGGCGGTGGTGGGTTGGCTGCTGGCGGCGCTGTTCCAGCCCGTGTGGGCTGCCGCGGTGCAGGGCCCGCGCGATGTCAGCGTGGTGCTGCTGGCGCTGCTCGCGCTGACCGTGTGGAAGGCGCCGCCCTGGGCGGTGGTGCTGGCCTGCGGCCTGATCGGGGGGGTGCTGCCGCTGCCGTTGTCGTTGCAATAGCGTGGCGCGGCGTCGGTCATCCGGGTGCGTGCACCTCGCACCATCCGGTTCACAGGAGAGATGCACATGAAGATCGTCGATGTCCGCGTCCACGTGCTGCAGAGCCCGCTGGCGCAGCCCTTCGCCTTCTCGCAGGGCTGGGTGCACCGGCGCTCGGCCACGCTGGTCGAGGTCGAGACCGATACGGGCCTGGTCGGCTGGGGCGAGGCCTTCGCGCAGGGCCTGGAGCCGCCGCAGGTGGCCGCGGCCGCCGTCGAGCATGCGCTGCGCCCGCTGGTGCTGGGGGCTGACCCGCTCGACATCGAGGTGCTGTGGCACCGCATGTACCACCAGACCCGCGACCACGGGCGCAAGGGCACCGTGGTCGCCGCGATCAGCGCGGTCGACATCGCGCTGTGGGACCTGGCCGGCAAGCACCATGGACTGCCGGTGCACAAGTTGCTCGGCGGGGCCTTCCGCACCCAAGTGCAGCCCTACGCCACCGGGTTCTACCGCCTCCACGGGCAGGGCGAGGCGGCGCGTCTGGTCGACGAGGCGCACGGCCATCTGGCGGCCGGCTTCCGGCTGATGAAGGTCAAGCTCGGCTACGGCCTGGATGACGACATCGAGGTCATCCAGGCCATCGCGAAGGCGATGCAGGGGCGCGGCGTGACGCTGATGGTCGACACCAACCACGCCTACGGCCGCGCCGAGGCGCTGCGCCTGGGCTGGGTGCTCGATGACATCGGTGTGCGCTGGTACGAGGAGCCGGTGGTGCCCGAGGACATCGACGGCTATGTGGAGTTGCGCGCGCGCCTGCGCACGCCAATCGCCGGCGGGGAGAACGAGCACACGCTGTACGGCTTCCGTGAACTGCTGGGCCGTCACGCCGTGGACATCGCGCAGCCCGACATCGGCTCGTGCGGCGGCATCACCGCCGCGCGTCATATCGCCGTGCTGGCGCAGGCCAACGGTATCGAGGTCAACCCGCATGTCTGGGGCTCGGCCGTGGCGCAGGCGGCCTCGCTGCAGATGATCGCGGCGCTGCCGGTGGCGCACCACAGCCTGTACGCGCGCGCCCCGGTGCTGGAGTACGACCGCTCTTCGCATCCGTTCCGACGGGATCTGGTGGTCGAGCCGCTGGATCTGGTCGATGGTATGGTCCACATCCCCGACGGCCCCGGCCTGGGCATCGAGGTGCGGCGCGAGACGGTGGAGCGGTTCAAGGTCAACTGATCGGGCCGCCCCCGGGCGCGCCTCCACGAGCGCCCTGCGCGCGGCTCGACATAGGACACAGGACGAACACATGCAAGCACGCAAGACCCGCCGCCTGGGCGCCAGCCCGCTGGAAGTGACCGACATCTGCCTGGGCACGATGACCTGGGGCGAGCAGAACACGCCCGAGCAGGCGCACGCCCAGATCGAGCGCGCGCTCGAACTCGGCATCAACTTCATTGACACCGCCGAGATGTACCCGGTGCCGCCCGGGCCGCAGACCCAGGGCCGCACCGAGACCTGCATCGGCCAGTGGCTGGCGCGCAACCCCGGGCGCCGAGACGAGATCGTGCTGGCGTCCAAGATCGCCGGGCCGGGCCGGCGCGACTGGATCCGCAACGGCGACACGCGGGTCAACGCCCGCACCATCCCCTGGGCCATCGACGACAGCCTGCGCCGGCTGCAGACCGATCACATCGACCTGTACCAGATCCACTGGCCCGAGCGTTACGTGCCGATGTTCGGCGCCTGGCAGTACGACGTGACCCAGCAGCGCGAGTGCACGCCCATCCTCGAGCAGATCGAGGCGCTGGCCGCGGCGATGCGCGCGGGCAAGATCCGCGCCTACGGGCTGTCCAACGAGACCTGCTTCGGCGTGTGCGAGTTCGTGCGTCTGGCGCGCGAAAACGGGCTGCCGCCGCCAGCGTCGATCCAGAACGGCTACAGCCTGCTGATGCGCACCTTCGACGGCGACCTGGCCGAGGCCAGCCACCAGCTGGATGTGCCGCTACTCGCCTATTCGCCTCTGGCCATGGGCTTGCTGACGGGCAAGTACACCGCCGCCGACGGCACGATCGGCGCTTTCGCCGACACGCCGCGCCCCGGGCTGGAGGACGCGCGGCTGGTGCGCTTCCCGCAGTTCGGCGACCGCTACAAGCGCCCCCGCGCGCTGGAAGCCGCAGCGCAGTACGACGCGGTCGCGCGCAAGCATGGCCTGACGCCGCTGCAACTGGCGCTGGCCTTCGTGCGTCAGCGCTCCTTCGTCGGCTCGACCATCATCGGCGCGACCTCGGTGGCGCAGCTCGAAGAGCAGGTGAGTGCCTTCGATGTGGCACTGTCGCCGCAGGTGCTGGCCGACATCGAGGCGGTGCACGCCGTCTGGAACAGCCCCTCGGGGCAGTAGGGCGGGTCGGCTTTCAGGAGGCAGGGCGAGGGCTTGGGGCAGGAAGACACCAGGATGGCAGGCGGATCTGTCGATCTGTCGATCTGTCGATCCGTCGATCTGCCGGTCTGATCGTCTGGCGAGTCAGCTGAACAACGGCGAGGCGATCATGCAGCGAAGACGCGTTCTGGGCACAGGCGCAGGCGCCTGTGCGCTGTTCACCGGTGCGGGTGTCGTGTGGCGGCCTGCGGCGGCTTCCGGCGCGGCCCCGCGCGAGATCGATCTGCAGGGCCACCGCGGCGCGCGCGGCCTGCGGCCCGAGAACACGCTGCCGGCCTTCGCGCTGGCGCTGGAACTCGGCGTGAGCACGCTGGAGCTCGACGTCGGCGTCAGCCGCGACGGCGTGGTCGTCGTCTCGCACGACCCGCTGCTCAACCCCGACCTCACGCGCGGGCCGGACGGCCGCTGGCTGGACAGCCCTGGCCCGGTCCTCGCCCACACCGACTGGGCCGAGCTGCGGCGCTACGACGTCGGCCGTGCGCGTCCGGGCAGCCGCACCGCGCAGCAGTTCCCGCGGCAGCAGCCGGCCGACGGCACGCCGCTGGCGCGCCTGACGGAGGTCTTCGACCTGGTGCGCCAGCGCGGCGCGGCCGAGGTGCGCCTGTCGATCGAGACCAAGATCTCCCCGTTGCGTCCCGAGCTGACGCTGCCGCCCGAGGCCTTCGCGCGCGCCGTGGTCGCAGAGATCCGCCGCGCCGGGATGGCTGCGCGCAGCACGGTGCAGTCCTTCGACTGGCGCACCCTGCAGCTCGTCCAGGCGCTGGCGCCGGAGATCGGCACCGTCTACCTCAGCGTGCAGCGGCGTGGCTTCGACACCATTGGTGCCGGTCAGCCGCAGCCCACGCCCTGGACCGCCGGCCTGCGTCACGACGACCACGGCTCGGTGCCGCACATGGTGCGCGCGGCCGGCGGGCGCCTGTGGTCGGCGCACCATGCCGATCTGAGCGCCGAGGTGGTCGCCCAGGCCCACAGCCTCGGGCTGACGGTGCTGACCTGGACCGTCAACGACCCCGCCGACATCGACCGCGTGCTCGACCTCGGCGTCGACGGCGTGATCACCGACCACCCCGAGCGCGCCCGCGCCGCGCTGCAGCGGCGCGGCTGGCCGCTGCCGCCGGTGTGGCCTCGGGGCTGACCGAGCAGGCCTACAGCCGTTATTCTTCTCCGCCAGGGTTCCGCTTGGCGCGAAAATGACCGGATCTCCAACGTTCGAACGATCGTCCGCTGGACCGATCACTCGGAGGCTGTCGGTGCCCCAATGCTGACAGCCCCCTGGATCGACCCTTGGATCCGGTGTCAGAGATCCAGCACCAGCCGCGCGCCCTTGCAGCGCGAGACGCACACCATCATCACATCGCCGCGCTTGCGCTCCACCGCGCTGAGCACGCCGTCGCGGTGGTCGATCTCGCCGTCGAGCACGCGCGTCTCGCAGGTGCCGCACACGCCTTCGAAGCAGCTGTAGGGCACGTCCACGCCGGCGTCCAGCAGCGCGTCGAGCAGACTCTTGTCGGCCGGCACGGCGATCTCGCGGCCGCTGCGCTCGAGCACGAGGGTGCAGGCGCCGGGCGCGGGGGCGTCGGGCGGGGCCGGGGCGGCGGTGAAGCGCTCGATGTGCGCGTCCGCCAGGCCCAGGCTGGCGCAGGCACGCTCGAAGGCGTCGAGCATGGGCGCCGGGCCGCAGCCGTACACGCCGGTGTCGCGGGGCAGGGCGGCGAGCCAGGCGTGCAGGTCGGGCGGGCCGCCGGCCTGCGCGTCCAGGTGCAGCGTCGTGTCGGGCACCAGCGCGCGAAGTTCGTCGACGAAGGCGGCGCTGGCGCGGTCGCGCGCGGCCAGCAGCGCCCGTACCGGCTTGCCCAGCGCATGCAGGCGCCGGGCCATGGCCAGCAGCGGCGTGATGCCGATGCCGCCGGCCAACAGCGCGAAGGATGGCGCCGACTCGTTCAGCCGGAAGTGGTTGCGCGGCGCAGCGATGCGCAGCAGCGCGCCGGGGCGCAACTGCTCGTGGACCCAGCGCGAGCCGCCGCGGCTGGCGCGGTCGCGGCCGATGCCCACGACGTAGCGGTGGGTCTCGCGCGGGTCGTTGCACAGCGAGTAGCTGCGCCCGACGGTGCCACCGGGCAGCGGCAACTGCAGGTCGACATGGGCGCCGGCCTCGAAGGGCGGCAGCTCGCCGCCGTCGAGGGCGGCCAGTTCGACCGACAGCACGCCTTCGGCTTGCCAGGTCATCGATCGGACGCGGACGTTCAGGGTTTCGGCGGAGGACATCGGGGTTTGCGTGGGACGGGGGTGAGGGAGGTCACGGCGCTGACGAGGTGCGTGACGGGGGTGACGGTTCGGGTGGATCAGACGGGTCAGGTGGGTCAGGCGGAGCCACCAGTGGCGGCTCGATCCGCGGGTGCCGGTCGAGCGGTCGAGGACGGGTCGGCGTCTGTGGGCAGGTGGCCGTCCGGACAGGCGCGCAGCGCCGCGGCCCTTGCGCGGATGCGGCGCAGTTCCTCGGCATCGAGGCGGCGCAGATTCTTCACCTGCAGCGCCATGCGCGGGTTGGCGGCCAGCCGCGTCTCGTGGCGCGCCAGGAAATCCCAGTACAGCGTGGTGTAGGGGCAGGCGCGCTCACCGGTGCGCTGTGCCGGGTCGAAGCGGCAGCCGCGGCAGTGGTTGCTCATCCGCGCGATGTACTGGCCGGTGGCGGCGTAGGGCTTGCTGGCCATGGGCCCGGGCGGCTCCACCGGGCCGGTGGGCGGGCCGGCGTCGGCGTGCTGGCTCATCCCGAGGGTGTTGGGCAATTCCACCCACTCGACCGCATCGACGTAGACCGCCAGGTACCAGGCGTGCACCTCGCGCGGGTCCACGCCCAGCAGCAGCGCGTACAGGCCGGTGACCATCAGGCGCTGGATGTGGTGCGCGTAGCCATGCTCGAGCGTCTGCCCGATGGCGTCCGACAGGCAGCGCATCGGCGTGCGGCCCGTCCAGTAGAAGCCGGGCAGCGGCTCGTGCGCCTGCAGCCCGTTGAGGGCCAGGTAGCCGGGCATGCGCAGCCAGTAGACGCCGCGCACATACTCGCGCCACCCCAGGATCTGGCGGATGTAGCCCTCGGCCGCGGCCAGCGGGACGTCGCCGGCCCGCCACGCCGCCTCGACGCGGGCAATGACCTCGCGCGGGTTCAGCAGCTTCAGGTTCAGCGCCGCCGACACCAGCGAGTGGTACAGCCAGGGCTGGCCGGCCCACATCGCGTCCTGCCAGCGGCCGAAGTCGCGCAGGCGGTGGGCCACGAAATCGTCGAGCGCTTCCAGCGCCTGCGCACGGGTCAGCGGCCAGCCGAAGCTGTCGAGGCGCCCGGGGTGGTCGGCGTAGCGCTCGCGCACCTCGGCCAGCACCTGCTGCGTGATCTCGTCGGGGGCGAAGCGCAGCGGCGGCGGCACCAGGCCCGGGCCCTCGCGGCCGAAGGCCTCGCGGTTGTCGGCGTCGAAGTTCCATTGCCCGCCGGCCGGCTGGTCGCCGTCCATCAGCACGCGGTGGCGCTGGCGCATCTCGCGGTAGAAGTACTCCATGCGCAACTGGCGCCGGCCCTTGGCGTGACGGCTGAACTCATCTCGGCTGCACAGGAAGTGCCTGTCCTCGCGGAACTCGATCGGCACGCCGGCCTGCGCCGCAGCCGCCGCCAGCGCCTCGCGCACGCGCCACTCGCCCGGCTCGGTCAGCACGATGCGTTCGACGGGCCTTTGCCGCAGCGTGGCGAGCAGCGCGTCGGCCAGCGAGCCTTCGTGGTGCGTCAGGTAGTCGAGCGGCACGCCGCGCGCCCGCAGCGCGGCCGCGTGGTGGCGCATCGCGCCGAGGAAGACGGCAATGCGCTGCTGAGCGGACCGCACGTGCGTGGCCTCCTCGCTGGCCTCGCACATCCACGCCAGGTCTCGCGCCGGATCGAAGCCGTCGAAGGCGCTGGACTGTTCGTCGAGCTGGTCGCCCAGCACGAGGACCAGATGCCTGACGGAGCGTGCGGGGTCGGTCATCGGCGGTCCTTGGTGGGGCTGGCCTGCCCGCGGCGCGCGCGGCAGGCGTCGGAGCAGTGGCGCACCTGGTCCCAGTTGCGCGCCCAGGCCTTGCGCCAGCTCATCGGGCGTCCGCAGACGGCGCAGGGCTTGCTGGGCAGGAAGGACTTGTTGCCGCGGTGTCCGCTCACGTGTCAGCCCTCCGCGCCCGGTGCGTCGGCAAGCCGGCATTTGACTGTCCCGGTGCGCTCATGGCTGCATCCTCACTGCCTGGACGGACGGGGTTCGTCGGCGCCACGCCAGTAGCAGGTTGTTCGCCGGCAAGGCGATGCGTTCGGCCAGCTCCAGGTCCGCCGAGGCGGCTTCGGCGGCCACATCGGCCAGCCGTCGCAGCCCCCAGCGCGCGTCGCGTCGCCGAAGGTCGGCGTCGAAGGCGACGTTGCTCGGCGCCGTCGGCATGCCGTCCTCCAGGTAGGGGCCGTAGGTCAGCAACATCCCGCCAGGCCTCAGGTATCGGCCCGCAGCCTGCATCAGCGCGCGCGTGGCTGGCCAGGGCGCGATGTGGATCATGTTGGCGCAGAACATGGCGTCGACCCTGTCCGGCACTTCGGCTGGCCAAGGCAAGGCGCCGACATCGAGGCGCAGCGGCGGGCGCACCCGCGGCTGGCCTGCGCACCAGGCTCGGATCGACGGCAGCATCGCCGCATCGGCCTCGGTGGGCTGCCAGTCCCACCCTGGCAGCCCGGCACTGAAAGCCGCGGCGTGCTGGCCGGTGCCGCTGGCGATCTCCAGCATCAGGCCTTGCGAGGGTAGCAGGCGCTGCAACTCGGCCAGGATGGGCGCGGCGTTGCGCTCGGCGGCGGGGCTGTGCAGGGCGGTGGGGTGGTCTTCCGTCATCGTGAGGGGATTGCCATGCGGCGCAGCGGCGCTGCGCAGGGTCTCGGGCGCTCCCGGGCGTTCAGAGGCTCGAACGTCAGCGGGCCTCCAGCCGGAAGTCGAAGCGCATCGTCACCGCCTCGTCGCTCGTCGTCACCGAGCGGATCTCGAGCGCGGGCAGGCTGGCACGGTACCCTGCGGCGCCGTCGAGCATCTTCTGCAATTCGGTGCGCAGGTTGATACGCAGCGCCTGCGACACCGCACCGCTCATCAGCGACTCGACCAGCGGCCGGTAGATCTCCTTGACCTCGTCCAGGCGCAGGTCGGCCAGCGCCAGCGCGTCGCCCTGCGCCAACGGCTGGCCCGAGACCTCGAACCAGAAGCTGTCCGCCAGACCCGTGCAGCCCCCAGCAGGCGCCGGCACTCCCAGCACCGCCGAGAACTGCGCGCGCAGGAACAACCGCCCCTCGCGCAGACGCAGCGCGGGTTGCTGCACCAGGGCGTAGTTGCACTGACGCGGGTCGCCCGCGAGCAGCCGTCGGCCGTTGACATCGAAGGCCTGCCGCAGCATCGCCGACTGCAGCGCACTCTCGTAGATGACGATCTCGGCGGCGGGGGTGGTGGTGCAGTTCAGCAGGAGGGCGGCGGCGAGCCCCCTCATCTTCGCCTGGACCGAGCGGTGGCTTCCAGCGCGATGGCGGCCGGCGGTGCTGTCGCCGTGGGTGCGGGCGGTCGTGGGTCGGGGCACGGGGCGATCGGACTTGCGAAGGCTGGAAGTGTGCCGCATCGTCGAAAGCCTCGATCCTGACCGCGTGCGCCCGGAGTTGATACGCCGTACGGTGCATGCCGTGCGCCTGACTTGGGTGCCTGACTTGTGCGCCTGCGCATCCCCGCGAAACATCCGTCAGGCTGCGCGAGGTGTGGTCCTGCCTATCATCGACGCGCCCGACTCAATCCAGGAGGAACGTCATGCCGATGACCAGCCAGTGGATCGTGCGCAAGACCGAGGTGGCTTCGCAGGAGGGTGTCGTCGCGACGATGGCCCGGCAGGCGACCGAGGCCGGGGTGGAGATGCTGCGCCGTGGCGGCAATGCCATCGACGCGGCAGTGGCTGCGGGCTTCGCGGTCGGGGTGGTGGAGCCCTTCAACAGCGGGCTGGGGGGCATCGCGGTGATGGTGGTGCACGAAGCGGCCACCGGACGCACCACGGTCTTCGACGGCACGGGCACCCTGCCGGCGGCCACGCGGGCCAACCAGTTCGAACTCGATGACCTGCATGCCGAGGCCGGGCTGTACGGCTGGCCGGGCATCAAGGACGATGCCAACAACACCGGTTGGAGGACGCCCGCAGTGCCCGGCACGCCGGCCTGCCTGCTGCAGGCGCACGAGCGCTTCGGCCGTCTGCCCCGGGCGGACGTGCTGGCGCCGGCCATCCACCATGCCGAAAAGGGCTTCCCGATCGACTGGTACATCGCGCTGGGCATGGCGGTCAACCAGCACCGCCTGCACCGCTACCCGGAAAGCCGCCGCGTGATGTACCGCCCCGACGGCACGGTCTGGCGCGCGCCGATGCTCGGGGTGGAAGGTGACACTTTCCGCCAGCCCGATCTGGCGTGGTCTCTGCGCCAGATCGCCGCCGACGGCGCCGACGCCTTCTACCGCGGGCGCATCGCCGAGAAGATCGCCGCCGACATGGCCGCGCACGGCGGTCTGCTGTCGGCCGATGACCTGGCCGGCTACCGACTGCGCGTGTCCGAGGGTGGGCTGCGCGGCCACTACCGCGGCTGCGACGTCGTCGGCGGGCTCGAGAACACGGGCTTCCCGACGGTGATGCAGGCGTTGTCCATGCTCGAGCGCTTCGACCTGCGTGCGATGGGCGCGGGCAGCCTGGACGAGCTGCACTGCATTGCCGAGGCCCAGCGCCTGGCCTTCCTCGACCGCTTTGCCCACCTGGGTGATGCCGACAGCGTCCCGCTGCCGCTGCGCGGGCTGATGTCGCCCGGCTATGCGCAGGAACGTGCTGCGGCCATCCGCCCGGACCGCGCCGACCTCCAGGCGACGGCCGGGGACCCCTGGCGCTTCGAGCCTGGCCATCCGACGGCCGTGTGCGGCCCCGCACAGGATCCGGCGAGCGCAGCGCGCGCAGGCGAGGGCCAGACCACCCACCTGACCGTGATCGACCGCGACCGCAACATGGTCTCCCTGCTGTCGACGCTGGGCCAGCACTTCGGCTCGGCGGTGGTGGCGCGCGACACCGGCATCGTCCTGAACAACGGCACGATGTGGTTCGACCCGATCCCGGGGCGCGTGAACTCGCTGGCGCCGGGCCGGCGCGTGATGACCGCCGGCGCGCCGGTGATCGTGCTGCGCGACGGGCAGCCGCTGCTGGCCGTCGGCGCGCCCGGTGGGCGGCGCGTGATCTCGGCCGTGCTGCACTCCATCGTCAACATGGTCGACCACGGCATGGGCCCGCAGGAGGCGGTGAACACGCCCCGCGTGCACTGCGAGGGCCGCACCACCGTGGCCGACGTGCGCCTGGGCGACGAGGTGCTGGCCGGCCTGCGTCATCGCGGCCACGCCGTCGAGGAGCGCGAGGAGACTTTTTCAACCAGCTACTTCGGCCGCCCCAACGCGGTGATGGTGCAGCCGGGCAGCGGCCGCTTGCTGGGCGGCGTCAACCAGTACAAGCCGACCTGGGCTGTGGGTTTGTGACGTCGTGCTCAGGGCGGCGGCGTGGCGGCTGCTTCGGGGCCCGGGCCCTGTCGCGGCAGCGCCATGATCAGTCGCCCGTGATGCCTTCGTGACCGCCGGGCTTGCCTCGCCAGCGGTCAGCGGCGGTCGAACACCGCTTCGAAGGTCGGCGCATCGAGGAGGCGTTCCAGCCACATATCGAGTACCGAGTTCGTCGATCGAAGCCTGCTGCAGGCTGACTGGCGTTGGTATAGGCGAAAACTCCGGCGCCGTCACCGGCTCCACCACCGTCATCGCCGACCCTGCGCATCGCGCGATCCGCCTTGGGCAACTCCGCTACTTGAAGCGACAAATCTTCACCCGGTCGCACCGACGGTTCGTGCCTGATCGGTTTCGGAAAAAACCGTCAATAGGGAAAAAGGTCGATTCGAACGGGGTCGACAGAGGCTAGGATCTTGTCTTGGCGGATCCGCCGGCCCAGCTGTCGTACCTGCCCCGTGTTCAGGTCCTTCGCATGGGTCATCGGTCTTTCCAGCCCGGCAAGTCGCGCCCTGGTCCGTCTCTGCCGGTTCGCTTCGCCTTGCCATCGGCGTCACTGCAGCCCTGGGTTGACCACTATTTCCAGGGCACGCTCGACCCCTGCGGCCCTGGCGCGTTCGAGGCCGTCTCAAGCCCGTCAGCGGGCACGCAGTTGGTCGTGACCACCGTCGCGTGCATGCACGACCACCATCCTTCGGGCGGCACGGTGCCCAAGCCCAGGGCCTTCGTCTTCGGCCCCATGGCCTGCGAGCGCGGGGCCACCTTGCGCATGCCCCCTGGCGAGACGGTGCATCTGCTGTGCATCACCTTCCGGCCTGGCGCATTCGCTGCCCTGTTCGGCGAGTCCGCAAGCCAGGCGCTGAATCTCATTTGCGACCCTGAGCTCCTGATCCGACAGCGGCGCCTGGATGCCATCGTCAGGCTGTGCCAGGAGCCCTGGGGTTTGTCCAGCCTGAGCCGTCTGGAGGCCCTGCTGGGGGAGTGGACAGCCGGCCTGTCCCGGGCGGTGGACTTGCGTGCACTGCACGCGCTCACCGCCCTGCAGACGGCCGTGGCCGCGGGCTCGTTCGACGTCGCACGCCTGGCGCGTGAGGTCGACCTCTCGACGAGGCAACTCGAGCGGCTGTTCGATCACTGCTTCGGTCTGGGCCCGATGCACTACGCACGGCTGTGGCGCTTCCGGCGGGCCGCCAGTTCGCTGGTTGGTGACCAGGCCGCTTTGCACGAAGGCTGGGCCGGCCTCAGCGATCTGGCCTATGCCCACGGGTTTTCCGATCAGGCGCACATGACACGCGAGTTCAAACGCTTCGCCGGTCTCACGCCGCGCGCCTATGCTCTGAAGCGGTCCCACACCCTGTACCTGCCCGAGGCCCTGTCGGAGCCGTCGTCCGGTCTGCCGCCCGCGTGGCTGCGCCTGGCGCATCGACCGACCGTCTGACCGCCGCAGTGTGAGGTCAAGCGTCGCTTGCCATGATCAGCGAGCGGCGGCGCCCTGGTCCCACATCGTACCGCTGGGCAGAAGGGCCTTGGCATCGCAGACCGTGGCCATGCAAGCTGGCGACGGCGTAAGTTGCTTGTCGGCCAGCCAGAGCTGCAGCACCTCCTGACCGCAGTCCCTCGCGTCGCGGAAGGGCATGTGCCCGATGCACTGCCCGAAGGTCACCGTACGCAAGTTGTTGAACGTTGCGGCCAGACCCTGGGCTTCGGACAAGGGTGTCTGAGTGTCGAGTCTGCCCTGGAGGAACAGGGTCGGGATGTCGCTGGGGGTCGGAACGAAGGTGGTCGCGCTGGCGGGGTAGCGGCTCGGAGCGAGGCCGAGCCGCAGGCAAGCGCTGTCGTCTTCCTCCCACGTCGTGCGCACGTCGAAGCACGTCTTGTGGGCGTGGCTGAGCTCGAAGCTCTGGGTTTCCTGGTTCAGTTTCGCCATGGTCCCGAGCAGTCCCAGCACACCCGCCGTCCGATCGCCGTCCCCCCATTGCGCCAGCAACTGCTCCAGGACTTCCGATTGGCCCTGGAGATGCGCCTGAAAGCCATGCAGCGTCTGCATGAAGGCGAGCATCCCCGCGTACACCCCCTGACCGCCGCTCAGCGCCCAGGGCTGGAGTTGCTGGCCGGTGACGATCAGGCCCTCGGCCAGGGGCACGGCGATCTGCGGATCGGCCGCCAGATCGGCAAGCAGGGATGCCAAGGCCTCCGCTCCGTCCAGACCCTTGGGGAAGACAGCACTGCAGGAGGCGTCCGCTGCGCATCGGGGGTTGAACCATGTTGTGAATTCGGCGGCGATGTCCAGCAGCGAAGGATCGCCCTCTGTCTGCGGTCCACGTGGATCGGCCACGCCCTCGAGGACCATGCCCTCCACCCGAGCGCCATGACGCTGCGCTACACGCTGCGCCAGACCCGAGCCGTAGGAGTGCCCCCACAGATGGACGCGCGCGTGACCTGGCGCTGCGATCACGACGGCAATATCGTCGGCGGTTTCCACGCTGTTGAGGGCTTCCAGGACGACGCCACTCTCCCGCAGTCGCTCTGCGCAGGCTTGCGCGGCCGCCGACTTTTCATCGCCGCCCGCGTTCTCGGCGATCTCGGCGTCGTCGGCGCAGGCGCCGAGTGCGTCTTCACCCAGGGTCATGACGCTGGACAGCAGGTTGCCCCTCTGCTCCACCAGGATCACCGCGCGGTCCGACCAGGCCAGCAGCTTGGGCAGGATGCCGATGTCCCGATAGCTGCGCAGCGACAGGCCGCTCCCCCCGGTGAGGTAGACCCAGGGCGTCAGGCCTTGCGATGCTGGTGCAGCCTGCGGACGATGCTCCTCGACGTACAGGGCCAACCAAGCGCGCTCGCTCCCGGAGGCCGGACGGCCCTGTCGCGCCTGGCGGACCTTCACCGTGCCGCAACGGCGTTCCCAGCCGGCTCTGGGCGTGAAGTCCAAGCCCGTGTCGCACACGCCGGGGACGAAGGTGGCCATGGCGGCCTCGGCGGCCTGGCGCAAGCCGTCCACGGTGTCGTCGGCCGGCTTTCCAGAGCCCGTGACCAGTCCTTGCGCTCACAGCCGCTCCAGCGCATCGTCCACCGGGTCACCCGCCCGCGCCTTGAACGTCCGCGTCAGGAAGGCCTCGTCCTTGTGGCCGCAGGCCACCAGCGCCAGCGATGCCGCAGCCATGCCCGCCCAGCGGGCGGGGCGGAGAAGGGGGGCGGGGTCTGTGGCAGTGCGGTTCCTGCGGGACGACGATGTCGGTTCCTGACACTGGCGCATTTGCGTGGCTCCCGTTCCATGGGAGGGGTCGAGGTGTTGAGATGCTATGGACGCGCCGCGCTGTGTTCTTGAAGGAATCCGACATCCTCACCCTAGGGACCCAGTACGCGCGAGGGCCGCGCGCACCGCTGCCCGGCTGTCAGGCCCTGGGCAGGCGCGGCGCTTGGCCTGAACTGCGGACGCGACAGGCGGCCGTGAAGCACGAAATCGCCTCTGGCCTGCGCGCCGGGCGGATGTCGCCGATACCGGATGTGCGTTTCAGCGGGACGCCCGGCTGCGGTCAGAAGCGCCAGGCGGCCCTGTGTTGAGCGCTCCGCTGTCCCGTGACGCTGTGTCCGTTGGACGGGGCTGGCGTCAGAAGGCGCGTCCCAGCGTGAGATAGCCGACCGTGCCTTTGGGCGCGTCCAGGCCGCGAGCGACGCCCAGGCGCAACTGCAGCTGCGTCAGGTACAGCAGCCTGAGCTCACCCAGCACTTCGACGCCGACGCCGTGGCGCACCCGCGCCGGTCCGCTGGCGCCAGGATCCCAGACGCCGCCGGCATCGATGAAGGCGGCACCCGACACCCGGTTCAGGCCGACCGGCGGGGCCATGCCGTGCCAGTCGATGTCGGCGATCGGTGCGCGCCACTCGATCGAACTCACGCGCATGTTCTGGCCGCGCAGCGCAGTCTCGGTGCCGCGATAGCCGCGCAGAGGAACCTCACGCTCGTTCAGGGCGACGCCGAGCTGCAGCGGCTGCGACCCCGCGGCGCCCAGTTGGAAGGCGCGCATGCGCCCGCTGGTGCGGGCCTCGGTGTGGCGCAGGGCCAGCACCGAGCGGCCGATTGGCACGAGGCTGCTGACATCGATCCGCGTCATGTGGCCATCCCGGACGGTGGCTGTGGTCGGGTCGCCGCTGCGCGAGAAGGGGCGGTGGCTCTCATGCAGCAGCGTGGCGCGCACACCGCGGTTGGGCCCCTCGCTCCACCAGTTGCCTTCGCGGCTGTCGTAGTCCAGCAGCAGGGCTGCCAGACGGTCGTCCACCGGCGTCTGCCGCGAAAGCGGAGCCGTGGCGATCCGCTCGGTGCGGTCCATCGCTGCGCCCAGCCCCGCATGCAGACGACTGGACAGGCGCATGTGTAGCGGCAGCAGGCTCACCCACTGGGCCTGCGTTCGGCGTTCGTAGGCCAGGGTGTCGTAGTCGTCGCGGCCCAGCTTGCGCCAGGCTGTCGCGTTGACCTGGCGCTGCAGCGACCATCGGTGGTGGTCACGCCAGACATATTCGATGCTGCCGATGGCCTCGCGCTGGGAGGCTTCCCACTGCAGTGCCAGCGCGTAGCGATGGAAGCCCAGCGCATCGCCGCCGAAGGTGCTGGCGCCGTAGGCGTTGAGCCCGCGATCGGAGTAGACCTGCGGCCACCAGGATTGCGGCAGCATCGACTCCAGGGCCCGGTAGGGCCGATCGGCGCCGAGCGCCGGCGTGTCCGAGGGACGCTGCGCAACGGAGCCCGCTGCCGTCGCGGGCCCGGAGGCTGCCGCTTTTGCGGCTGACGAGCCGGTAGGGGAAGCCGCCGCCGTTTCGGGCCAGGGCGAGGGGGCGGCTGCCCAGCCCCTGCCCATCGGCGCCAGCGCCCGATCGCCGCCGATGGGCAGGTCCCCCACGGGTACGGGGGTGGCGAGTCGGTGCATCCGGACGCCGTCGGTGGCGATCACCACCGTCACGAGATCACCATTGCCCCGCGTGCCGGAATGTGCGAGCACACCGGTGTGGGCATGGGTCAGGCGTTGCAGACGGTCGCCTGCCAGGCGCCAGACGTTCTGCACGCCATTCGTCGTGGCGATGAACTCCGCCCCGCCGGCGCCCGTCCCGCCGCGCGGGCTGTGGATGGGCGCGGTGCTCGTCAGGTGCAGCCTCGGAGCGCCCGACAGGCTGTCGGCGCCGGGCTGCAGGTCCAGCTCGAGCAGACGCCAGTCGCCGCCACGGCGTTCGACCAGAAGGACGCCGGTGCCGCGCGCCGAGGGCGCCAGATCCACGAGCTCGTACCCTACGGCCGGGGTGTACAAGGCGCGTGTGTCGCCGCCTTCCTGCCTCAGAGACACCAGCCGGGTCTGCCCGGCGTCGATCTCGAGCGCGACGATTCGGGCCCCGACCTGGGTGGCCCGGCGCAGGTGCGCGCAGTGCGTGAGCCGACGCAGTTGACCGGAACCGATCTCCACGCGGTACACGTCGTAGCTCAGGTAGCGCGTGCGGCAGAGGTCCGCCTGCGTCAGCAGGATCTGACCTTGCGCGTTGACATCCAGCCGGGCGTCGATGCCGCCCAGGGTGGCCAGCTTCCTGGCCCGGCCCTGACGATCGAATTGCATCAGCTCGCGTGCGCCCACGCCGTCATCGACCACGGCCAGGGTGCGCCCGTCGGGCAGGCTCGCGACGCTGCTGATATCGAAGCGTACCGGGCTCAGCGCGGGCCCGAGGACCTCGGGCTCGGCGCGCAACGCCGCCGCGCGCAGCGTGACCTGGGCGTCCAGATCGGCCAGGAACTCCTTCCACAGGACGTCCATCGTCTTGCCGGTCAGCGCCACCGGGTTGGTCTGGAAGCGCGGGACGAGATTGCCGCTGTAGTTCTCGACGAAGGCGGGAAGGGCCTGCGCGCCGTAGCGGCGCGCCAGAAAGTCGAAGAAGTAGCCACCATACAAGTAGGCCTTGGCCACCGGCAGGTCTCGGCTGTCGGCGTTCATGGATTCCAGCGTGTGAAAGCCCCGAGCCTGCTGAGCACGCAACCAGGCTTCGAAGATCGGCCCGTACACGCGGCCGCGCCCCAGCGCGGCGGCCGCGGGTGCGCCGCCATCCTGAGCGCCTTCCTGCACCGTGGCCAGGCCTTCGATCGCCCACATGGGCATGACGAAGTTGGGGAAGGCGAAGGGCACACGTCCGAAGATCCGCCGCAGTTGCCCGGGCGAGCCTCGTACCTTGTCCAGGTGGATGATGTGGACCAGCTCGTGGGTCAGCACCAGATCGAGCCAGGGGCTGTTGTCGAGCAGTTCACCGTCCGGCGGCGCGAGGAACACGCCGATGAGATTGCCGGGCAGCGGAGTGGCGAAGCCGTTGGGCAGATCGGATTCGCTGATCACCGACAACTCGATCCGCTTTTGCGGGCGCCAATCGAACACCGAGGCGATACGTTCGAAGGCTCGCTCGGCCACCTGCGCCACCTGCTCGGCCTGCAGGCGTTGCGTGTCACGGTAGTGGACCCGGAAGTGGGCGCTGTCGGCGCTGCGCCAGTGGGCGGCCGGGTCGGGTTGCTGCGCATGGGCGGGCATGGACAGCAGGCCGACGAGTGCCATCAGCAGGTACAGGCCCAGGGCCTGCCACCGGCGGGGACGCTCGGCAGGAGTGGACGTCGGGGTCGTCGTCATGGCGTGGTCTGGTGGTGCAGAGCCGGAATTGTCATCTTTTCACGGATCTTTCCGGATCGGATGCGGCGGCTCGAGGCGCCAAGTGTGACCGCGCAAAACGCCATGTATTGGAGGAATCCGACATCCTTGGCGCCCCGCGGCAGACGCTCGCGGCGGTTGTAGCGCCGCTGGCTCCTCGTCGCGATCGCACGCGCGCGGATGCATGCGCGCGGCTCCACCCTGGCGCGGTTGGGCACCAGCGGTGGCAGCCGGCGAGGGTGAGCCTGCGGACCGGGGGTGTACGTCGGCCGCCCGGCATGTGAAGGGCCGTCAGGGGGCCGGGCTTCGATGATCCAGTTTCGCCAGGCCTTTCGAGGTGCTGCGCGTGACGCGTGGAGCACCTCTGCGCCGACGCGTCCTCAGAACCACTGCTCCCGTACCGCCACCACCACCGCGGTCAGCAGCGCCAGCGCCAGCCAGACCTTGCCGATGTTGCGTATGAAGAAGCGCGCGCCGATGTCCTCGAAGGTCAAGGTGCGGGCCGCGGCCGGGGCCGGCGTGCCACCTCCAACGTGGGCGCGGGACGAGGTGCCCAGCAGCCGGTCCCAGGCCTGTGATTGCAGGCGCAGTTGCTCGGGCGTGGGGCCGCTCGAGCGCGCAGAGGGTTGCACCCTGGCCAGGCGGGCGATGTCGCGCCGGGCCGCCGCGAGTTCGGTCTCGAGCTGGGCCACCTTCAAACCCAGTGCCTGTGCGGCGTCGGGGTGACCGGTGGCCGTGCCGCCGGCCTGAGGGTGGGCGTGCGGGTCGGTTGGGGCAAGGATTGCGTCGTGGGACATGGGGCCTCCTGGTGGGCGGAACGGAACGGGACAGACGGTCTCGGGGCGGCGGGGTGGGCCACGGTGCCGCGAGGGCGGAGGATCTTGCGACCCGGTCTGAAAGCTTACCTGATGTCAATTTGGATTGACATATTCTGATGTCGTGCCAATGGATTTCCGGCGAGGCGTCCGCCGTGCCCTCGTGCAGCCCCTGCCGCGATCGCCTATCCTTGCCAGTCATGGCCTGACCGCGTCGATGCCCGGCGTGCGTCAGGTCTGCTGGCCGGGAGTCCACCTTGTTCCGATCCTTCTTCCTCAACCGTCGCTGGTTCGCATGGTCCGTGCTGGGCTCGGCGCTGATCCTGGTGGCCAACTGGTACCAGGTCGAGCTCGACGTCAAGATCAACGAGTGGTTCGGTGAGTTCTACAACCTGATCCAGAAGGCGCTGGCCAAGCCCGGTTCCGTCACGCTGGACGAATACCTCGGGCAATTGGTGACCTTCGGCTGGATCGCCGGCCTGTACGTGCTGATCGCGGTGGTGCTGGAGTACTTCACCAAGCACTACGTCTTCCGCTGGCGCACGGCGATGAATGACTACTACATGAGTCACTGGGCCGCGGTGCGCCACATCGAGGGCGCGTCGCAGCGCGTGCAGGAGGACACGATGCGCTTTGCGCGCATCATGGAGAGCCTCGGGGTGAGCTTCCTGCGCAGCGTGCTGACGCTGATCGCCTTCCTGCCCATCCTGTGGCAGTTGTCGGGCCAGGTCAAGGAACTGCCGTGGATCGGCCCGGTTGACCAGGCGCTGGTCTACGTGGCGGTGCTTTCGGCGCTGGCCGGCACCGTGCTGCTGGCGGCGGTGGGCTTCAAGCTGCCGGGTCTGGAGTTCGACAACCAGAAGGTCGAGGCCGCCTACCGCAAGGAACTGGTCTATGGCGAAGACGACCATGCCCGTGCCGCGCCGCCGGCGGTGACCGAGCTGTTCAGCCATGTGCGGCGCAACTACTTCCGCCTGTACTTTCACTACCTGTACTTTGACGTCGCCAAGTGGTCCTATTTGCAGTTCAGCGTGCTGGTGCCCTACATCGCACTGGGGCCGACCATCGTCGCCGGGGCGGTAACGCTGGGGGTGATGCAGCAGATCGTGCGCGCCTTCAGCCGGGTGGAGAACTCCTTCCAGTACCTCGTGAACAGCTGGTCGACCCTCGTCGAGCTGATGTCGGTGTACAAGCGCCTGCGCGCCTTCGAGGCGCAGATCCGTGCCGCCGAACGTGCCGGCGGCGCGACGAGCTGAGTGCCTGAGCATCCCAGGAGGTGTTCGACGATGGAACAGCCCCGCACCCCGCTGCTGCAGCCTGTGGACGATGCCACCCGCGCGTTGGCGCGGCGACTGGTGCGCGCCACGCGCCACGGCGCACTGGCGGTGCTCGACCCCCCCAGTGGTTGGCCCCTGGCCAGCCGCACCGCCGTGGCCACCGATGTCGATGGCGTGCCGGTCATCCTGGTGTCTGCGCTGTCGGCGCACACGGCGGCGCTGGCGGCCGACGGCCGGTGCTCCCTGCTGCTGGGCGAGCCCGGGCGTGGCGACCCGCTGGCCCACCCGCGCATCACCGTCATCGGCCGAGGCCGCCGCATCGACCGCGCCGACGCGGCGCTGCACGCCCGCGTTCGGCGGCGCTATCTCGCGCGCCACCCGAAGGCGGCGCTGTATGTCGATTTCGGCGACTTCGCCTTCTGGCGTATGGAGCCGGAGCGCGCCAGCCTGAACGGTGGCTTCGGCCGCGCCTTCGAGCTGCAGGCCGCCGACCTGCTCAGTCTGCCGGGCGACCCCGCGGCCTTCGACGCGCTGGATGCCGAGGCCGCCGCGCACATGAACGCCGACCATCCCGAGGCGATCGCTCTGCTGGCCACCGCCCTGGGCAGGATGCCTGCCGGCGTCTGGGCGCTCGCGACGCTGGACCCGCACGGTTTCGAACTCGTCGACGGCGACGCTGTCTGCCGCCTCGAGTTCGACGCGCCCGTCCAGGACGCCGAGAGCCTGCACCGCAGCCTGGTGGCGATGACGCGCCTGGCGCGGGATGTCAAGACCGGGTCGGAAGAGGTCCCGCAGCCCCCAGCCGCGGACGCGGCCTGAGCCTCGCGCCCGACCTCAGGCCTTTCTGCGCTGCGACCACCCCCGGATCGCGGGCCAGAACAGCAGCACCACCGACACCAGCAGCAGGCTGGCGGTCAGCGGCTGGGTGACCAGGGGCGAGTAGTCGCCGTCGGTCATCATCAGACCCTGGCGCAGCCGGGCCTCGGCGATGGGGGCGAGGATGAAGCCGATCACGAAGGGCCCCAGCGGCAAGCCGCCGCGCTCCATCAGGAAGCCCAGCACGCCAAAGCCCAGCATGATCCAGACGTCGAACATGCGGTTGCTCGAGCTGTAGACGCCGACGATGCAGAACACCAGGATCAGCGGCAGCACGATGTGGCGCGGTACGTCCAGCACGCGCCGCAGCAGCGGGATCATCAGGTACATCTGCCCGAGCATCAGGATGCTCGAATAGAGACAGGCGGCGATCACCACGTAGACGATGCCGGCGTGCTGCTCGAACAGCAGCGGGCCGGGCTGGATGCCGTGGATCTGCATGGCGCCCATCAGGAACACGTCGATGACGCTGCCGGGGATGCCGATGGCCAGCAGCGGGATCAGCGCGCCGCCGACGGTGGCGTTGTTGGCCGCCTCCGACGCGACGATGCCCGCGGGCGCCCCCTTGCCGAAGGTCTCGGGCTCGCGCGAGAGGTTCTTGGTGACGGTGTAGGCCACGAGCGAGCCCACGCTTGCGCCGACGCCGGGCAGGATGCCGATCCAGGTGCCGATGGCCGAGGATCGCACGAGGTTCCAGAGGTGGGCTCGCCACTCGGACAGCCGCATCCACAAGCCGCTGGCACGGTAGACGATGGCCTGGTGGGTGCCCGGTGCCTTGACCAGTTCGCCCAGCACCGTGCCGACACCGAATACCCCCACCAACACCGGCAGCACGTCGAAGCCCGAGGCGAGTTGCCACTGCCCGGCGGTGAAGCGCGTGGTACCTGTGTTGGAGTCCAGCCCGGGGAAGGCGAAGAGCACGCCCAACATGCCCGCCAGCAATCCCTTGACCATCGAGTCGCCACTGACCGAGGAGATCAGCACCAGGGCGGTCAGCACCAGCGCGAAGTAGTCGAAGGGCGTGAAGCGCACCGCGATGTCGGCCAGCGGGCGGGTCAGGACGGCCAGTGCCACCCAGGCGAACACGGCGCCGAAGAACGACGAGACGATGCCCAACGTCAGCGCCCGGCCGGCTTCACCGCGCACCGCCATCGCATGCCCGTCGAAGGTGGTGACGACGTTGGACGGCGTGCCCGGGATACGCAGCAGGATCGCCGAGATCAGGCCGCCGGTGATCGAGCCGGTGTACATGGACACCAGCAGCGCCATCGCGTCCAGCGGGTCCATCTTGAAGGTCAGCGGCAGCGTCAGCGCGATCAGCATCGCACCCGACAGCCCCGGGATGGCGCCGACGAGGATACCCAGCGCCGTGCCCAGCACGCACAGGAACAGCGGCCAGGGCGTCAGCAGGTAGAGGAAGGCTTCAGCGAGATCCATGTGACAGCGGCCCGTGTCAGGGCAGGTCGGCCACCAGCAGGTGACGGAAGATGTGGTCGAGTCCGAAGCCCGTGACCAGACCGATGGCCACGGCCCAGGGCAACGCGGCCCGTCGTTGCGGCGCCATCACCACGATCACCAGCGCGAGATAGGCCGCCGTGACCAGGCCATAGCGCAGCAAACCGAGGTTCAGCACCACGCAGTAGCCGATGGTGAAGGCGCTGACGCCCAGCGTCAGCGCCCAGTCCTCGCCGGCACGGTCTTCAGCACCGCCGGCGCGCCGCCACACCCGCAGCCGCGACATCATCACCATCACGCTGAGCACGATGGTGAAGACGGCCACGCCCATGGGCACCGCCCCCGGCCCGATGGGCTCGAACACGCCGGGTTTCAGCGTCGAGCCCTCGGCCAGAAACCAGGCCGCGAGCGCGATGGCCAGCAGCGACACCGCGGTTTCGGCGCGGGCCTCGGCGCTCACTTCTTCGTCACCAACTGCTTGGCGATGGGCTCGACCGCCTTGAAGGTGTCGTCCAGGTGCTTGCGATAGGCCTCACCCTTGAGGAAATCGACCGTCGAGGCGCGCTCGGCCTGCGTTTTGCGCGCGTAGTCGGTGGCCAGCGCCTTTTCCAGCGCGTTGGCCATGCCGTCGATCGCCGCCTTGGGCGTGCCCTTGGGTGCGAACCAGTAGTTGTTGATGCAGAACTCGTAGCCCAGTCCCAGTTCCTTGGTCGTGGGCACGTTGGGCTCGATGGTCAGCCGGGCCGGCCCGGTGTATCCCAGCGAACGCATGCCACCGGCCTTGTAGTTGGCGTACTCCGAGCCCGACAGCATCGTGGTCTGCGTCTGCGAGCCTTTGAGCGCCGCGTAGTTCTCGGCTCCGCCGCCGATCTGAACGAAGCGGAACTTGGCTCCGGTTGCACGCTCGAGATAGCCGCCGCCCATGTGGTTCAGCGCCCCGATGTTCACGCCGAACAGGATGGTGTTGGGCTTGGCCTTGGCGGCGTCGACCATCTCCTGCAGGGTCTTCCAGGGCGCGTCTTCGCGCACGATGTGGTGCAGGCAGAAGCCGCCGGTCATCGCCACCGGCTCGAAGTCGCGGTAGGACACGCCCTTGGACGGGTCGACCACCTCGCCCGACAGCAGCGCGAGCTGCACCAGCAGGAAGTTGTAGCCGTCCGCCGGTGCGTTCTTGACCTGCATCGAGCCGATCGAGAAGTGCCCCTTGACGTTGACGATGGCCACAGGCTGCGGCAACAGCTTGTTGTCCTCGATGGCCTTCTGCATCAGACGGCCCAGCAGGTCGCTGGTGCCGCCGGGGCCGAAGGGCACGACGACCTTGATCGGCTTTTCAGGCCATGTGCCCTGGGCCTGGCCCAGCGTGGCAAAGGTGGCGAGGCCGGTGGCGGCCAGGGCCAGGACGAGTCGCTTCATGGGTCAGTCTCCTTCGGTGTGAGGCGCTGGCCCGTGCCCGGGTGCAGCGCGTGTGGTGGTCTGAAAATCAGTCCAATCTAAGCCCAGCCGGGCGGGGTGTCAAGCCTTGTGTGCGCCCATCTCGGTGTGGGGTGTCCGCGTTTCGTGAGGCGGGACACCATGGCGGCGTCCCGGGGTGATCGTCACGTCCGTGATCTCACCGGTGTAGGCGAAGGCGCCATGGCGCTCGTACAGGTCCCAGTGCACGGGGCCGCGGCGGTCCAGGCCGATGTCCAGGCCCTCGAAGATGCCGTAGGGCACCATCGGCGGCGTCATCGTCGTCGAGCCGATCACCTCCATGCCGTCGACCAGGACGCGCCCGCGGCCGACCCCGCCAGAATCGATCGTGTACTCGAACGTCGCCTCGTGCGGGCCCGGGGCCGGCGCAGCGGTGCTGACCGTCACGCGGTCGCCGAAGGCGTTGTAGTGCAGGTGCAGGCGACCGTCCTCCAGCCACAGCACGATGCCCCCGTTGGGCTCGCCGATGGCCCACAGGATGCCGCGGTCGGCCTCGCGCAGCGCAAAGCGCACGGCGATGCGGTAGTCGCGGTTGGCGATCAGCGGGAACAGGTCGGCGCGGTGCACTGTCTGCATGCCGGGCAGGTAGGTGCGTGGGGCGTCCCAGCGGGCCTCGTCACCGGGCGGGCCGTCGGTGAACTTGCCGCGGCGGTCGCGGTTGTCCAGGGGGTAGGCCAGGTGTTCGCGCGCCGCGGCGTCGAAGGCGGCCTTGAGTTCGTCCAGGCGTTGCGGGTGCTGCGCCGACAGGTCGGTCGATTCCGAGAAGTCGGCGCGCAGGTCGTGCAGCGTCCAGTTGTCCAGGTCGATGGGCTCACCGCGCTTTTGCAGCGAGCGTGCCAGCCAGCCGTCGCGGAAGTAGGCGCGGTTGGACCAGCACTCGTAGTACTGCTCGCGGCGGGTGGGCGCAGCCTCCGCGTCGAACAGCACCGGCGCGAAGCTCGCCCCGTGCATGCGGCGCGCCGGCCGGCCGTCGATCTCGGGCAGCGGTGGCACCCCGGTGATTTCCAGCAGCGTCGGCATGATGTCGGTGACGTGCGCGAACTGGGTGCGGATCTCGCCGCGCGCGGCGATGCGCGCCGGCCACGAGACGATGAAGGACACGCGCCGGCCACCGCCGCCGGTGTAGGTCTTGAAGGAGGGGAAGGGCGTGTTCGACACCTCGCCCCAGGCCGTGGGGTACAGCGAGGCGCTGCGCGGCCCGCCCAGGTCGCGCGCGTTGGCGCGCTCTTCCTCCACCGGCGGCATCGGCAGGCCCATGAAGCGGCGGTAGTTGTTGAACATGCCGATCGGCCCGCCGGCGTCGGTGCCGCCGTTGTCGGAGGCGAACAGGATGACCGTGTCGTCCAGCTCGCCGATGCGCTCGAGGAAGGCCACCAGCCGGCCGACGTTCTGGTCGACGCAGTCCAGCATCGCGGCATAGGCCTCCATGTGGCGTGCGAGCATGGGGCGGTCGGCCGGGTTCGTGTCCTCCCAGCGCGGCACGCGCGCATCGGAGGCGGCCAGCCGCGTTCCCTCGGGCACCAGACCCATGGCGATCTGGCGCCGCAGGCGCGCCTCGCGCACCGCCGTCCAGCCCGCGTCGTAGCGGCCGCGGTAGCGCGCCAGATCGGTCGGCTTGGCCTGCAGCGGGCCGTGCACGGCGTTCTGCGCCAGGTACAGCAGGAAGGGCTTCTTCGGCGCCGAGGCGCGCAGCTCCTTGATCATCCGGATCGACTGGTCGGTCCAGTCGTCGGTGGTGTAGTAGTCGCGCGGGTAGAGGTCCACCGGCACCAGCTCGGTGCCGTTCATCATCGCCGCCGGGAAGAAGAAGTGCGCCTCGCCTTCCATGAAGCCGTAGAACTGGTCGAAGCCGCGGCTGGTGGGCCAGGAGTGGCGCGGGGCGCTGGGCACCGTCTCGGCGGTGGGCGTGTTGTGCCACTTGCCCACCGCCATGGTGGCGTAGCCGCCGGCGCGCAGGGTTTCGGCCAGCGTCGGCGCGTCCAGCGCCAGCGAGCCGGTGTAGCCGGGGAAGCCCGCGTGGTTGTTGGCCAACCAGCCGGTGCCCACGGCGTGCGCGTTCATGCCGGTCAGCAGCGCGGCGCGCGCGGCCGAGCAGATCGGGTGCGAGGTGTAGTGGTTGAAGCGCAGCCCGCGCGCAGCCAGCGCGTCCAGGTGCGGGGTGTCGATCTCGCCGCCGAAGCAGCCCGGGTCCGACCAGCCCATGTCGTCCATGTAGACGATGACGACGTTGGGCCCGTGCTCGCGCCGCGCCGGCTGGGGCGCATACCAGGGGCGTGAGGTTTCGCGGGTCAGGCCGATGACGGGGCCGTCCAGGGTGTCTTCGGGCAGGGCATCGGTGTGAGGTGCGGCAGCGGTCATGGCGGTCGTGCGTCCAGGGCGGCGGTATGCGGGCTCGATGGGCCGCCTCGTTGCGGCGTGAGATCGCGCGCGGCGGGGGAGGGTCGGCCCGGGGAGGGTGATCGATCGGATCCGTGGGCTGGGATCGTGGCTTGGTGTCGATGTGGGTGTCGGTGTCGGTCGCGCCGGTGGGATGCGGGGGCTGGACCGATCAGGTCGGCACGATCAGCGAGGCCAGCGCGTCCAGGTCGGGCGCCAGCCCGATCCCGGGGACGTCGCCCAGCGTCACCCAGCCGTCCTCGATGGGGAAGGGGAAGACACGCTCGCGCAGCGGGTTCGGGTTGGCGTCAACCTCGGCCCAGCCCTGCGGGTCGTCAGCGCCGGCCAGCGCGTGCATCGACGCGGCCAGGCCCACGCCGCCGGCCAGCCAGTGCGGGCAGTAGGCCACGCCCGCGGCGCGGGCCCGGCGGGCGACTTCGAGACCGCCGCCGATCCCGCCCCATTTGCCGACGTCGGGCTGCACGTAGCGCAGCACGCCGTGGTCGATCATCGCGTCGAAGTCGGCGTGGCTGCGAATGTTCTCGCCGGCGGCCAGCGGCACGGCGCTGGCGGCGGCCAGTTTGCGCCAGGCGTCCAGGGGCTCGTCGGCGGCGATCGGTTCCTCGATCCACAGCGGCCGCCAGGGCGCGAGCTCGGCGATGCGCTGCGCGGCCTCCTGCGCCGACCAAGCCTGGTTGGCGTCGCACATGATCTCCATCTCGTCGCCCAGGGCCTCGCGCGCGGCGGCCAGGTTGGCGACGTCGCGCGCCGCGCCGAAGCCGACCTTGAGCTTGAAGGCGCGGTAGCCCTCGCGCGCCTTGGCTTGCATGGTCTGCACGACCTGGTCGGGCCCGATGCCGCTGGCGTACGGGCGCACCCGTGGTTGGCCGCCCAGCAGCTTCCAAAGCGGCAGGCCGGCGCGCCGCGCGGCCATGTCCCACAGCGCCTGGTCCACGGCGCCCGCCACCTGTGCGAAGGGCCCGGGCTCGCCGCACTGCAGCGCCATGCGCCGCGTGCGCTGCGCCAGCATCGCGCGCGCGGCATCGGGGTCGGTGGCGTCGGTGCCCAGCAGCAGCGGGCGGAAAAGGCTCGTCGCCAATCGGGCGCGGTGTTCCGCGCCCACCTGCGGGAAATTGCTGAACGATTCGCCCCAGCCGACGACGCCATCGCTGGCGCGCAGCCGCAGCCACACGGCTGGCCGGTTCGTCATTGCGCCGAAGGCATTGGCCACGGGCGTATCGATGGGCGCGCGCAGCACCCAGACGTCCAGGGCCTCCAGGGTCGGTGTGGTCATGGCCTCGCTCTCGACCGGCGACGTCGCTCGTCGTCTGTGTCTCCCTGGCGCGGATTCTGTGGGACTCGGGATGTGCTGCGGTGCCGGATGTGTTTCGGGAGGGCGCCCGGCCGGGTGACGAGGTGTCGATGCGCTGCGTCCATTCGACACCACAAGAATCATACAATCTCAGCTTTTAAAGCTGAATATGTATATTTCATGGTGATTGGCCGTCGCATCGAAGAGACTGTGCGCCGCGTGGCGAGCGCCTTCCCGGTGGTTGCGGTGACCGGGCCCCGGCAGTCGGGCAAGACCACACTGGTGCGCCACGTGTTCTCCGACAAGCCCTATGTCTCGCTCGAGGACCCGATGGAACTCGCTTTTGCCGTCGAGGACCCTCGCGGCTTCCTGGCCCGGTTCGATCAGGGCGCGGTGTTCGACGAGGCGCAGCGCTGGCCGGCGTTGTTCTCGTATCTTCAGGGCATGGTGGATGCCCGGAGGGCCCCGGGTCGCTTCGTCTTGACCGGCTCGCAGCAGTTCGGCCTGATGGCCGGGATCAGCCAGTCCCTGGCGGGGCGTGTCGCCATGCTGACACTGCTGCCGTTCGGCCTGGCCGAGATCCCGGATGCCGGGCACCGTTCGGGCCGGTCCGATGGCCTGGACGGCTTGCTCTGCACGGGCGGCTATCCCGCGCTGCACGTGCAGACCGGACTGCAGGCCAACGACTGGTTCGCCAGCTACGTGGCCACCTATCTGGAGCGCGATGTCCGGCAGGTGCTCAAGGTGCAGGACCTCGGCAACTTCCAGCGTTTCGTCAGGCTGTGCGCCGGGCGGATCGGGCAATTGCTCAACCTCTCTGCGCTGGCGAACGAGGCCGGCGTGGCGCAGACCACCGCGCGCGCCTGGCTCACCGTGCTGGAGGCGAGTCACCTGGTGCACCTGCTCCAGCCCTACCACCGCAACTTCGGCAAGCGTCTGGTGAAGACACCCAAGCTCTACTTCGTCGACACCGGTCTGGCCTGCTGGCTGCTGGGCCTGCGCAGCGCCGAGATGCTGGCGATGCACCCGATGCGTGGCGCCCTTTTCGAGAACTGGGTGGTCGGCGAGTTCCTGAAAGCCAGGCTGAACCAGGGAGAGCCCGCGGACCTGCACTTCTGGCGTGACAACAACGGCCTCGAGGCCGATCTCGTCTTCGAGGTCGCTACGCCACAGGGCGTGCGCCTGCAGACGGTGGAGATCAAGTCGGGCCGGACGGTCACCACCGATGCGGTCCGGGCCGGCCGCCGCAGCGCCGCCTTCGCGCCGGACGAAGCCCTGACGCCCTGGCTGGTGCACGGCGGTGACGACCGCTACGTTCGCAGCGGCGTGAGGGTGGTGCCCTGGCATCAGGTACCCGACGTGGCGGCGTGGGATCGCCGGCTCGAGGAACGCCCCCTCACCGGCTGACCAGTCCCGGCAGGCTCAGACGCACCCGAGCCCCTCCGAGTGGGCTGCGCGCCAGTGTGATCTGACCGCCGTAGGCCTGGACGATGTCGCGCACCACCGCCAGACCGATGCCGTGGCCGGGCACGCGTTCGTCGGCGCGCACGCCGCGCTCGAGCACACGGGCGCCGGCGGTCGGGTCGAAGCCCGGGCCGTCGTCGTCGACATCGATTTCCAGCGTGCCGGCGGGCCGCACCCGGGCGTCGATCGCTACCTCGGCGCGGCACCACTTGAAGGCGTTGTCCAGCAGATTGCCCAGGGCCTCGGTCGCGTCGCCTTCGTCCAGTCGCACGCGCAGCGCCGGCGCGATCTCGCAGCGGGCCTGCACGTCCTTGTCGGCGTGCACCTTGCGCAGCGCGGCCAGCAGGCGCCGGGCGGGTTCGGCCAGGGCCAGCGGCGGGGCCAGGGCCGTGGCGCTCCCGCTGGCCGCGCGCTGCAGGTGGTAGGCGACCGCCCGGTCCATGCGGTCGATCTGCTCGTCCAACCGGGATTCGAGCGCGGCGTCGGCGGCTGCGCCCCGCAGTTCTGCGCGCATCAGGGCCAGTGGTGTCTTCAGGCTGTGCGCCAGGTCGCCGAGGGCGTCGCGATAGCGATCCTGCTGTCGGTGCTCGTGGTCGAGCACACGGTTGAGGTTGTCCGCCAGTGCCTGCAACTCGCGCGGGTGCGGCCCTCCCAGGCGCGGGACCTCGCCGGCCTGCAGGCGGCGCAGCTCGGCCGCCATGCGGCGCAGCGGTCGCAGGCCCCAGTGCAGCACGGCGGCCTGCGCCAGCAGCAGCGCCGCGGCCGCCCCGCCCAGCCAGCCCCAGAGGCTGCGACGCCAGGCCTGCAACTGCGCCTCGTAAGGGCCGAGATCCTCCGCGACCGCGAAGGTGAAGCGGTGGCTCGTGCCGGACGTGGCCCAGCGGATGCCGAAACGCTGGACGAAGAAGGTCTGGGCGCCGCCCGCGACCAGGCGCTCGAAGCGCTGCTGCCCGGCGGGCAGGGCCTCCAGCACCGGCAGCGCAGCGGTCAGCGTGGATGGGGAACGCCAGACGGCGCCGCCTTGGCCGTCGAGGACGGTCGCGTACAGGCCCGAGCCGGGCTGCTCCAGGCGCGGGTCGGGCAGGGTGGCGGGCCACTGGATCCGACCCTGGGCATCGACCTCGGCCGCGGCCATCAGCAGGTAGACCTGGGCGAGCAGCCGGTCCTGGCGCGCCGCGCGCGCGCTGTCGGCGAAGGCGCGGTCGAGGACGAAGGCGGTCAGCACGACGAAGCCGGCCAGCACCGCCGCCGCGCTGGCGGCCAGGCGCGTGGCCAGCGATCTGGACGGCCGCGGCGCATGCAGGGCCTGGCCGCTCGGGTCGGCGGCGTGGCCGGCATCCGATCCGGTCATGCGTCGGCCGCACCCAGCACGAATCGGTAGCCTCGCCCGCGCAGCGTCTGCAGGGGCTGCAGCCGGCCTTCGGGGTCGATCTTGCGACGCAAGCGGCCGACGAGCACCTCGATGACGTTGCTGTCACGCTCCTCGTCGTGGGGGTACAGGTGCGAGGCCAGCTCCTCCTTTGGCACGACGCGGTGACGCTGGCGTACCAGGTGCTCGAGCAGCCGGTATTCGTAGGAGGTCAGCTCCACGGGGGCGCCGTCGAGCGTGACGCGCTGGGCCGAGGGCTCGATGCTCAGCGGGCCGCACACGATGTCGTCGCGGGCGCTGCCCGCCGCCCGTCGCAGCAGCGCCTTCAGGCGCGCCTGCAACTCCTCGGGTTGGAAGGGCTTGGTGAGGTAGTCGTCGGCACCGGCTTCCAGACCCTCGACCTTGTCCTGCCAGCGGCTGCGCGCGGTCAGCACCATCACCGGCAGGCGGCTGCCGTCGCGCCGCAGGCGGCGCACCACCTCCAGCCCTGACAGGCCCGGCAGGCCCAGGTCGACCACCGCCGCGTCGAAGGGGTACTCGGTGGCGCGGTAAAGCGCCTCGCGGCCGTCGCCGCAGACATCCACCTTATAGCCCAGGGCTTCGAGGTCGGCGCGCAATTGGCGCTGCAGGCCCGGCTCGTCTTCGACGATCAGGATGCGCATCGGTCCGCGTCCGTCGGCGTCGGGCGTGCCGGTGTCAGCGCATGGCGCCGCTGCGCGCGTCGACGGTCACCACGCGGACCTCGCCTTGCTGCGTCAGCACCTTGATGCGGTGCTGTTCGCCCTCGTCGCGGGCGTCGAGCACGCGGCCTCCAGTGGCGCGCTGGACGCGGGCCACGGCCTGCTCGAGGCTGATACGGCCGGACTGCGTGACGAACGTGGGCTGGGCGCGCTCGCGCAGGCCGTCCCAGCCGGCAGGCCGAGCGTCCGCCGCAAAGCCCACCAGAAGGCACGCCCCCGCCAGCATCGCCCCGAGGAGGCTGTCGGACCCGGGGCGCCGACAGCCTCCTCGGGTTCCGCGGGACGAGCCCGCCGGTCGCCGCCTCGCCGCCCTGGCCTGCTCGGCCATGCGCCTCCAGGCATCGACGACGGCCGAAAGGACAGGACGTGGGGCGGCGGCAGGCGTGTCGGCGGGCATGGCGGCAGATGAGGACGTCACGGTACGGCGGTGGCAAGAGCCTGCTCGATGGTACGTGCGGGTCAGAACGACCGGTGCGCCTTGGTCACAGGGCTGACCGAGATCTGCACCGCCAACCGCCGGCCGGGATCGTAGGGCAGGGTGGTGGTGTAGAGGTGTCCGGCGTATTCATACGTGACGCGGTAGCCGGTCAGGCGGCTGCTCCAGTCGTCGACGAAGCGGCAGCGCTGGACTTCGCGCTCGTGCACCACCGTGGCGTCGGCCGGCCGGTCCGACAGGTGCTGGCCGATCAGCGCGCCGGCGATGGCGCCCACCGCCGCCGAGGCCACGCGGCCGTCGCCCCGGCCGAACTGCGAGCCCACCAAGCCGCCCGCCACGCCGCCGACGATCGGCCCGGCCAGCCCTGCGTCGCCACGCTGGTGCCGAACCTCGGGCACGAGCACCGTGCGGCAGACCTGGCGCGGGGTGTTGACCTGTTCGTACTGCGGCTCGGCCGAGATCACCCGGGCGTGGTCGCGGAAGGTGTCGCCGAAGGCGTCCCGGTCCCGGCCGGGACGGTCGGCCAGCGCAGCGGTGGCGCTGAAGGCGAGGCCCAGGGCCAGCACGGGCAGGGCGCGGGAGGAGCGGGTGGCAGCATGCATCGGGTTCACCTCTTTCGTCGATCACCAGGTCACACCTGGCATGGGACGAAGCTTAGGCGCGGCACGCTGAACGATCGCTGAACGGAGGGCGTCGCCGTGTTCACGACCCGCCGACCGCGAGTGTCTCGATCCAGTTCGGGTTGGCCCCGGTGGCGACCCGGTCGCACAGGCTGAGCATGCCGCGCGCGCGGTCCAGGTGCCAACTGGCCAGGTGGTGCGAGGCCTGCCCCGCCACCAGGGCGAAGGCCCCGTCCGGTGCCCACTGCATCCCGCGTGGCTGGGCCTCGACCTCGACCCGGTCGGCCAGCGTCAACTCGCCACGGGTGGCGTCCACCGACCACAGGCTCATGGTGCTGGCGCGCCGCTCCGTGGCGAGCAGCCAGGCGCCGTCCGGTGACAAGCGGAGCTCGGCAGCCCAGGGCTTGCCGTCGAAGGCCGGCACCATCGTCGGCACCGTCTGCCGTGGGTGCAGGACGCCACTGTCGGGGTCCCGGTCGAAGACCTCGAGTGTCGCGTCGAGTTCGTTCAGCAGGTACAGCCGTCGGCCCTGCGCGGCGATGACGAGGTGGCGCGGCCCGCAGCCCGGGCGCATCGCCTGCGCGGGCGGATCGCTCGGCTGCAGCCGACCGGTGTCCGGGTCGAAGGCCAGGCGCCACACCGCGTCGTCGCCCAGGCAGGCGACGTGCGCGCATCGGTTGGCTGGGTCGACGACGATGGAATGTGCGTGCCGGCCCACCGGCAGAACCTGCTGGGCCGCAAGGGCCCTGCCGTCGGGCCCGATCGGGCTGACGGCCACCAGGTGCTCGCCGTAGGAGGCCGACAGCAGCCAGCGCCCGCTGCGGTCACAGGCGATGTAGGCCATGCTGGCGGGCAGCGGCGCCTCGCCCAGCGGCTCGAGGTGGCCGTTGTCGCCGATGCCCAGGCTGAGCACGGCCATCGGCGCGCTGCGTCGTGCGACATACAGCCGTCGGCGGTCCGGGCTCAGCGCCATCGGCATCAACTGCCCGCCGGCGGCGACGGTCTGCCGGGGCTGCAGGCGACCGTCTCGAGGATGGAGGTCCCAGGTGCGGATCTCGCCGGCGTCGGCACACGACACCAGCGCGAGAGCGTGTCGCGGTGGCAGTGGATGTCCAGCTGGGGGCATCGGGGCGGCCCCTGCGGCCGCGTCGGTTGTGGGGATCATGGCGGCGCTTGGCGCGTCTCAGGCCGCCGTCTCGGGCACGGCGGCGTGGGCGCGCTTGACCTGGAAGCTGTGCTTGGTCGGGTCGCTCAGGCGCAGGCCGGCGGCCTTGACGGCGGCGTCGGGCACCTTGTGCAAGGCGCTGTGCGACTGCTGCACGCCGTCGGCGCCGAAGGGCGCGTTGTGCGTGGCGTTGAAGCAGAACAGCACCGTCCAGCGCCGGTTCGCGGAGCGGTTCTGGTCGGAGCGGTGCATCACGTTGGCATGGAAGAACAGGCCGTCGCCGGGCTCGAGTTCGACGTGAACGCGCTCGTGGCGCTGCAGCATCGCCTCGACGCGTCGCATGTCGGCGCCCACTTGCTCACCCGCCCCCGCGGCAGCGCCGGTGCTGTGGTTGACGCGGCCGACGCGGTGCGAGCCGCGCAGCACCTGCAGGCAGCCGTTCTCGCGCGTCGAGCGGTCGAGCGCCACCATGACGCTGGCCATGTCGGGGTAGAGGCAGCCGTTGTGGTACCAGTAGCCGTAGTCCTGGTGCCATTCCCAGGCGCCGCCGCTGTAGGGCTCCTTGGCCGTTAGCTTGGAGTGGTAGTGGTAGACCTCGGCGCCCAGCAGCGACTGCACGGTGTCGACCACGCGCTCGCTGCGCGCTGCCAGGCCGTAGACGCTGTCGCCGGGTTCGTTCCACAGCGCGATCCGGGTGGCGTTGCCCTGCGCGTCCTTGCGCTCGTACAGGCTCTCGCGCAGTTGCGGGTCGGCCTCGATGGCGCGTCGCATCAGCGAGGTCTCCTCGGCGTCGAACAGGCCGCGCACGACGAGGTAGCCGTCGCGTTCCCAGGCCAGGCGATCTTCGGGGGTCAGGTGCAGGCTCA
>CAZFVH010000013.1:0-14798 GCA_964522465.1 uncultured Rubrivivax sp. | reverse complement strand
CGCACGTCGGACATCGACTCCAGCGGCATGAAGCGTGTCACGTCCGGATCTGGCCGACGCACGACGAAGGTGCCCGCCCCTTGTCTGCTCGTGACGATGCCGTCGGCGCGCAGCCGTGACAGCGCTTCGCGCACCGTCGGTCGCGAGGTGTTGAACTGCTCGGCCAGGGCCTGCTCGGTGGACAGCCGATCGCCTTCGCGCAGGTTGCCGTCGATGATCTGCGCCAGCAACTCGCGGTAGACCCGATCGGCCAGACCTTCGGGCGTGCGGACCGGCCGGGGCCTGGGGTCGGGCAGATCCTCCATGCGATTCAGGCCGACGTCTCGCCCGCCAGCAGTTCGCGCGCCGCAGCCTCGACCTCGGGCCGCATCGAGCTTGGCGTCGGGCTCAGGAGCGGCAACTGCGCGCCCATGTCGGCCACGCCCGACCAGGTCACGGCGTCGTGCAACACACGCACCAGTGAAAGCGATTCACGCAGGGTCTCCAGGGGCATGAAGCGCGCGTGCAGGGCCCGGGCACGCTCGGCATCGCCGCTATGCAGGGCCGCCAGAAGGGCCATGCAGGTGCGCGGCGCGATGCAGCCGCCACCGGTGGTGAACGAGGCCAGCCCGTAGCGACCGACGCGACCGACATGGCCGAGCACCGGGCGCTCACCCATGCCGCTGACGATGCGGGCGGCGCCGATGCGATCGATCAGCGCGTCGAGAAAAGGGTCGCTGGCGGCCTCGGCTGCGCCCTGGGTGCGTCCGATCGCGTACTTCACGCACCAGACGTGACCGCCGTCGACCAAACGCCCGAGGGCCTGAACCGACAGGTAGTCCTCGCTGCGCAGGTAGACCGTCAGCGGCAGGCCCGCGGCGTCGCTGATGCGACGCAGGCCGTCCTCGACCCCGTCGATGCTGGTCATCCCTTGCATCGGCAGCACCATCGCGGTGCGGTATCGGCTGTGCCGCAGCACGGCGGCCTGGTCGACCATCTTGCCGTAGTCCGGGCCGATCGACGGGATGACCCAGGTGTCGGGCCCGGCGGCGTCGGCCAGCAGGTCGAGCATCGCGCCGAACTCCGACACCGGCTGATGGTAGAGGTTGGCGTTGCCCCCGTACAGCAGCACGCGCACGCCGCCGGCTTCGACATGGCGGATCAGCGCGCGGTTGGCCGGCCCGTCCAGGCTCAGATCGGCGCGCCGCGCCAGCGGCGGCACCGCGAGCACGGAGCCGGGCAGGGCGGCGGGAGAAAGCTCGGCGAAGTTCATGCGGGGCTCGAAGTCGGGTGCCGGTTCGCGTCGCCCCGTTGGGCGATCGGCGGTCGTCGTTCGCAAACCGCACGACCGATCGCCGACGGACGGCAACTGACACCGGGCTGATCTGCTGCGGATGCGAGCTTGAATTTGTAAGGCAAATCGACGAACTTGACAAGCCATCTGAGGCGACTTTTCCAGTCACGAAACGGCTTTCAGGGTTTTCCTTAGAGATTTCAGGCTTGACGTGGCCCGATTTGTCAAACAAAGTCTCGGATGTCCGCCGACCGGCCACGGTGTCGGCGGCGGCAGCGTCCGGCGTCCCGACAGGGCGGCCGGGCCACACGTTCACGTTCCGAGGTGCAGGAGACAAGCGATGAAGAGCAGTCACGAGGCGAAGTCGTCACGGGCGGGCACGTCCCGCCGTCAGGTGCTCAAGGGGTTTGCCGGTGCCGCGGCGCTGGCAGGCAGCGCAGTGGCAGGTCGCGCGTTTGCGCAGGCCGGCAAGGAGGCGCCGGCCTTCGCCAAGCTCGTGTCCGAGGGCAAGCTGCCCCCACTGGCGCAACGCCTGCCGGCCAGTCCCATGGTGGTGACGGCCGAGAAGGTCGGGGTCTACGGCGGCGCTCTGCGTCGCGGGCTGCGCGGCAGCGCTGACCACAACGGCATCCTGCGCATGGTGGGCAACCAGGGCCTGGTGCGCTGGAACCTGGCCTTCACCGAGGTGCTGCCCAACGTGGCCGAGAAGTGGGAAGTCAATGCCGGCTCGACCGAGTTCACCTTCTTCCTGCGCAAGGGCATGAAGTGGTCCGACGGCAAGCCGTTCACGGCCGACGACGTCGTGTTCGCGATCGAGGACTGCGCCAAGAACACCGAGCTCTACAAGTCGGTGCCGTCGCAGCTGTCCATCGGCGGCAAGCCCTGCCAGGTCACGAAGATCGACGACCACACCGTCAAGTTCACCTTCGTGTCGGCCTACGCGCTGTTCCTCGAGCAGCTCGCCACGCCGCTGGGCCAGCACCCGACGCTGTTCCCCAAGCACTTCTGCAGCCAGTTCCACCCGAAGTACAACGCCAAGGCCACCGAGCAGGCCAAGGCCGCCAACTTCTCCGACTGGGCGGCGCTGTTCCGCGCCCGCTGCGGCGACATCGAGATCCCGTCGCGCTGGGGCAATGCCGCCAAGCCCACGCTCGATCCCTGGATCATCACCGAGCCCTACACCGGCGGCGCCACGCGCGTGGTCATGGAGCGCAATCCCTACTTCTGGCAGGTCGACCAGACGGGGCAGCAGCTGCCCTACATCGACCGCCTGAGCTTCAGCATCGCGCAGGACGTCGAGTCGCTGATGCTGGACGCGCTGTCGGGCAAGCTCGACATCCAGGAGCGCCACATCGACTCGCTGCAGAACAAGCCCACGCTGACGCAGAACATGCAGAAGGGCGGGTATCGCCTGATCGAGCTGATCGCCTCAGGTGCGCAGCAGGTGCAGATCTACCTGAACCTGACGCACAAGGACCCCGCGATGCGCCAGATGTTCGGTCAGAAAGAGTTCCGTCAGGCCTTGTCGCTGGGGATCAACCGCAAGGAGATCATCGACATCGTCTACCTCGGGCAGTCGCAGCCCTACCAGACCGGGCCGCGCCCGGGCCACCCCTGGCACCATCCCAAGCTGTCGACGCAGTTCACCGAGCACGACCCGAAGCAGGCCAACGCGCTGCTCGACAAGCTGGGTTACACCAGGCGTGATGCGCAGAACTTCCGCCTGCGGCCCGATGGCAAGCGCGTGTTCTTCTCCATCGACGTGATCCCGACGCTGTACCCGGACGCGGTCGACTCGCTGGAACTGATCAAGCGCCACTGGGCCGACATCGGCGTGGACATGAAGGTCAACACCATCGAGCGCGCGCTGTACTACACCCGCGGTGACAACAACGACCACGACGCCGCCACATGGCCCGGTCCGGGCGGGCTGGACCCGGTACTCGATTCGCGCGACTACCTGGCGCAGCACCCGCAGGGCTCACGCTACGGCATCCCCTGGACGCTGTGGTACGTCTCGAACGGCAAGGACGGCCAGGAGCCGCCCGAGAGCCAGAAGCGCCGCATGCGTTTGTACGACCAGGCGCGCGCCACGGCCGACATCAAGCGGCGTGGCGAGTTGATGAAGGAGGTCTTCGACCTGGCGGCCGATGCCTTCGAGACCATCGGCGTGTGCCTGGCGGTCAACAGCTTCGGCATCGCGCGCAACAACCTGCAGAACGTGCCGAAGTCCTACCCGAACTCGTGGTCCTGGCCCAACCCCGGGCCGGCGCTGCCGCAGCAGTTCTTCTTCAGCCGCACCTGACCGCCCGGCCCCTGGTGGGCCGTGTTCCCGGGGTCCGCCGCGTGCGGGCCCCGGCCGGTTCCGCATGCGGCCCCTTTCGTCGGCCTGCCCCGAGACGACATGCTCCGTTTCATTCTCCTGCGCGCGCTGTGGATGCTGCCCTTCCTCGTGGCGGTCAGCTTCATCTCGTTCGTCCTGATCCAGTTGCCGCCGGGCGACTACGTGACGACCTACATCGCCACGCTGGCCGCCTCCAACGAGGTCGTCGACCAGAACGCCGCCGCCGATCTGCGGGCGCGCTTCGGGTTGGACCAGCCCATGATCGTCCAGTACTGGAAGTGGATCACCAACATCCTGCTGTACGGTGACTTCGGTCTGAGCTTCGAGTGGCAGCAGCCGGTGTCCGAGCTGATCTGGGAGCGCATGGCGCTGACGCTGCTGTTGACGTTTTCGACGCTCGTGCTGACCTGGGGCATCGCGCTGCCGGTGGGCGTGTATTCGGCCGTGAAGAAGTACTCCATCGGGGACTACTTCGCCACCTTCCTCGCCTTCCTCGGCTTGGCCATCCCTAGCTTCCTGCTGGCACTGGTGTTGATGTACGTCGCCGCCGTGCACTTCGGCCAGAGCGTGGGCGGGCTGTTCTCCGAGCCCTTCCAGAACGCGCCGTGGAGTTGGGCCAAGGTGGTCGACCTGCTGCAGCACCTGTGGATCCCGGTGGTGATCCTGGCCGTCTCCGGCACCGCCAGCCTGATCCGGGTGATGCGCGCCAACATGCTCGATGAACTCCATCGGCCCTATGTCACCACCGCTCGCGCCAAGGGCCTTTCGGAGTTCCGCCTGTTGGTGAAGTACCCGATGCGCCTGGCGCTGAACCCCTTCATCTCCACCATCGCCTGGCTGCTGCCCAACCTGGTGTCCGGCTCGATCATCGTGGCCATCGTGCTGAGCCTGCCCACGGCCGGCCCGCTGCTGCTGCAGTCGCTGATGAGTCAGGACATGTACCTGGCCGGCGCCTTCATCCTGCTGATCTGCGCGCTCACCGTCATCGGTGCGCTGATCAGCGACATCCTGCTGGCGCTGGTGGACCCGCGCATCCGACTCGAGTAGGGCTCACGATGTCAGCCATCACCGCATCCCCCGCGGACAAGGAACAGGTCGCCGCCAACCGGCTCGCAGTCGCTTCGCAGTGGCAGCTCGTCTGGTGGGCGTTCCGCAAACACCGTCTGGCGATGGCCGGCCTGATCGTCGTGATCGCGCTGTACGTGATCGCAGTCGTGCCCGGTTTCTTCACCGTCAACGACCCGGAGCAGCAGAACCGCCGTGCGCTGTTCCATCCGCCGCAGTCGCTGCACTTCTTCGGCACGACCGATGAGGGCGGCTGGACGATGCGGCCCTACTTCCATCCCTACGTGCTCAAACGCGACCCGGTGTCGCTGGCCTCGGTGTACGAGGAAGACCGCAGCCGCAAGGTCTACGTTCGCTTCTTCGCGGAAGGGCCGGAGTACAGCGTGCTCGGCCTGTTCACCAGCACCACCCACCTGATCGTGTCGGGCGATGCCAGTCAGCCGCTGTTCCTCTTCGGTGCCGACCGCCTGGGGCGCTGCGTCTACAGCCGCATCATGGTGGGCACGCAGATCTCCTTGTCGGTGGGGTTGCTCGGCGTGTTCCTGTCGCTGCTGCTGGGCGTCGTGCTCGGCGGCATCTCGGGCTACTACGGCGGGCGCACCGACTTCGTGATCCAGCGCGTGATCGAACTCGTGCTGGCGCTGCCGACGATCCCGATCTGGCTCGCGCTGGCCGCGGCCCTGCCGCAGGACTGGCCGGCGGTGCTGAACTACATGATGATCACGGTGATCCTGTCTCTGACGGGCTGGGCACAACTCGCTCGCGTGGTGCGCGGACGCTTCCTGAGCCTGCGCACCGAGGAGTTCGTCACCGCGGCACGGCTCGACGGGGTGTCGGAATCCCGCATCATCTTCCGCCACATGCTGCCGAGCTTCGCCAGCCACATCATCGCCTCGGTCACGCTGGCGGTGCCGGCGATGATCCTGGCCGAGACCTCGCTGAGCTTCCTCGGCCTGGGGCTGCAACCGCCGACCATCTCGTGGGGCGTGTTGTTGCGCGAGGCGCAGAACATCCGCTCCATCGCCACCGCGCCCTGGCTGTTCGCGCCCGGCGCCGCGGTCGTGGTGGCCGTCATCGCGTTGAACTTCCTCGGTGACGGCCTGCGCGACGCGTCCGACCCTTACAACAAATGAGCGAACCCCAAGCCTCCGGCCGCCCCCAGGGCGTGCTGCTGTCCGTGCGTGACCTGCACACGCACTTCCCGGTGCGCACCGGCGTGGTCAAGGCCGTGGACGGCGTGTCATTCGACGTCGAGTTCGGCCAGACCCTGTGCGTGGTCGGCGAGAGCGGCAGCGGCAAGAGCGTCACCGCGCGCTCCATCCTGCAGATCGTGGACGCGCCGGGACGCATCGTTTCGGGCTCGATGGTGCTGAACGCGCCAGGTCGCGCGCCGGTGGATCTGGCCAAGCTGGACGCGCGCAGTCGCGAGATCCGCGAGATCCGCGGCTCGACGATCTCGATGATCTTCCAGGAGCCGATGTCCTCGCTGTCACCGGTGCACACGGTGGGCAACCAGATCATCGAGGTGCTGCGCCTGCACATGGACATGAGCAAGGCGCAGGCCCGCGAGCGCTGCATCGAGCTGCTGCGTCAGGTCGAGATCCCGCGGCCAGAGCAGGCGGTGGACCGCTACACCTTCGAGTTCTCCGGCGGCATGCGCCAGCGCGTGATGATCGCGATGGCGCTGGCCTGCAACCCCGCGCTGCTGATCGCCGACGAGCCCACCACGGCGCTGGACGTGACGACGCAGGCCGAGATCCTGGACCTGATCCGGCGCCTGCAGCAGTCGCACGGCATGGCGGTGATGTTCATCACCCACGACATGGGGGTGGTGGCAGAGATCGCCGACCGCGTCATCGTGATGAACCACGGCCGCATCGTCGAGAACGGCTCGGTGGACCAGATCTTCCACAACCCCCAGGACCCCTACACCCAGATGCTGATCGGCTCGGTCACGCGGCTGGGACGCAAGGCCGAGTTGCGCCTGGCGCGCCCGCCGATCGACCCGGCCACGCCGCCCATCCTGGAGGTTCGAGACCTGGCCATGCACTTCACCCAGGGCCGCAACCTCACCAAGGCGGTGGACGGTGTGTCCTTGACGCTGCAGCCGGGTGAGTCGCTGGGCATCGTCGGCGAATCGGGCTCCGGCAAGACGACCATGGGGCGCTGCCTGCTGCGCGTATACGAGCCGACCGCCGGGCAGATCATCTACCGCCAGACCGACGGCAGCACCGTGGACCTGATGCAGGCCTCGAAGGACACGCTCAAGCGCTGCCGGCGTGAGATGCGCATGATCTTCCAGGATCCGGTGAGCTCGCTGAACCCGCGCATGACGGTGGCGCAGATCATCGGGGAGCCGCTGCTGGTCAACGGCATCGCCCAGGGCCGGGACCTGGACGACCGGGTTGCCCGGCTGTTGGAGCAGGTGGGCCTGAACCCCGACTGGCGCGAGCGCTACCCGCACGCCTTCTCCGGCGGTCAGCGCCAGCGCATCGGCATCGCCCGCGCGATCGCGCTGAACCCGCGTCTGATCGTCGCCGACGAGGCCACCTCGGCGCTGGACGTCTCGCTGCGATCGCAGATGCTGGACCTGCTGTTGAAGCTGCAGGACGACCTGGGCTTGTCCTTCATCTTCATCAGCCACGACATCGCCGTGATCCGTTACTTCTGCGACCGTGTGGCGGTGATGCACCGCGGCAAGGTGGTGGAGGCGGGCGAGACCGAGCAGGTCTGCGACAGGCCCGAGCATCCCTACACGCAGGCGCTGCTGTCGGCCATCCCGCGGCCCGATCCACGCCAGCGCAGCATCCACAAGCGTTTCCGCTACGAGGCCCCGGCGGCTGCCGCGGGCGCGAGCCGCCCATGAAGATCACCGACGTCAAGACCTTCCTGATGCACGTGGGGGCACCGGACCCCCAGCGCTACGCCACCGACGGCGGCTTCGGCGCCGGGCGCTTCTCGGGCAACATCACCGGCACGCGCAACTGGCTGTTCGTCAAGGTGTACACCGACGAGGGCGTCACCGGCATCGGCGAGTGCTCGGGCTGGCCGCGCGTGATCGAGACGGCGGTGCAGGACCTGAAGGCGCTGCTGATCGGCGAGGACCCTCAGCACATCGAGCGCCTGTGGCAGAAGATGATGACGGCCATCATGGGCCACGGCATGACCGGCACGGTCGGATCGGGCGCGATGACCGGTCTGGACATGGCGCTGTGGGACATCAAGGGCAAGGTGCTCGGGGTGCCGGTGTGGAGCCTGCTGGGCGGGCAGGTGCGCGACAAGGTGCGCATCTACGCCCACGCCAACACGCCCGAGGCGGCGCTGTCGCTCAAGGCGCGTGGCATCAAGGCGCTGAAGTGCGGCGGCGTGTCCGACCCGGTGCGGCGCGTGGCTGCGCTGCGCGAGGCCGTGGGCGACGACATCGACCTGATGATCGATCTGCACGGCCCGCCCTGGCTGACGCCGGGCGATGCCGCGCGGCTGGCGCGGGCGCTCGAGCCCTACCACCTGCTCTTCATCGAGGACCCGATCGCGCCTGAGAACCTCGATGGCTATCGGCGCATCCGTGACGCCGCGCATGTGCCGCTGGCCGCGGGCGAGCGCATGGCCACGGTCTACGGCCTGCGGGAGTTGATCGAGCATGAGTTGATCGACGTTGCCCAGCCCGACACCGGGCGCGCCGGCGGCCTGACGCAGATGAAGAAGATTGCTGCGATGGCCGAGGCGCACCACATCATGATGGCGCCGCACTCGGGCTCGCTCGGCCCGGTGGCCGAGTACGCGGCGCTGCACCTGATGGCGGCGATCCCGAACGCGCTGTTCCTCGAGCGCGTCGAGGACGACTGGGAGGGCCGGGCGCGCACCGTGATCCCGCACCCGTTGTCGCAGGACGGCTTCCTGCGGGTGCCTGATGGGCCCGGGCTGGGCGTGGACATCGACGAGGCCTTCGTCGCGCGCTTCCCCAGCCAGGCCAACGTCTCGGTGCCGATCACGCGCGCCTCGGGCTCCTACGTCGAGGGCACCTTCGACGAACACGTCTACGTCCAGACCCGGCTGCCGCACGCGCGCTACTTCAAGCCGCACTGAGCGGCCCGCCGCCCCCCGATCCCCAGAGCCGCCCCATGAAGATCGACCGCCTGCGCGCCTGGATGTCGCGCGACAAGAACCGTCCCCGCGTCATTGTCGCCATCGACACCGACGACGGCCTGACCGGCTGGGCCGAGTGCTACAACCACGGGCCCGACCAGGCGCTGTTCCCGCTGCTGGAGTACCTCACGCGCTTCATCCAGGGGCGTGATCCGCGCCGCGTGACGGCGATCACGCATTACCTGATGCAGCAGGCCCGCTTCCCGCCCGGCGCGCTGGGCCTGGCAGCCATCGCCGCCATCGACCACTGCCTGTGGGACATCTCGGCCAAGGCGCTGGGCGTGCCGGTGTACCGGTTGCTGGGCGGCGAGGTGCGCGACCGGGTGCAGGTCTATGCCGGGCTGTACACCGCGCCCGACGTGCCGCAGGCGCGCGACGAGATGGACGCGCTGCATGCGCAGTGGGGCCTGAAGGCCTTCAAGCTCAGCCCCTGGCGCATCGACATGCACCGCCACCGCTGGGGCGAGGTGGTGCGGGCCTCGGCCGACTATTTTGCGCGGCTGCGCGAGACGGTGGACCCGCGCTACGAACTCGCCTTCGACGCCCACGCCAAGATCTTCGAGCCGACGCAGGCGGCGCAGCTGGGCAATGCGCTGGCGCCCTACGACCCGCTGTTCTTCGAGGAGCCGCTGCGGCCCGAGAACTTCGAGGCCTGGGGCGAGCTCAAGCGCCAGCTGCACTGCACGCTGGCCACCGGCGAGTCGCTGTACAGCCGCTTCGAGTTCCTGCGCCTGCTGCAGGTGCGCGGCTGCGACATCATCCAGCCCGACATCTGTGTCGTCGGCGGCCTGAGCGAGATGCTGCAGATCAACGCGCTGGCGCAGGCCCATTTCGTTAGCGTCGCGCCGCACAACCCGATGGGGCCGCTGGCCACCGCGATCAACGTGCACTTCTGCGCCACCCAGCCCAACTTCCGCATCCTGGAGTACCGGCTGCCACACGGCGCGGCCTATGTCTACGGCAGCGACTCGACGATGAAGGCCGACGACCGGCTGCAGGGCGCCTGGTATGTCAAGGACCCGTATCTGCCCAAGGACGGCTATCTGGAGTTGCGCCCGGACCGCCCGGGCTGGGGCGTGGAGATCGACGAGACGCTTCTCGGCACCGAGGAATACGTCCACTGGGAGCGTTCGGTGCCGCTGAAGCCCGACGGGTCGACCGGCTATGCGTGACCTCGAATTGCGCGCCGGCGCCGCCCGCGCGCTGTTGCGGCCGGCGGCTGGCGCCCGGGTGTGCGATCTGACGCTGGTCTCGGACCAGGGCGTGCCGGTCCCGGTGCTGTTCCCGTATACCGAGCCCGGTGTCGACCCGCAGCGCTGGGCCAAGGGCGGGATCTACCCGCTGGTGCCGTATTCCAACCGCATCGCGGGTGCGCGCTTGCAGACGCCGCAGGGTGAGGTCGCGCTCGACCCCCACCCCGATGCGCGTCCGCACACCCTGCACGGCAACGCCCACGGGCTGGCGTGGGTCGTCGCGTCGAACACCCCCTCGTCGGCCACGCTCGCGCTCGACAGCCCGGCCTGCGGTGCCTGGCCCTGGCACTACCGCGCCACCCAGCGCATCGCGCTGTCGGCCTCGGCGCTGGATCTGGTCCTGGAGATCACCAACGCCGACGCGCGGCCCATGCCCGCCGGCCTGGGCTGGCATCCCTATCTGCGGCACGTGCCGTCGGCCCGGCTCGGCTTCCAGGCCACGACAAGTTGGCCCGAGACGCCGGACTTCCTGGCCACGCACGCCCGCGCGCTGCGCGCCGACGAGGGCTATGACCCGCCGCGCCTGCTGCGTCCGGGCACGCTGACCGACTACCTGTCCGGCTGGGCCGGTGCGCTGAGCGTCGAATTGCCCGAGGGGGTGACGCTGTGGATGCAGCCCGGCGAGGGTCTGTCGCACCTCGTGCTGCACCGCCCACCGGACGGACGCTACCTGTGCATCGAGCCGGTCACCCATGTGGCCGACGGCTTCAACCTGGACGCGCGCGGTGTGCCGGGCACGGGCACGTGCTGGCTGCAGCCCGGGCAATCGCTCACCGCCACGCTACGGCTAACGCTGCAGCCTCCTTCCACGACGGAACCTTCCGCATGAAAGACCGCATCGCCGACGTCCGCGTCACGCCCATCGCCTTCCGCGACCCGCCGCTGCTGAACGTCGCGGGCGTGCACCAGCCCTGGGCGCTGCGCAGCATCATCGAGGTCGAGACCGACGCCGGTCGCATTGGCCTGGGCGAGAGCTATGGCGAAGCCGACACGCTGGCGCACCTGCAGGCGATCGCACCGACGCTGGTGGGGCTGGACCCGCATGACCTCAACGGGCTGACGCGCAAGGTCTACGCGAAGGTGGGTGGTGACGAGGACATCGGCGCGCCCTACCCGCCGCGCGGCGACAAGGCGCGCGCCAGCGCGCTCGGCGCCTTCGAAGTCGCCTTCTGGGACTTGCAGGGCCAGATCGCCGACCGGCCGCTGTTCGAGTTGCTGGGCGGGGCGGTGCGCGAGCGCGTGGCCTACAGCGCCTACCTGTTCTACAAGTTCCCGCGCCACCACGAGGACCCGGGCTACCCGGTGGACGACTGGGGTTCGGCGCTGACGCCATCGGAGATGGTCGAACAGGCCCGACGCATGGTCGACGTCTACGGTTTCGGCTCGATCAAGCTCAAGGGCGGCGTGTTCGAGCCCGAGGAGGAGATCGAGGGCCTGCGCGCGCTGCGTGCGGCCTTCCCGCAGCACCCGCTGCGCATCGACCCGAACGGCGGCTGGTCGGTGGCGACCACGCGCCGGGTGATGCCGGCCTTGTCCGAACCCGGGCTGCTGGAATACCTGGAAGACCCGGTGGGCACGCTCGAGGAGATGGCCGAGGTCGCACGCTTCGCGCCCATGCCACTGGCCACCAACATGGTGACCATTGCCTTCGGCCACCTGCCGCGCACGGTGGAACTGAAGGCGCTGCAGGTCGTGCTGTCGGACCACCACTACTGGGGCGGGCTGCGCGCCACGCAGCAACTCGCGGCCATCGGCCGGGTCTTCGGTCTGGGCATCTCCATGCACTCCAACTCGCACATGGGCATCAGCCTGGCGGCAATGACGCATGTGGGCCTGACGCTGCCCAACCTGGCCTATGCCTGCGACACGCACTACCCATGGCAGGAGGACGAGGTGATCGAGGGTGGCAAGCTCGAGATCCGCGGCGGCAGCCTGGTCGCGCCGCCCGGGCCGGGCCTGGGCGTGACGCTGGACCGCGCGGCGCTGGCGCGCCTGCACCGCAACTTCCTGGACTGCGGTATCCGCCGTCGCGACGACGCCAGCGAGATGCGCAAGCACCGCCCGGACTTCGACCCGACGCGGCCGAGGTTCTGATGGCGTCGCCGGCCCTGCGCCGGTGCACCCTCGTGCAGGTGCGCCCGGACCGCGCGGCAGCCGCGCCAACGGCGAGCCCATGGGCCTGACGCAATCGCGTCCATCCGACCTGACCTGACTCGACTCGACTCGTTCGTCCCGTCCCGTCCCGTCCCGTCCCACAACCCCTGACGCCACCCCTGCCATGAGCCTGATCGATCGCGTCGAAGTCCACGAATTCACCTTCCTCGCGAAGAACCTGCACCTGGCCGGTGGGGGCGCGCATGCGAGCATCACCTACCGCAAGGGCGCGTCCATCGAGCTCACCAAGTACGCGGTGGTGATCCGCTGCGCCGACGGCACGCACGGCGAGTACGTGCCGCTGTGGGGCGGCACCAAGCCGGCGCTGGCGCAGACGCTGACGCTGGCGCCGCTGCTGCTGGGGCGCAACGCCGACCACCGCGAGCAGATCTATGACGATTTCAAGCGCGAACTGCGCCAGTACGACCACTACGGCCACGGGCCCATCGACATCGCGCTGTGGGACCTGGCCGGGCGCAAGTTCGGCGCCTCGATCAGCCAGTTGCTCGGCGGCTACCGCGGCCGTCTGAAGGCCTATGCCTCCACCTACCACGGCGACCGCACCGGCGGCCTGGACAGCAAGGAGGCCTTCGCGGCCTTCGCGCAGCAGTGTTTCGACCTGGGCTACCGCGGCTTCAAGATCCACGGCTGGAACGAGGGTGACGTGCGCGAGGAGGCCGAGAACGTGCGCCACGTCGGCCGCGCCGTGGGTGACCGCATGACGCTGATGCTGGACCCGGCCTGCGAGCTGCGCACCTTCGCCGATGCGCTGCAGGTGGGCCGCGCCTGCGACGAATGGGGCTACTTCTGGCTGGAGGACCCGTACCGCGACAGCGGCGTGTCGGCCTTCGGCCACCGCAAGCTGCGCGAGATGCTGAAGACGCCCATCCTGCAGACCGAGCATGTGCGCGGGGTGGAGCCCAAGGCCGACTTCATCATCGCCGGCGGCACCGATTTCGTCCGCGCCGACCCGGAGTACGACATGGGCATCACCGGCTGCATGAAGATCGCCCATCTGGCCGAGGCCCTGGGCCTGGACTGCGAGATCCACGCCAGCGGCCCCGCGCATCGCCACTGCATGAACGCGATGCGCAATTCCAACTTCTACGAGGTCGCACTGGTCGGCCCCGACTGCCCGAACGCGATGCCCCCGGTCTACACCTGTGGCTACACCGACGCGCTGGAGTGCGTGGGTGCCGACGGGTGCGTGCCCGTGCCCACCGGCCCGGGCCTGGGCGTGCATTACGACTGGGATTACATCGCCGCGCACCGGAAAGCGCTGCACGTGTTCGAGGCCTGACGGACGACGGCGCAGGCACGGGCGCCGGGTGCATCGCGCGCCGGATGCGTGGCGCGCAGACGGCAAAAAGGGCGGGGTCTGCCCGCCCTTCGGCCTTCGCGAAGGCGGGTCTCCCCGCCTTCTTCAGACGCTCCGAGGTCCTGTCAGTCGTACAGCACCGCGGCGATCTTCGGGTCGTTCATGTTGGTCTTGTCGTACCAGTAGAAGCCGGTGTCGATGACCTTGGGCAGCTTCTCGCCCTTGAGGGCCTTGACCGCCGCCTCGACCGTCTTGTAGCCGATGCCCACCGGGTTCTGCGTGATCGCGCCGGCGATGGTGCCGTCGTTGATCATGTCCTTCTGCGCCTTGCCGGAATCGAAGCCGATGACGACGATGCCGCTCTTGCCGGCTTCCTTCATGCCCTTGCCGGCGCCGATGGCCGAGCCTTCGTTGGTGCCGAAGATGCCCTTGAGGTTGGGGTGGGCGCGCAGCAGCGTCTTGGCGATCTCGGCCGACTTCAGGTGGTCACCGCCGCCGTACTGCACATCGACAATCCGGATGTTCGGGTACTTGGCCTTGATCTGGTTGACGAAGCCGTCGCGGCGGTCCACGCCGGTGGTGCTGGTCTGGTCGTGGCCGATCACGGCGACCTCACCGCGGCTGCCGATCTTCTCGGCCATCTTGTCGGCGGCCAGCGCGGCGGCGGCCTTGGAGTTGGTCTGCGCGGTCGTCAAGACGATGTCGCTGTCCACGCCGGAGTCGAAGGCGATGACCGGGATGTTGGCGGCCTTGGCGCGGCGCATCAGCGGGATCGCCGCCTTGCTGTCCAGGGCGGCGAAGCCGATGGCCTTCGGGTTCTTCGCCAGGGCGGCCGACAGCATGTCGATCTGCTTGTCCACCATCTGCTCGGTCTCGGGACCCTCGAAGGTCACGCGGACCTTGTAGTCGCGCGCGGCGTCGTCGGCGCCCTTCTTCACGGCCTGCCAGAACTGGTGCTGGAAGCCCTTCGAGATCAGGGGGATGTAGATCTCCTGCGCCTGCGCCATCGAGGTGAAGCCGGCGAGGGTCATGGCGGCGCTCAGCGCCAGAAGCTTGCGTTTGCAGATCATCTGCGTCTCCTACGGATGTGCCGCGTCGCCGGGTGTGGATGGGGCAGGGCGGCTGGGGTCGAACATGGGGATCGGGTCGGGGGTGGAAGCGTCGTGGTCGATGCGGGGTCTCCTCCTCTGGATGCCTTGATGTCGTCGGGGACGGTCGCCAGGCCGATGCTCGTTCGCTCGTTCG